>JBIIFA010000074.1:0-8583 GCA_044237565.1 Flavobacterium sp.
GAAGGCACACTTTTCATCGATTTAATAGATGCTAAGAAAAAAGAACTTATTTGGCAAGGCGAAGGCGAAGGCTACCTAACAAAGGTGAGAAGTGAGAAAGAAGCTAGAATTAATGAATTTGTTTCGAAAATATTAGCACAATTTCCTCCAGAAAAACAGTAAAAAAAATCTACTTCGTATAGATCTATTATACAATCAATTTTTGAACCTCCCAACTCGGGAGGTTTTTTTATTTTCAAAAAAAAAGTAAAGGACCTATACAATACAATGATTTACAAGTCCAATTGTTCTAGTATATTTCATCAAGTTAAATTTATTGGACTAATTTGAAACAATGAGTAGTATTAAGTATCGTAAATAAATTAATTGTAAACAATTGAATATCAATTATTTATTTACTTAAATAAACTGTTTAACACTGTAAAGCAATTGAAAAACCGAAAGTTGAATTACAAAACAATACTAATTTTGTTCGGAAAGTAAAACCTGACCGGTTCAACTATAAATACAGTACAAAGAAATATGGAATTAAATAGATACAGTAAAACCGTAACTCAAGACCCAACACAACCTGCAGCACAAGCAATGTTGTATGGTATTGGCCTAACCGATAAAGAATTGGCACAACCTTTTATTGGAATTGCTTCAATGGGTTATGACGGAAATACGTGTAATATGCATTTGAACCACCTTGCATCCTACATAAAAGTAGAAGTAAACGCCTCTGAAATGGTCGGTTTAATTTTTAATACCATAGGAATTAGTGACGGAATTACTAATGGAACTGATGGAATGCGGTATTCGCTAGTGAGCCGAGAAATCATAGCCGACAGTATCGAAAGTGTTGTTGCAGGTCATTATTATGATGCTGTAATAGCAGTTCCAGGCTGCGATAAAAATATGCCAGGAGCAATAATTGCAATGGGAAGATTGAATCGTCCCTCAATTATGGTGTATGGAGGAACGATTGCTCCAGGGAAATACCAGGGAAAAGACTTGAATATCGTTTCCGCTTTTGAAGCTTTGGGAGAAAAAATTGCAGGGAAAATATCGGAAGAAGAATTTAAAGGAATCATTAAAAATTCTTGCCCCGGTGCAGGTGCGTGTGGTGGAATGTACACCGCTAACACAATGGCTATAGCTATTGAAGCGTTAGGAATGAGCCTCCCCTACTCGAGTTCAAATCCTGCTGTGAGTAATGAAAAAATAGAAGAATGTAAACAAGCTGCTCATCATATAAAATTACTTTTAGAAAAAAATATTTGTCCAAAAGACATTATGACTTTCGAAGCCTTTGAAAATGCAATTACCACATTAATTGCTCTTGGAGGAAGTACGAATGCGGTTCTGCATATTATTGCTATGGCAAAAAGTATCGGAGTTAAAATAACACAAGATGATTTCCAAAGAATTAGTGACAAAACACCATTAATCGCCGATTTTAAACCAGGAGGAAATTATTTGATGCAAAACCTTCACGAAAAGGGCGGTGTTCCAATGGTGTTGAAATACCTCTTAAGCAAAGGAATGCTTCACGGGAACTGCATCACGGTTACAGGAAAAACATTAGCAGAAAACTTAAAAAATATTGTTGACATCGATTTTGAGGAACAAAACATCATTCGTACAATTGAAAATCCGATTAAGAAAACAGGACATCTTCAAATACTATATGGGAATTTGGCAGTCAAAGGTTCTGTAGCAAAAATAACTGGAAAAGAAGGTGAAAAATTTACAGGGCCAGCTAAAGTATTTGATGGTGAAAAAGAACTCATTCAAGGAATTGAAGATAAGAAAATTATAGCGGGAGATGTAATTGTAATTCGATATGTTGGACCAAAAGGCGGACCCGGAATGCCTGAAATGTTGAAACCAACTTCTGCAATTATTGGAGCGGGATTAGGAAAAAGTGTTGCCCTTATTACAGATGGAAGATTCAGCGGTGGAACTCACGGATTTGTTGTGGGTCATATTACTCCTGAAGCTTATGACGGAGGGGCAATTGCACTTGTGAAAGACAATGACATCATTGAAATTGATGCTGTAAATAATACTATTCACCTTGCAATTTCTAATGAAGAATTGGAAAAAAGAAGGGCTTTATTTGTCACGCCGCCTTTAAAAGTAACCAATGGTGTTTTATATAAATACACCCGATTGGTAAAAGACGCATCAGAAGGTTGCGTAACTGACGAAGCTTAACAAAAATAATTACGATATTAAAATATAAAAAATGGCTAATTCTGAAACAGCAACTGCCCCAAAGACAGTAAAATTAGAACCTAAAAAATTAACAACAACAGGAAGTTTAGCAGTTATTGATGCTTTATTATCTGAATCCGTAGATACAATATTTGGTTATCCAGGTGGTGCAATTATGCCAATTTACGATGCACTTTACGACTTTAATGACAAACTAAGTCACATTTTGGTGCGTCACGAACAAGGTGCAATTCACGCAGCGCAAGGATATGCAAGAGTGAGCGGAAAAACGGGAGTTGTATTTGCAACAAGTGGCCCTGGTGCAACCAATTTGGTCACTGGATTAGCAGATGCACAAATAGATTCCACGCCATTAGTTTGTATAACAGGTCAAGTTTTTGCTCATTTATTAGGCACCGATGCTTTTCAAGAAACCGATATCATCAATATTACGATGCCGATTACGAAATGGAATTACCAAATTACAGATGCTTCTGAAATACCTGAAATATTAGCGAAAGCTTTTTATATAGCAAAAACTGGTCGTCCAGGTCCAGTTTTAATTGACATTACAAAAAATGCACAACTGCAATTGTTTGAATATATTGGTTACAGACCGTGTATTCATATTCGCAGTTACCGTCCAGAACCAATTGTTCGAATGGAATATATCGAAAAAGCCGCTACTATAATCAACAATGCAAAAAAACCATTTGTGGTTTTTGGACAAGGTGTTATACTCGGAAATGCAGAAAAAGAATTTACAAATTTCATTGAAAAAGCGGGACTTCCAGCTGCTTGGACAATAATGGGAATGAGCGCTATGCCAACGGATCATACACTTGGAGTTGGAATGTTGGGAATGCACGGAAATTACGGCCCAAATGTTTTGACTAACGAATGTGATGTTTTAATTGCCGTTGGAATGCGATTTGACGACCGAGTTACGGGGCGTTTGGATAAATATGCAAAACAAGCACAAATTATTCATTTGGATATTGATCCTGCTGAAATTGATAAAAACGTACAAACCACAGTTCCAGTTTGGGGAAATTGCAAGGAAACGCTGCCTTTATTAACTGAATTATTGGATACAAAAACACATCCTGAATGGATGAATGAATTTGAAATTAGAAAAGAAAAAGAAACTTCAACTTTGATAACCAAAGAATTAAATCCAACAGAAGGCGGATTGACAATGGGAGAAGTTATGAATGTTTTGAATGAATTAACTGATGGAAATGCCATTATTGTTACGGATGTTGGGCAACACCAAATGGTAGCTTGTCGTTATACCAAACAAAATATTTCACGTAGCAATATTACAAGTGGCGGTTTAGGCACAATGGGTTTTGCGCTTCCAGCAGCAATTGGAGCTAAATTTGGTGCGCCCGAAAGACATGTTATTGCCATAATGGGCGATGGTGGTGCGCAAATGAACATCCAAGAATTAGGAACGATTATGCAATTTAAATCCAATGTTAAAATTCTGATTTTAAATAATAGTTTTCTTGGAATGGTACGCCAATGGCAAGAATTATTCCACGAAAAAAGATATTCTTTCACAGATATTCAAAGTCCTAATTTTGTAAAAGTTGCCAATGCTTATGGAATTGATGGAAAACAGATTTCAAAAAGGGAAGAATTAAAAGCAAGTTTGAAAGAAATGTTAGACCATCCAAGTTCGTTTTTATTAGAAGTAGCAGTACTTCACGAAGACAATGTGTTTCCGATGGTGCCGCAAGGAAAAGGCGTTGCAGAAATTGTATTAAGCAAAGAAGAAATTTAGGATTACCCAATTTATATGGAAATCTAAAAAATATTAAAATGAAAAAGGAATATACATTATCGGTTTACACTGAAAATCAAGTTGGTTTACTCAACAAAATCGCGATTATTTTTTCGAGAAGAAAAATCAATTTAGAGAGTTTGAATTCTTCACCAAGTGAAATTGACAAAATCTACAGATTTACAATTGTAATTATTGAAACAGAAGCCGTTGTCAATAATATTGTGCGTCAATTAGAGAAAATTGTTGATGTTTTCAAAGTTTATGCTAATACCAATGAAGAAATCGTTTGGCAACAAATGGCGTTGTATAAAGTTCCAACTTCTATCATTATGAAAGAAGTAAAAGTAGAGCGTTTACTTCGTGAATATGGAGCAAAAGCGGTAGTAATTCGAGAAGATTATACTGTTTTTGAAGCAACTGGTCAAGACGACGAAATTAACAACTTACTTACCGAATTGGGTAAATATGGCTTAATAGAATTTGTACGAAGTTCTAGAATTGCCATCATAAAATCGAGTGAAGGCGTTCATAAAAAGGTTTTGGATATGGAGAAAAATGATCCTACTAAAAAACCAATTAACAACGAATTTTTGAATCATAAGAGTATGATTTTTCAAATGTAATTTATAAAATAATTCAATAACAATCTTAAAATATAAAAAATGTCAAATTATTTCAATTCACTTCCTCACCGACTTAAAGTTCAAGAATTAGGAAAATGTGATTTAATGTTAAGCAGCGAATTTTCTGATGGTGTAAACTATCTAATCGGTAAAAAAATTGTCATCATAGGTTGTGGCGCTCAAGGATTGGCTCAAGGCCAAAACATGAGAGATAGCGGACTCACAGTAGCTTATGCTTTGAGAAAAGAAGCCATTGAAAGCAATCGTGCCTCTTATCAAAATGCAGTTGCAAATGGTTTTGAAGTCGGAACTTTTGAAGAAATAATTCCTTCGGCAGATCTAGTTTCAAATTTGGCTCCAGACAAACAACATACTTCTGTTATCAATAAAATTATTCCATTGATGAAAAAAGGAGCTTGTTTATCGTATTCTCACGGATTTAATATTGTGGAAGAAGGAACGCAAATCCGAAAAGACATTACCGTGGTTATGATTGCACCAAAATCACCAGCTTCGGAAGTTCGTGCAGAATATTTACGCGGTTTTGGAGTACCAACGCTAATTGCTGTTCACTCAAATAATGACCCGAATGGTGAAGGTTTGCAAATTGCAAAAGCCTATTGCGTTGGAACTGGCGGACACAAAGCGGGCGTATTACTGTCTTCATTTGTGGCTGAAGTAAAATCGGATTTAATGGGCGAACAAACCATTCTTTGTGGATTGTTGCAAACAGGTTCTATCCTAAGTTTCAATAAAATGGTTGAAAAAGGAATTGAGGCATCATATGCATCAAAATTGGTTCAATACGGTTGGGAAACAATTACGGAAGCCTTGAAAATTGGTGGAATTACTAATATGATGGACCGTTTATCCAATCCTGCTAAGATTGAAGCATTCCAATTGTCTGAAGAATTGAAAGACATTATGCGTCCCCTTTTTGTGAAACATATGGATGATATTTTGTCGGGTGAATTTTCTAAAACTATGATGGAAGATTGGACTGAAGGCGATAAAAACCTAATGACTTGGAGAGCGGCAACTGGCGAAACAGACTTTGAAAAAACGGCAGCAGGAGCAGTAGAAATAGCCGAACAAGACTATTTTGATAATGCTACATTATTGGTTGCTTTTGTAAAATCGGGAGTGGAATTGGCTTATGAAACGATGACACTATCTGGAATCAAAAATGAATCTGCGTATTACGAATCTTTGCACGAAGCACCACTAATTGCGAATACAATTGCGCGTAAAAAACTATATGAAATGAACCGTGTAATTTCTGATACTGCAGAATACGGATGCTATTTATTTGATCACGCTTGCAAACCACTTTTGGCTGATTTTATGAGCAAAGTGGAAACCAATTTAATCGGAAAAAACTATAATGCTACTGCAAATGGAAGCGTAGATAATTTTGAATTGGTTAAAGTGAATGCGGCCATTCGCAACCATTCCATTGAAATTTGTGGAGCAGAACTTCGCGAAATTATGACTGCAATGAAAAAAATTGTTGAATAACAAATTTACCATCCAATAGGATAAAAATATGAATGTATTTGACGAAGTAATGAAAGCCAAAATTCAGTTGGACGGAGTAGTTTTCCCTACTCCGCTAACTGAAAATAGAAATCTATCCGAAGAATTCCAAGCAACTGTTCTTCTAAAAAGAGAAGATTTGCAAGTGGTGCGTTCTTATAAAATTAGAGGTGCTTACAATAAAATTAGCACCCTTTCTGATGCCGATAAAACCCAAGAAATTGTTTGTGCTAGTGCAGGAAATCATGCGCAAGGAGTTGCCTATTCTTGTCATTTACTAAAAATTAAGGGCAAGATTTACATGCCCAAAACCACTCCGAAACAGAAGATTAAGCAAGTGCAATTGTTCGGGAAAGAGTTTGTTGAAATTGTACTCATTGGTGATACTTTTGACGATGCCTATGCGAAAGCATTTGAATATGCAAATGAAAACAACCGTCCATTTATTCCTCCTTTTGATGATATAAAAGTAATTGCAGGTCAAGGAACTGTGGGTGTAGAAATTTTGGACGCGGCAACAATTGCTATTGATTATGTTTTTGTACCCGTTGGTGGCGGAGGATTAATTTCAGGACTTTCTAGCGTTTTTAAAAAATTAAGCCCAAATACAAAAATAATTGGTGTTGAACCTGAAGGTGCGCCATCAATGAAAACAGCACTTGCTGATGGCAAGAATACACGATTAGAAAACATCGATAAATTTGTGGACGGTGCGGCGGTAAAACAAGTTGGTTCGCTAAATTTTGAAATTTGTAAAAATAATATTGACGCTATACTCCTTGTTCCTGAAGGAAAAGTGTGTACAACAATTTTACGATTGTACAATGAAGAAGCAATGGTTGTAGAACCGGCTGGGGCATTAAGCATTGCTGCATTGGATTTTTATAAAGATGAAATCAAAGGTAAAACGGTGGTTTGTATTGTCAGCGGAAGCAATAATGACATTGAAAGAACGGCAGAAATCAAAGAGCGTTCTTTGCTCTATGAAGGCTTAATGCATTATTTTATGATACAATTTCCACAACGTCCTGGTGCGTTGAAAGAATTTGTAAATGACATTTTAGGTCCGGAAGATGATATTACCTATTTCCAATTCAAGCAAAAAAACAATCGAGAATCGGGACCTGTAATTGTAGGTTTGGAACTCAAAAACAGAACTGATGTTTTGGCCATCAAAACAAGAATGAAAAGCAAAGGTTTTCAATTCAATTATTTGAATGACAAAGAGGAATTATTTGCACAATTGATTGGATAGATAATAATTTTTCGATATTCTTGATCCCTAGCCCAATAACAAGGGTTTGCAATCTGTATTTTTTTATCATACAAAAATCGAAACAACTAATTATTACAATTATTTTACTTTTATAAGTTTAGGTGGAATTATTAGATATTTTTTCATTTTAGAATTTTATAGGTTAATAAATCAAATTTTTCCGTTTTGGAAGCCTCAAAAGGTAATGTAGGCTCTTTTCTACATGTGTTTTTAAAGATTTTATCTTTAAATGTGCCATCAAGTATTTGAAATTGGCTATCAAAGCTATAAGTAACTAATTCATATTTACCATTTTCATTTTTACTATATTTAATAAAACTTTCTTCAAAAAGGATTTTAAAATTAATTATTTTGTCCTTAAATATAATATTTCTCTTGTTTTTAATGTCAATGCTAGATTTACAACTAAATTCATTAAGACCAAAGTCGTCATAATCTACTATAATATAGCCACTATATGGATATTCTTTATTGTTTTTTTTATTTTCAAATTTTATTTTATAAAAACCATCTGCTTTTGTTAATGAATAATCAAACCCTTTACGATACTTAATGACTATTTGGTATTCAGTGCTAATTGATGGAGGATTGACATGACGGTAATCTAGATTAAAACTAATCTCTCCGTTATTTATAAAATACACAGCGTTAAAATTATTTGTTAAATTGAAATTATTAACTATATTTTTGTCATTTTCACAATAATAACCATCCCTATTCTTATGAACTATACGTTTATTAATAAATATTAATGTATCGCTTCCTGTAGTAAAGCAATTTGAAAAATGTAAATATTGAGTAATCATTACATTTTTTAATTTCATATTATTTAAAATACTATCTAAAACAGTATTAATATTTAGATTTGGAACCAAAACCTCATTTAGAACTATTGCATTAATTTTTTTTAAATAAATATTTTTATTTAAGTCTTTTACATTTATTATTTTATCATAATAATCCTCTCTAACTAAAGATATTTTATTTATTTTATTGAAATTTATTTTAAAATACCCATCTTTATCTGTTTTTTCAATTAGGGTAGAGTCAGCATAAATTTGAACGTTTTCAATAGGATTATTATTTTTTTGATTTAATATCTGAATTTTTGTCTTTTGACAATACATTTGTTTTGATATTAATATTGCTAATAG
>JBIIFA010000073.1:0-8583 GCA_044237565.1 Flavobacterium sp.
CAGGAAGAATGCAAGATATGATTAACAGAGGATTGGTAAACATTTCTCAAATTAATTACTGTATTCTTGACGAAGCAGACGAAATGTTGAATATGGGATTCTACGAAGATATCGTAAATATCCTTTCAACTACACCAGATGACAAAAGCACGTGGTTGTTTTCTGCAACTATGCCAGCCGAAGTGGCAAGAATTGGAAAACAATTCATGCACGATCCAGTAGAAATTACTGTGGGTACTAAAAACTCAGGCTCTGCAACCGTTTCACACGAATTTTACCTTGTAAATGCGCGTGATCGTTACGAAGCTTTGAAGCGTTTAGCAGATGCTAACCCAGATATTTTCTCAGTAGTTTTTTGTAGAACGAAACGGGACACTCAGGCTGTTGCTGAAAAATTAATTGAAGACGGTTATAGTGCTGCTGCATTGCACGGAGATTTATCTCAAGCGCAACGTGATGGCGTTATGAAATCTTTTAGAGGTCGTCAAATTCAAATGCTTGTTGCTACTGATGTTGCGGCTCGTGGAATTGACGTTGATAATATTACACACGTTGTAAATTATCAATTACCTGATGAAATTGAAACGTACAATCACCGTTCAGGACGTACAGGAAGAGCTGGGAAACTTGGAACTTCTATCGTAATTGTAACAAAAAGTGAATTGCGTAAGATTTCTTCAATTGAAAGAATCATTAAACAAAAATTTGAAGAAAAAACAATTCCTTCTGGAATCGAAATTTGCGAAATTCAATTGTTGCACTTAGCCAACAAAATTAAAGACACGGAAGTTGATCACGAAATTGACAACTATCTTCCAGCAATTAACAATGTTCTTGAAGGTTTAACGAAAGAAGAATTAATCAAGAAAATGGTTTCTGTTGAATTCAACCGTTTCATCGCATATTACAAGAAAAATAGAGATATTTCTAATCAATCTTCAGGTTCTGAAAGACGTGACCGTGATGATAGAGATGGTGCTCCAAGAGAAAATAGCAATAATGGCGCAGTGCGTTATTTCGTTAATATTGGATCAAGAGACAATTTCGATTGGATGTCTTTGAAAGATTACTTGAAAGAAACATTAGACCTTGGTCGTGATGATGTTTTCAAAGTTGATGTAAAAGAAGGTTTCTCTTTCTTTAATACAGACCCTGAACATTCAGACAAAGTAATGGAAGTATTGAATAACGTTCAATTAGAAGGACGTAGAATCAATGTTGAAATTTCTAAAAATGATGGTGGCGGAAGACGTGATCACAACGGAAGAAGTTCTGGTGGTGGTTTTGGCGGAGGTCGCTCAGGTGGTGAAAGAAGTTCTGCTCCAAGAAGAGAAGGAAGTTTTGCTCCAAGAAGAGAAAGTTCTGGCGGATTTAGAGGCGAAAGAAGTTCAGCTCCACGCGAAGGCGGTTTCGGAGGAAGAAGTTCAGCTCCTAGAGAAAGTGGTTTTGGTGGAAGAAGTGCTGCTCCAAGAACGGGTGGTTTTTCATCTGACAGAGCTCCAAGAACTGAAGGTTCATCTGAAAGAGCACCAAGAAGATCGGAAGGTTTTAGTGATGCTCCAAGAGAAAGAAGACCAAGAAAAAGCTAACACTATTTGTTAATTTTCTTATAATTATACTAAGAAACTACAAAATATCTTACATGTTTTATTACTTTTAAAGTTTTAAACCCTGACATGAGATATTTTGTAGTTTTCTTTTTATTTATACTTGCCAGAACGACTGTTTTTTCGCAGGAAACAACAGTAACTCAAAAAGTTTTTGGAACAATTGTCAATGACAACAACCAACTTCCGTTGTCAAACGTAAATATTATCAATATAAACAAAGTAAGAGGAACAGTCTCCGATTCAAAAGGTAATTTTGAAATTGAAGTTGGCGTTACCGATACTTTACACCTTTCCCTAATTGGATTTAAATCCTTAAAAATCAGAGTTACAAACGACTGGGTAAAAAATAAAACTACCAAAATCCAAATGACCGAAAGTGCCATTGCATTAGAAGAAGTTGTGGTTCGCCCCTACGATTTAACGGGTTATTTAGAAATTGATTCCAAATTAATTCCAACAAAAGAAAATTACAGATACAGTATTTCTGGATTAGAACAAGGCTATGAAGCGGGCGAATATTCACCAGGTGCCTTCAGTAAAGTGATGGGTTCTATATTTAATCCTGCTGATATGCTCTATAATTTCTTTGGAAAAAAACCAAAAGAATTAAAGCGATTGAAAAGTTTGAAAAAGGATGAAACAGTTCGGAATTTATTAGCTTCCAAATTTGATAGAGAAACCATATCTGTTCTTCTTGGTATCGACAAAAAAGAAATTCCCGAAATTTTAGAACGTTGTAATTACTCGGAATCATTCATAAGAACGGCAAACGATTTGCAAATTATGGACGCCATTAGCGAATGTTATGAAGAATATAAAATCTTGAAAAAGAAATAAATATGCTTTTATTTAAAGTACAATGCGTACTTTTGAAGTTGCTATTTAAAATAAATGACTACTAAAAACAACATTCTCACCACTTCTCAATTAAGCATTGGATATACTACCAAAAAGGATGTAAACACTATTGCATCTGAAATTAATCTGTCTTTAGAAAAAGGTAAATTAATTGCTTTAATTGGTGCCAATGGAATAGGAAAATCAACGCTTTTACGAACACTCACAGGAATTCAAAACCCAATTTCAGGAGATGTTTTTCTGAATGGCAAAAGTATTTCTGAATTTGATTCGCTTTCCTTTGCTCAAAATCTGAGTATTGTTTTAACCGAAAAATTACCTCCGAGCAATTTAACCGTTTTTGAGATTATTGCGTTAGGAAGACAACCCTACACGAATTGGCTTGGAACCTTAACCGAAATTGATATTGAGAAAATTAATGAAGCGATGCAACTCACACAAATCACTTCTTTGGCAGATAAAAAGCATTACGAAATTAGCGATGGTCAACTTCAAAACGTATTGGTAGCGAGGGCTTTGGCACAAGACACGCCTTTGATAATTTTGGACGAACCGACAACGCATTTGGATTTATTACACAAAGTTGCGCTTTTTAAACTCTTGAAAAAATTAGCACACGAAACTCAAAAATGCATCCTTTTTTCGACGCACGATATTGATATGGCAATACAAATTAGTGATGAAATGATTATTATGACTCCAGAAACAGTGGTTCAAGATCAACCTTGTAATTTTATTATGAAAGGTAATTTTGATACTTTATTCAAAGATGATCATATTGCTTTTGATAGCGAAAAAGGGAAGTTTGTTATTCGATAATATAAATTTCACAGAACTATCTATTTAACTTCTATCTGTCTTTTTGCTTCGCCAATGGCAAATGCTACCGAATTGGCAAGATTATAACTTCGTACCAAAGGGGAAATTGGAATCGTTAAATGATTCTGAAATTGACTCAATACCAATTCACTTAAACCCACACTTTCTTTTCCGAAAACCAACCAATCTCCGTCTTGAAAACTCTCTTTTAAATAAGATTTTTCAGCGTGAGAGCTAAATAAAAACACACGAGAAACATCTGGAATTTGGGCACTCCATTCCTCCGTATTTTGATATTCCTTCCAATCCAAATGCACCCAATAATCCAAACCAGAACGTTTCAAATTTTTATCTGTAATTTGAAATCCAAACGGATGAATGAGATGCAATCTGTTTCCAGTTCCAACACACAATCTGCCAATGTTTCCAGTATTATTAGGGATTTCTGGCTCTACTAAAACGATGTTCAACATAGTTAGATTGTTTATTTGGTAATTTGTTTAATCGTTAAATTGAAATCAGAAACCTCAATAACTTCACCCACTTTTAATTCGTTCAAATGTACGTTTCCTATTCGGATGCGCACCAATCGTAAAGTAGGAAATCCAACTGCTGCAGTCATTTTTCTAACTTGACGAAATTTTCCTTCTTTGACCGTTATCGAAGCCCAAGAAGTTGGCCCGTGGCGTTCATCCCGAATTTTCTTTCCTCGTTCCCCAAAATTCGGAATTTCAGAAACCAAAAAGGCTTTGCAAGGTTTGGTAGTATATTTAGTTCCTTCAAAACCAATTTCAACACCATTTTGCAATTTTTCAATGGCTTCAAGAGTTATAATTCCATCCACTTGAACGTAATATTCTTTATCCACTTTTTTGCTGCGAATCTGTTCACTCACTTTTCCATCGGTAGTCAACAGCAACAAACCTTCAGAATCTTCGTCCAAACGCCCAATGGCCATAGTCCCTTCAGGGAAATCGTATAGTTCACCCAAAAGCTTTTTCTTCCTTTTTAATTCGTATATAAATTGACTCAAAAAACCATACGGTTTATGAAGAATAAAGTGTTGGTGCATAACTTGATTATAATAAGGTGTAAAAATACATTTTTCAAATTATCTTTATTAAAAATTTTAAATAGAATAGTATTGTTTATTTTTACATTTATAAAAAGTCACGCACCATGTCACAAACTCTTTTAGTATTAGCAGCTTTCGTAATTGCACTTATCATAGGAATCTTTATTGGAAAACTTCTTTTTTCTGCCAATGCAAAATCGGATCAAGCCGCTTTAGAGGAGAAAAATAATGGTTTGAGTTTTCAAATTGAAGAATTGAAATCACAATTAGCAACTTCAAATTCTGAAAAGGAAACCATTAGAACTGAAAAAGAAGCGATAAATATTCAACTTTCCAAAAAGGAAAATGATTTTGAAAATCTTTGGGAACGCAACAAAGAACAAAAGGAAGAAGTTGAAAAATTACAAGAGAAATTTACAAAGGAATTTGAGAATTTGGCTAATAAAATATTAGAAGAAAAATCATCTAAATTCACGGAACAAAATAAAGAAAACATGAAGAATATCTTGTCTCCATTGCAAGAAAAAATTCAATTATTCGAGAAAAAAGTAGATGACACGCATAAAGAAAGTATCGATTATCACGCCGCTTTACGCCAACAAATTATAGGCCTAAGTGAAATGAATGCACAAATGAGCAAGGAAACTTTGAATTTGACAAAAGCGCTTAAAGGCGATAGTAAAATGCAAGGAAACTGGGGCGAATTGGTTTTGGAACGCGTTTTAGAAAAATCAGGATTAGAAAAAGACCGCGAATATTATGTGCAACAAAGCCATACTGCTGTTGACGGAAATAGAGTTTTCCCCGATGTTGTAATTAATCTTCCTGACGGAAAAAAGATGATTGTAGATTCAAAAGTGTCTTTAACAGCGTATGAAAAATACATCAATGAAGAAGATGATTCTTTGAAGATTGGCTATTTAAAAGAACACGTAAGTTCCATAAAACGCCACGTTGAACAGTTGGGAGAAAAAAATTATCACGATTTATACGAAATAGAAAGTCCCGATTTTGTATTGCTATTTATACCGATAGAACCTGCATTTGCAATGGCATTGAACGAAGATACCACATTGTACAATAAAGCATTCGAAAAGAATATTGTGATTGTTACACCTTCAACTTTATTAGCGACTTTACGAACGATTGATAGCATGTGGGCAAACCAAAAACAGCAAGAAAATGCGATGGAAATTGCGCGACAAGCGGGTGCATTGTATGATAAATTTCAAGGTTTTGTTGAAGATTTAATCAAAATTGGTAAGAAAATCGATGAGAGTAAAATTGAATATGGTGCAGCAATGAACAAACTTGTGGAAGGTAAAGGAAACCTAATTACGAGTGTTGAAAAATTAAAAAAGATGGGGGCTAAAGCCAAAAAAGCACTTCCGGAAAGCATTTTAAAAAGAGCTGATAACGATGATTTTGAGTTACTAAACTAGACAGACTAAAATTTAATTCACCAAAATTTTACCGCAGATTCGCAGATTTGTTTTCTAATAATTTAGAAATCTGAGAATCTGCAGTTACTTTTTATTAACAAAAAGTAATAAAGCGACATTTCCTTTTTCTTTAATTATCAATATATCCCAAAAGTCCCTTTCATTGTTCTGATAAAAAACTGTGAATTGGGCTTTTCTTATTGTGTAAAAATTAACAAATTATTTTTGTTTAACAAATATTGTATATCGTTAAACATTTTATACCTTTATACTCTCAAAATTAATATAAATATGGCAACTAAAAAATCGGCAATTACGAAAGAAAAAATTGTTTCTATGTACATGAATTATTCATTGGAGCACAATGAAAAGCCTAAATCGGTTTATAAATTCACTAAAGTAAACGAAATAACGGAAACAGAATTTTATACTTTTTTTGGAACTATAGAAAGTGTAGAGAAAGAAATTTTCAAAATGTTTTACGACAAAACGATTGAATTGCTGCATAAAGACAAAGAATACGAATCCTACGATATGAGAAGTAAATTATTGGGATTCAATTTTACTTTTTTTGAGCTATTGACAGCCAACAGAAGTTATGTTGTAATGACTTTGAAAGAGCACGGAAATCAATTAAAAAACCTGATGCAATTGACAAGTTTAAGAATGAATTATAAAAAATTCGTTTCAGAAATCATAACAGATGACTTCAGAACACAACAAGAACAATTTCAGAATTTTCAGGAAAAAGCATTTCAAGAATCGTCTTGGTTTCAATTATTGTTAACGATGAAATTCTGGTTGGATGACAGTTCGCCTGCATTTGAAAAGACAGATATTTATATAGAAAAATCAATAAAAGCAACCTTTGAATTGATGAATATTGCCCCAATTGACAGCTTAATTGATTTTGGAAAATTCATTTTCAAAGAAAAAATATACTCAAAATAATGAAAACCATAGATTACATACCTACATCAAAGATTCAAAGAGCAACAAAATTAGTACAAACAGGAGCAAAAGTTGGTGTTAATTATTTGAAATATTACGGAGAAAAGATGGTGAATCCTGAATTAAATAAGGATAAACTGAATGAAAATAATGCAGAAGATATTTACGACGGGCTGAAAAGTTTGAAAGGAAGTGCTCTGAAAGTCGCCCAAATGTTGAGTATGGACAAGAGTTTTTTGCCGCAAGCATTTGTTGAAAAATTCTCTTTATCACAATTTTCTGTTCCGCCACTTTCAGCGCCATTAGTATTGAAAACATTCAAAACAAATTTTGGGAAATCGCCGTATGAAATTTTTGATGAATTCAATGCAAACTCTGTGAATGCAGCAAGTATTGGGCAAGTTCACAAAGCAGTGAAAAACGGAAAAAAATTAGCGGTAAAAATTCAATATCCTGGAGTTGCAAATAGCATTTCATCCGATTTAGCATTGGTAAAGCCTATCGCCATTAGAATGTTTAATCTTCAAGGAAAAGATTCTGATAAATATTTCAAAGAAGTTGAAGATAAATTAATTGAGGAAACCAACTATTTATTGGAATTAAAACAAAGTCAAGAAGTTGTAAAAGCGTGTAATAAAATTGAGAATTTAGTTTTCCCAGAATATTATCCAGAATATTCATCTGAAAGAATTATCACGATGGATTGGATGACTGGAAAACACCTATCGGAATTTACCGCTATAAATACTAATCAAGAAATTGCGGACAAAATTGGTCAAGCTTTATGGGATTTTTATATGTATCAGATTCACATTTTGAAAAAAGTTCATGCTGATCCACATCCAGGAAATTTCTTAGTAAACAACGAAAATCAACTTGTAGCTTTGGATTTTGGTTGTATGAAACAAATTCCAAATGAGTTTTATATTCCTTATTTTGAGTTGATTGACAAAAAAGTAATCAATAATCCAAAATTATTTAGTGCTAAATTATTTGAATTAGAAATCCTAAGAACTGACGATTCAAAAGAAGAAATCGTTTATTTTACAGAAATGTTTTACGATTTATTGTCTTTGTTTACAAAGCCTTTTCAAGAAGAAAATTTTGATTTTTCAGATCCAGATTTCTTTGGAAACATTGCAAAATTGGGAGAGCGATTTGCAAAAGACACCAATCTTAGAAAAATGAATGGCAATCGAGGTTCCAAACATTTCATCTATATGAACAGAACATTTTTCGGATTGTACAACTTGATGTTTGATTTAAAAGCTACAATTGTTGTCAATCAGTATCAAAAATACAACTAATTAAAAAAGGAAAATTTGCCTTCAAAAATATGTTTGGTTTGTAACAGACCTTTCAATTGGAGAAAAAAGTGGGAAAAGGTTTGGGATGATGTTAAATATTGCAGTGAAAAGTGCAGACGAAATAAAAATTAAAAATAATTAATTGAGCGATAATAGAAAACATATCAATGTGGTTTGGTTCAAAAGAGACCTTCGTTTGCAAGATAATGAAGCAATTTTTAATGCCTTAAAATCAAATAAACCTACATTATTACTTTATGTTTTTGAGCCTTCATTGGAAAATGACGGTCATTATAACCAACGCCATTGGAATTTTATCAAACAATCCTTGGTTGACATTAACAATCAGTTATTGATTCATAATACAAAATTATTGATCGTTTCATCTGAAACTATCAATGCTTTTAATATAATTCAAGAATTCTATAAGATTGATACTGTTTTTTCACATCAGGAAACGGGTTTGAAAATAACGTATGAAAGAGATAAAACTTTCAAAAGATTTTGTAAAAACTCAATGA
>JBIIFA010000075.1:0-8500 GCA_044237565.1 Flavobacterium sp.
CGTTCAGCGCCATTGTGCAACTCCACATATAATTTGATGCTAACGCATAATCGGTTGGATTTTCGACGACTTTTGGACCAATCTCAATTAAGGTTTGCAAAATTCCTTCGGCAATTCTGTCTTGTAATAAACCTTCGTGTGGATAGGTTAAATATTGTTCCATAACGTGCGTATAGGCGTCAATTATACCGTTTTGAATTTGTCTTTTTGGCAAAGATGCAATTACAGTTGGGTCGCAAATCGAGAATTTCGGAAATAATGCGCTTCCGCCAAAAGCTAATTTTTCTTGAGTTGCTTCTATGGTAACTACCGATCCCGAGTTCATTTCGCTTCCCGTAGCTGGCAAGGTCAAAACAGTTCCGAATGGAATTACCCTAGAAAGGTCTTTTATTAGGATTCTATTGATTAAAATAGTTATAGGATTTCCATCAAATTTTGTGGCTCCAGAAATGAATTTTACCCCGTCAATTACAGATCCTCCGCCCACGGCAAGAATGAAAGTGATGTTTTGTTCCTTGACAATTGCAACGGCTTTCATTAGCGTTTCGTAATGTGGGTTGGGTTCGATTCCGCCAAATTCCACGATTTCAAAACCCTTTAAAGCAGTTTTCACTTGGTCGTAAACCCCATTTTTGAAAATACTTCCTCCGCCGTAAGCCAATAATATTTTGGCGTCTTTTGGTACTAATACAGATAATTTTTCGATTTGTCCTTTTCCAAAAACTAGGTTGGTAGGATTGTATAATTCAAAATTTAGCATAAATTTATTTTTTACAAATTTAGGATAAGCGTTTTGAAACGGTTGATAAAATGGTGTTAAGTTTTGTAGAAATTATAGTTTATAATGCTTTTTTTAGGCATTACCCCAACTTTCACTTACGTTCCAGTTGCGGTCGGGCATTCCGCTGCAAGTCCTCGCCAAGTTCCGCTTTCGCTTCACTTGCCTGTGGGCTTTTCGCTGCAAATGAAATTCACTTAACTCCAATTTCTAAGTTAATAACCTGAATTTTCAGGTAAAAAGGGTAAAATTTCAAGCTTTGAACCTGAATTTTCACTCTTTAAACTTGAATTTTGAAGCTTTTAGGCTCAAATTATTTATTGTAAAATTATTTTCTTTACAGCGACAACATTATTTTGTTCGTTATACACTTTTATAAAAAACATCCCAGCACCTTGCCATGTTTTAGTAATCTCAAATTTTGGTTTGTCTACAATATTGCTATAAACTTCTTGACCAAGTAGGTTATTAATTTTGATAGTGTAGTTTGAAATTAATTCATTGCCAAAGTCTATAATAAATTTGTCATTGGCTGGATTAGGGTAAATTTTTATCATTCCTTTTTCAAAAGAGGTGGTTTCTAGAGAACGTGTAGTAAATCTTACATTACAAGAACTTACACCGCCTAAATTATAGGCGGTAACTGTATATACTTGGGATTCACTTATAGTTGCTGTTGCAGTACCCCAGATAGTACCATTTGAGCATTCAAAAGCTAATCCAGAAGGTAAACTAGGTGTTATAGAATAACCATAGGTAGGGATTTTGCGAATACCACCATCAGTTACAAATAAATTGCCAAATGAATCTATAGTTATACCAGAAGGATTAGAAAAACTAGCAGAATTAGCTATTCCATCAACACTACCAGCTGTGCCGCTACCCGCAAAAGTGCTGACTGTTCCAGAAGGTGTAATTTTACATATTCTTCGGTTACCAGTATCACAAACATATAAGTTGTTTAATTTGTCAAATATTAGGCCAGATGGTCCTATAAAAACATTGGGCGGAGGATTACCAGGTACTGGTATACCTCCTGCAAATACGCTTACAATCCCTGAAGGTGTAATTTTATATATTACATTAACAGAATTAACAAGATTATTAGTTACGCTTGCAAATAAATTCCCAATACTATCAAATGCTAAACCACTAACACTTCCCTGAAGAAAAACAGCAAAAGTACTCACTGTACCATTAGAAGTTATTTTCCTTATTTTATTGCTATCACCACTATATAAATTTCCAAAAGTATCAAATGCCATACAATTATTAGCGCCAAAACTTGCAGCAGTCCCTACGCCATCTGTTGACCCCGCTAAACCACTACCTGCAAATGTGCTAACATAATTATTGTTGGATATTTTTCTTACTTTTCTATTGCCTGAATCTCCAATAAAAACATTACCAATGTTATCTATACATATTCCCTGAGGGTTATTAAAAGTCGCATTTGCATAAACCCCATCTATAACACCAGCAGTTCCACCTGCTACTGTGTTAACGTAGCCCTGTGCTGAAATTTTACGTATTCTATTGTTATTACTGTCAGTTACAAATAAATCATCAGAATTATTTATAGTTATATTAAAAGGTTTGTTAAAACTCGCTGTAGCTATTGCCGAATCCGCGTTGCCAGTTGTAAGTGCTGATAAAGTGGTTACATTTGCATAACAACCACTCGGTATTTTCCCTCCTGTATTTATTGGATTTACTTGTGTTCTCACTCCAATTGAATAATTTATATAATTACTATTGGGATAATTAATGATTGGTGGGGAAACGGAAGTCCCTATAACTATTGATGAGCTACTTTGCCCCATAGCGTTATAAGCAGTTATAGTATATGTTTTAGGTGATTTTGCTTCTTGAGGAGTGCCACTAATTACACCACTTGTTGACAAATGTAAACCTAATGGCAAATCTGGTAATACAGAATAGCCATAAATAGATGTTTTTCTAATTTTATGATTAGCCCTATCGGCAATAAATAAATTCCCGGAATTATCTAATACCATTCCTGTTTGACCTAGCGATCCAAAAGATGATGTTGAAGCTGTACCATCAACATATCCAATAAGACCGTTACCAGCAACTGTAATTAATTCTCCATTTTGGTTGATTTTTCTTATCTTCCTATTTGCGTCATCACGGATGTATATTTGTCCTAAATTATCTATCACAATAGCATAACTAGCAATACTAAGTTCAAATATTCTACCTGTAATAACGGGATCCGCAGTTTTGATAGTACTTACTACACCTGTTGGTGTTATTTTTCTAATTGCATAACCATTATTCTGCATAAGTGAAGTCACAAAAAGATTTCCAAGATTATCAATTGCTATTCCAGAAGGCTGGTTAAAACTAGCTAAAACACCAACTCCGTCAGCATATCCAACAATTAGATTACCAACAAAGGTACTTACCATTCCGTCAGGTGTTATTTTGCGTATTTTATTTCCGTCTGTTACATATAAAATTCCGCTAGAATCAAAAACTAAAGAAGTTACACCAATAAAACCAGCTGAAATTCCGATTCCATCTACCTCTCCTCTTAAACCATTTCCTGCAAAGGTGCTAACAACACCATCTGGAGTTATTTTACGAATTGTACGATTACCTGAATCAGAAACATATAAATTTCCATTACTATCTAAAGCTAAAGAGGTAGGATAGTTAAAGCTAGCCAAAACACCTATTCCGTCGGTATTACCAGCAGTACCATTACCTGCAAATGTGCTTACCATACCAGTAGGTGTAATTTTACGAATTTTATTATTAACTAAATCTGAAACAAATAAATTTCCATTAGCATCTATCACAACGCCCCATGGATTGTTAAACTTGGCGGTCCAGCTATTACCATTTGTATCTCCTGCAGTACTTAATCCTGCAAACGTAGATACAGATCCATATGCTGATGCAGGTATTGAACCTCCTGTATTTGTAGGTGTTATAGGGTTAATAGCAGTGCCAACCGCAAAAGTATAGGGGCTAGTGTTATTATAACTAATATTAGGTACTTGAGCATTTATCTTAAAAAAGAAAATACTTAAAATTATTAGAAGATTATACTTTATTTTGTTCTTATTAGTTAGTAAATTATTTCCATAAAGGATTTGTAACCAGTTCAATATTAAATTTTTCATATCTAGCAAAAATATTATTTTCTTGATTTAATGGCATTGTCTTTCCTAGTTTAAGAGTTTTATTTTCTGTTTTGGTAATAGTCGCTATATGCCATTTTTCATTTAAATTCATACGAATTAAATTTAATTTTTCTTCATAACTTATCTCCATTTGAGCAATTTTTTCACAAGGACTTTGAATGTATTTTTGTTTTGGAATCATATGCTCAAAAACTAAATCTCGAAAATCATTTTGTTTTAATTGAATCGCTGCCTCTTTTGAATAATAATTAGAAATCAAATATTTATTCTTTTTAAGCATGCTTATATAAAGATTTGACAGGAATTTATTTTTACCTTCATTTATGCCTTTAACAAAGAGTTCGTTTTCCCAGTTAATTGACGATAAAAAATCTAAATATGTGACCGCTGCTTCTGCAAGAACCTCTTCTCTTCTTAACTTCATTTGTTTTTGTGTTTTAAAGATAAATTGCTAAACCTTTTCTTAGCACCGTTAATTAAAGACGTCTAAAATCAATATTACTCCACAATATTAATCCATTCCCCAACTAAAATAAATTGCAACTTATTGCAACTTTACAATCAAAACCTTTTACTATTATATTTGTATTGAAATAAAAATCAAACATGAACCAGCCGAGCCCTTATATAATAACTATTTGTAATAAAATTGAAAGCCAATTGGGTTTCAAAATAAAGAATATTGCAGATGCCGAAAAAGTGTCCAATTCATTGGCGTCAGAAAAACTGCATATTTCTTCACACACTATCGCAAGATTGTACGGCGTAGTAAAGCCTTTCCGAACTCCTTATAAAGACACTTTGAATGTTTTAGCTCGGTATTTGAATTATAACGATTGGGATGATTTTTGTGCCAACCAAACTAACATTCCATTTGACCCTAATTTTTTTCTAACCGAGGCATCTGATGGATTTTCATTAGCGGTATTGCAATTAGCACTGGCTTCAGAAAATTTTATTGATTTAAGAGTAATTTTAGCTAAGGCTCAGAACAATGAAAATGAAGCCGTGCTGTTTACCGCTGCCGAACTTATAGGTGCCTATGTTCGGATAAGTAAAAACCAAAAGGAATTACTTCAGTTGTTAGCCGAAAGTAGCATTGGTAATTTGTTTTTTTATGAATGTTATGTTGATGAGAATAATGAAAATAACTATTTTTCGGACGCTTTAATAAATTATTACTTACCAAGAATAGATAATGATTATAAAAAATTATTTGCTTACTCTTTTAATATTAGTCAAACTGCTCATAAAAATCAGTTAAAATCGGTGTATGTTTCAAAGTTTGAGAAATTAACCGCTCGACTGGATAAAAGAAAAAGTCATTTTCATGAATTGTCAAGATGGACAGAATGTTTAATTCTCATTGACGGTTTCAACGGTATTCTTCAAAGTACTTGGAAAAATCATTTAACGGAATTAATCGGATTATCGGTTGGCTTTAATGACCATGAAAAAGCATGGTTGTTTTCGAGATCATTAAAAGCAATTTTACTTTTTGGAATAAAGGAAGAACTGTATGAATTCGATGCATTTAATGAAATTATTGACAATTTAATTAAAAATCAAAAGAAAGATATTTATAGTATTGCTTTGTATGCACTACAATTGTATTGGATTTGTAAATCTTTGCATTTCAATAGTAAAATTATTTATGCACCCTTTCGGATTCATAACATACTTTTTCAAAATGAAAGTAACGAGAAAGCAGCTGTCGAGTTTGGTCTTGCCTCCCTTTATGCAACCGGACAAAACAAAAAAATGATAGATGAAAATTTAAAATCTTTTTGCAAAGAAAAAGGCGCTACTTGGATTCTAAAATTATTGGATTAATTTTTTCTAATTAATTGTTTATTATAAAACTCATTTGCTTTTTTAATAATGGTAAATGACGTAAAAAAGGAGAATATAAAAACAGGCAACAAGAGTATAAATTCCGAGTAATTTCCCGTTAAAAAGTCCCAAAACATAAAATAAACTAAAAACCCGTTTCCTGCCTGAATTAGCCAAGCAATCAGTCGGATGTTAAAACAACTTTCTCCATTATTTTCAAACCCTTTCCAAAACCCGCCTGGTTTAACCGTTGCTACAAAGGTGTTTAAAATTTTCCTGTCGGTTGGCGGTGTCAAAAAAGTAACCGTCAACCAAATTCCACATACAATGACGGTTAACAACACGATTTTAATAGGATAATAATCAAGATTCCATTCGCTTTGTAAGGATGTAATCAATGTCTTTATGGTATTAGAATTGAAATACAACCAATCGAATAGAGGAGGAGCGACCAAGGCCGAAACCATTGCCGATAATTGTGACCAAGCATTAATTCGCCACCAATACACCATCGCAAAACAAAAACGGGTCCAACTCCAGCCGTTATAGAAAAAAATAACTGAATCATTCCAAGTAATGTACTAGAATACAGCGCAATCAATCCACCTAAAATCACAATATACAACATTGAAAATATTCCAAAAAGCTTCATTTTTTTTTGAGTAGCATTTGGATTTATATGGTATTTGTAAAAATTTTCAACTAATAAAGAACCACCCCAATTTTGATTATTTTGAACCACAGAAATAAAAGGAATCATAAAAAAAGCAAGTACTAAAAGGAGCATCCATGAGGGTAAAACTTTTACAAATAAAGCAGTAAAAGCCAACTCATTATCAGCAATTCCATTTGTAAATCCGTATAAAACAGCCATAAACGGCAATGTGAAAAGCAAAAGTTGGAATACTAAAAGCAGGAAAGAAGGCAGAAAAATACTTTTCGCAATATCCTTAGTTTTTGCCACAGCCATCAATTTTTGCCCGTTCATATCTGGGTAATCTAAAATAGATGCAGACCACCATTGAACGCCAACAAAAATTAGAAAACCAGCAAAACTCTTGGAACCCAATTTAGGCAATAAATGAAATTTATATTTATTAATTTGCATAGTATTTGCCAAGTTCGAAAAACCTCCCGTTGCATTGTACAATACGAAAACAATAATTAAAAACAGGAAAATAAAAACGACAAACAAGATAAAATCCATTCGTAATCTTGTTTTGAAACTATTAAAAAAAGTCAGCAAAAACACAAATCCAGTTAAAATATAAATCGAAGAATTGGGCGGAATTTCAAGAATATAGGCTACTATTTTGCTAAAACCTAAAATACATAAACCCACAATAAAAGGGACAATAATAGCTCCAATATACAAACTTCTAAAAGCGTGTAAGATTTTTGCGCCTACACCAGAAAATCTAAAAAAGATAAACTCATTTTCTGTTTTAACCGGAATATTTTTCCACAAATGAGCAAAGAAAGAAATGCTAAAAGCAGCACCAATAGCGCCACTCCAATACAACCACATATCCGAAAGTTGCCCTTTTATCAGCGCAGCACAAATCAGTTGAGGCTCAATAATGAGACCGCTCGCCAAGATCATTGAAAATCCAACGAGCCACCAGGATTCATTTTTGGAATAAAACAAATTAGATAAAAGTTTTGTTTTTAATTTGGAAGAGTTAGGGGTCAATACAAGTTTTTTACAAAGAAAAACAAAATCATAATAGTATAAACAAAAAGGGAATAATTCTTTACAATTTCTATTTGACTGATGATCACTATTTTGCCTACAGTAATTAAATGTGAGATTTTTTATTCTTTTACGGTGCGGGATTTGGAAGAATGCTTTGGATTTTATCGATTTCTGAAATGATATTTTCATTGAGTGAAACTCCGATAGTATTAATGTTTTCTTTTAGTTGAATTAGAGTTGTAGCACCAATAATTGTGCTACTTACAAACGATTGGTGGTTTATGAAAGCCAACGACAATTCGGTTAAAGTGAGTCCAAAATCGAGGGCAATTTCATTATATTTTCTGGCTGCTTCTCTTGTATTCTCGCTATTATAACGAACAAATTGAGGGAATAGGCTAATTCTAGAGTTGGGAGGTGTTGCGCCGTTCAAAAACTTGCCTGATAATACGCCAAATGCCATTGGTGAGTAGGCTAATAAACCTATATTTTCGCGGTGACATACTTCGGATAAACCCACTTCAAAGCTTCGATTTACAAGGGAATATGGGTTTTGAATGGTGGCAATTCTTGGTAAGTTGTGTTTTTTACTTTCTTCTAAATAGCGCATTAATCCCCATGGAGTTTCATTGGAAACCCCAATATTTCGAATTTTTCCTTGTTGGATTAATCCTTGTAAACATTCTAATACCGATTGAAAGTTGTCTTCCCAAGCGTCTTCTTGAACTTTAAACCCGAGTGTGCCAAACATATTTGATTTGCGTTCAGGCCAATGCAATTGATATAAATCAACATAATCTGTTTGAAGGCGTTGCAAACTTTGCTCTAATGCAAATGTGATGCTTTTAGGCGAAAAATCGTTTTTTTCACGCATGTAGGTAAAATTTGGATTGGGTCCCGCTACTTTGGTTGCCAAAACGATATTTTCTCTATTCCCTGTTTTTTTGAACCACGTTCCAATGATTTTTTCCGTACTGCCATAGGTTTCTTGTCGTGCCGGAACCGAATACATTTCGGCAG
>JBIIFA010000008.1:0-25721 GCA_044237565.1 Flavobacterium sp.
AGTGATAATATAGAAAGTTTTCAACACTATCACGTTTTCGTAATCTATTTGAATATGCCTTTTGTTGAATACCAAAAAATTTATGTAATTTTAACATTCGAAGTAAAGGTAAATTAAACAAAAAACCTAATTAATTTAAAAAAAGAGTATGAAAACAATTTACAAAAAGTTGTTATTTTTATTACTATTCTTACCATTTAATGTTCTTGCACAAGGAATATTAGAAGGTACGATTGTAGATTCAAAATCGAATCAACCTATTCCGGGAGTAAATTTGGTAATTCAAGGGTTCACTACTGGGACGCAAACTGATTTTTACGGGAAATTCAAATTACCTAAAATGAATATAGGCGATAAAATCGTTATTTCGTTCATAGGATATACCAGTGAAATAATTATTTTCAACAATCAACAATCAATAAATGTAAGTCTTGTTGAAGAGTCTAATGAACTTAAAGAAGTTGTAGTTCAAGTAGGGTATGGTTCTGTTAAAAAGAAAGATGCAACTGGATCCGTTGCTCTGATTACTGCAAAAGACTTTAATAAAGGAGCAATTACAAATACTGAAAATCTAATAAATGGTAGGGTTGCCGGAGTTGTAGTAACTCAAGGTGGTCGTCCAGGTGATGGTGCTGCAATTAGAATTCGTGGAGGTTCTTCATTGAATGCTTCTAATGATCCGTTAGTAGTTATTGATGGTTTGCCTGTTGATAAAGGTCTTTCTTCAGTGAACCCTAACGATATTGAATCTTTTTCTATTTTGAAAGACGCTTCTGCAACTGCTATTTATGGATCTCGAGGTTCGAATGGGGTTATTTTAATTAAAACTAAAAAAGGAACCAAAAAAGATGGAATTCAATTTTCATTTAATTCCTATACCGCAGTAAATAAATTAGCAAAAAAAGTCGATAATTATTCTGCAAACGAGTTTAAAGACATCATCAAACAATTTGTACCAACTCGAGTAGGTCTTCTAGGAAACTACAACACCGATTGGCAAGATCAAATTTTTCATGATGGAATTACTTCTGATAACAACTTTTCGGTTAGAGGAAACATTTTAAACACTATGCCAACAAGGTTATCTGTTGGGCATACAAAAATTGATGGAGTTTTAAAAACTTCTGAATTTGATAGAAAAACCGTTGCCTTGTCATTGACACCTTCCTTTTTTGATAACCATTTAAGAGTAGAGGTAAATGCAAACTATGCATACGAAAAGAATAGATATGCAGATGAGGGAGCAATTAATAATGCCATTGCTTTTAATCCAACTTTACCTGTTTATGACCCTAAATCTCCATTTGGCGGCTATTACGAAACATTTACCCCTACTGGGACTGGCTATACTGTATATGGACCTGCAAACCCATTGGCTCTTTTAGAGCAAAGAGAAAATCGCGGGGCAAATAGCAGGTATTACGGAAACGTTCAAATTGATTATAAACTTCATTTTTTCGAGGATTTGAGATTTGTTGTAAATGGTGGTCTTGATATTAATAAAAGAGAAGGTACTGATGTTACAGCTCAAAACGCTAGAAGCGGAATGAATGGATTGTCTTTATTGGGTTCGAATAGTAATTCTTGGGGTAATTCTGAAAACAAGCTTTTGGATGCTTATCTAAACTACAATCATCTTTTTGGAAAGGTAAAAGTAGATTTTACTGCAGGTTATTCATATCAAGATTTTCAGGACGAAAGCTATGGTTCAGGAAATAATCTAAGATTAGATTCACAGCCAGATGTTTATACATCTCCAGGGGTGAATTTACAAGCGTTTTATGCTAGAATGAACATCGATTTATACAGTAAATACTTGATTACTTTAAATTACAGACGAGATGGAACTTCAAGAGTTCCTGAGTATAATAGATGGGGAGATTTTCCAGGAGTTGCAGTAGCTTGGAAAGTTTCAGACGAAAATTTCCTTAAAGACTCTAAAGTAATCAGTGATTTGAAATTTAGAGCCGGTTGGGGTGCAACAGGGCAACAAGATATTCCAGCACCGTATGATTATTTCAAACGTTATAATTTGAGTGGGCCAAATTCTGGAGCTTCTTATCCATTTGGTGATACTTACTACATATTAGGGAAACCAGAAGGGTATAACGAAACTCTGAAATGGGAAGAAACAACAACTTATAACCTAGGTGTTGATTTTGGTTTATTCGATAACAAGCTAACGGGTTCATTAGATTTTTATCAAAAAATCACTACTGATTTGTTCGCCTATGTTGACGAAGGAGCACTGCAAAACTTTAGAACCAGAGGGACAGCAAATATTGGAGAGTTAAACAATAAAGGAGTTGAGTTGGGATTGAACTATAACGCAATCCAAAATGACATTCATAGATTAAGTTTTAATTTTAATGCTGCTTATAACGACAGAAATATTACAAGTCTAATAGGAAACGAGTATTTTTCTGGAGGAATAGGTTTAGATTTATATTCTCAAATTCTAAAAGAAGGTTTGTCTCCAAATTCTTTCTGGTTGTACCAACAGATTTATGATGCCAACGATCGTCCAATAGAAGGGGCTTATGTAGATAGAAATAAAGATGGAGCAGTCGATTCAGCTGACAAATACGAATTTCACAAACCAGATGCAGATTATACATTTGGTTTTATGACCAATTATAATTACAAAAAATGGGATTTTTCTATGGCTTGGAGAGCAAGTGTAGGGAACTATATCTATGACAATGTAAGTGGAAGTCGATCTTTTATTTCACAAGGAATTTCAGACAACAACCCAAATGCAATTAATAATGCACCAGTAGATTTTAGCATTACACAATTTAGCCAAAGAAAAGCAGAGTCAGATTATTACGTTCACGATGGCTCTTGGTTGAAATGGGATAACTTAACGATAGGATATTTGTTTGACAAACCTTTTGGATTAAAAGCCACCAATGAATCAAGTTTGAGACTTTATACAGGTATTCAAAACGTATTGATTATTTCAAAATACAAAGGAATGGATCCTGAAATATTTGGTGGAAATGACAGTACGATTTATCCTCGTGCTAGAATGGCTATGTTAGGTTTAAACTTTAATTTTTAATTAAAAACATCATGAAAAATATAAAATCAATAAAAATTAAGTTATTCGCCTTTATCGGGATGATAGTCTTGTTTACGTCTTGTCTAGACGAGATGAATGTATTCCCTAAAGACGATGATGATTTCAGTTCGGAGAAATTTTATGCTGATCCAAGTTCCTATAAGCAATTTATGGCTAAGATATATGCAGGTTTGGCAGTAACAGGTCAAGCAGGTCCGGCAGGCACTCCTGATATTCAAGGAATTGACGAAGGATTTGGTCAATATTTAAGAGGGTACTGGCAACTTCAAGAACTTCCTACAGATGAAGCCATGGTAGCTTGGGGCGATCCTACACTTCCAGAATTGAATACACACACTTGGACAAAAGACAACAGATTTGTTAGAGCATTTTACTCAAGAGCCTTTTTTCAAGTTTCCTTATCCAATGAATTTTTGCGTGAAACTACAGAAGATAAATTATCTTCAAGAGGTGTGTCAGCTGAATTGAAAGCTGATGTAAAAACATTCAGAGCTGAAGTACGATTTTTAAGAGCTTTGTCATATTATCACGGTGTCGATTTGTTTGGAAAAGTCCCTTTTGCCACTGAAGATGATAAAGTAGGGGTGAAACCACAAGAAAAATCCCGAGTTTTTGTTTTTGATTTCTTAGTTAAAGAATTAAAAGAGATCGATGATGATCTAAAAGCGGCTAGAACAAATGAATATGGTAGAGTAGATAAAATTGGCGCCAAAATGCTTTTGGCTAAATTGTATCTGAATTCATTAGTTTATACAAATGTAAATAGAGATACTGAAGCGTTAGCTGTTATCAATGAAATTATCGCATCTCCATACAAAATTGCAACAGTTCCTTACAGTAATTTGTTTATGGCAGATAATAACAGAGCAGCGGTTCAGAATGAAATTATTTTTCCCGTTTTATTTGATGGTCTTAAAACAAAGTCTTGGGGAGGAACAACTTATTTAGTGCACGCTCCTACTGGAGATTGGAATGGTGAATTAGGAATTGATGGTGGTTGGTTTGGATTAGTGGGAAGAAAAGAATTTGCAGCAATTTTCCCTGATTTAACAGGAGCAGCAGATAAAAGAGCCCTTTTTAACGCTGTTCAAGGATCGCTAAGTATTCCTACCGCCTCAGATTTCTTTAAGACAGGAGGGTTAAAAATTAGAAAATATACAAATATTACCTCTACTGGAGCCAATGGAAGCAATCAGACGCATCCAGATACTGATTTCCCAATGTTTAGATTAGCTGACGCGTATTTGATGTATGCAGAATTAGCTGCAAAAGGCGTTGCAGGTGCGTCAACTACAACAGCTAGAAACTATGTTAATGAATTAAGAGTACGTGCCAATGCGCTTCAAGTTACTGCAACAGATATAACTTCTCAATTTGTATTAAATGAAAGAGCAAAAGAATTATACTGGGAAGGTCATAGAAGACAAGATTTAATTCGTTTCGGTAAATATGCTGGAAGTTCTTATAACTGGGAATGGAAAGGAAATGTTCAAACAGGAACTGGTATCGATGATAAATACAAGTTATTTCCAGTTCCACAATCTGAAATAAATACAAATCCAAACTTAACTCAAAACACTGGGTATTAAAAAGATAAACAATGAAAAATATTTTAAAAACAACAATTTTCGCCATTTTCCTGATTTCATTAGGATCTTGTGAGCCTGATACACATCCGGTTGCTACGGCTAATGGGTTTACTCTTAGTCCTATAGTGCCTAGTGGGCCTTATGTTTTATCTCCTTTGAATGGAGATAATGATGTAGCCACTTTTACTTGGACTGTAGCTGACAATGGAATCGAAACTATTCCTTCGTCTTATGTTATTGAAATTGCAAAAGCAGGAACTAATTTTGTAAATCCTATCATTGCTAGTCCTAGTTCTACTATAAATACTTATACTTGGACTGAAGGGTATTTGAACTCAATTTTGGTTAATAATGGTTTTTTGCCAGATGTAGCTGCCGATATAGATATTAGAATAAAAGCAACACTTGGTCTTGGTTCTCATCCTTTTAATCAATACTCTAATGTGTTTACTACAAAAATTACTCCTTTTACACAGTCAGCATTTGCTTTTACAAAAGTGGGCGATAACCCAGCAAATGCTCCAAAGTTGATTTCGTCTAGTTTGTTTACTACAGATTGCGAAGGATATGGTTGGTTAGAGGTAGGGAATTATAGGTTTTATACCCCAGTACAAAATAAATATGCTGACACAAATCCTTATTACGGAAACAATGGTAGTGGAGGTCTTGTACTTAACGGTACTGCTATCAATGTGGCTACAGCAGGATATTATTACATCAAAGCAAATATTGGCACTACGCCAACAACTTTTTCTGTAACTGCAAGTAGTTGGGGAATATATGGACTCGCAACACCCAGACCAACAGGTCTTAACAAGAATATGACTTACAATCAAGCAACCAAAAAATGGGAAATTACAATCTTGTTGAGCGGTGGTAGAGCATTCAAGTTTAGAAACTCAGCATTAACTTCTATTCTTGGTGGATTTGATGCCACAAAAACAGGTGTTGACTATGCTGGAACCAAAATGAGTTACAACGGATTAGACATAGAATTGCCGGGAACTGCGCTTACAAATTATAAAGTCACATTAGATTTAAGTACACCTAGAGCATATACTTATACTTTGGCTATTCAATAATAGTATTCTATCTCTTAATAAAGAGCTGTTTTTTTATGAACAGCCCTTTTTGTCATCAAACTATTCGAATATGAAAAAAATTATATTTTTATTATTTCTTTTTACTATTGTAGGTTTTGCACAAACCACAACAGTTCCATCACCTGCTTTAGCCGAAGGGCCAGTCACTATTAATTTTAATAAAACAGGAACTCCATTAGCAGCTACAACGGTCATTTATGCTCATATTGGGGTCAATGTAAATGGAACACGATGGTCTAATGTTAAGGGAAATTGGGGAACTACTAGCGCTCCTTTGTTAACATTAGTGTCTGGAACGACCTACAAATTAGACCTAACGCCTGATTTATATACTTATTTTGGAGTGCCCACAACAAGTTCAATTACCGAAATTTGTGTAGTATTCAGAAATGCCGATGGAAGTAAACAAACACTTCCTGATTATTTTCTCCCAGTTGGTGATTTTCAGGTGTCATTAACTTCGCCAGTTGTTAATAGTACTTCAATTATTGGTTCAGGAGAAAGTTTATCGATTGCGGCGAGTAACACTAATGGAAATGCCGATTATAATTTATTCGCAAATGGAACTAGTATCAATACTTTTACAGGTTCATCCTATTCTTTCGTTGATACAAATATTCTTGTCAACAAAAGTTATGATTTACAAATAAAACAAGGAACAACTACATTTTCAAAAAAATTCTCTGTAATTGTAAATCCAGCAGCAGTTCCAGAAATAATACCCGCAGGTTTAGTAGATGGAATAAATTATAAAGCTGGCGATCCAACTAAAGCTACACTTCTCTTAGATGCTCCGGGCAAAGATTTTATCTATGTGGCTGGAAGTTTCAATAACTGGCAACCAGGTACAACTTTTGCTATGAAAAAAGACGCAACTGCTGGCTCAACTAAATTCTGGTTGGAACTCACAGGTTTGGTTTCTGGTACAAATTATACCTATCAATATTGGGTTGTTGATCAAACACCTATTGCAGGTTCTCCAGTTTTAGTAAAAACAGCCGATCCTTATTCTACTTTAGTTTTAAGTAAGGAGGATGATCCGTGGATCCCAGCAGGAAACTATCCGAATCTTCCGGCCTATCCTGTAGGTCAAGACAGAGAAGTAACTGTTTTGCAAACTGGCCAAACTCCCTATGCTTGGAGTGCAGCAACCACTAATTTTGTTAAACCAGAAAAAGATAAATTAGTGGTTTATGAAGCCTTGGTTCGGGATTTTGATGCCAATAGAAGCTACCAAAATCTGATTGACAGAATAGATTATTTCAAAAACCTGAAAGTAAATGCTATTGAGTTAATGCCTGTTATGGAATTTGAAGGTAACGAAAGTTGGGGTTACAATACCTCTTTTCATATGGCATTGGACAAAGCGTACGGAACGAGTTCAAAATTTAAAGAGTTTATCGATTTATGTCATCAAAACGGAATTGCAGTAATTCTGGATGTGGCGCTGAATCACGCTTTTGGAAGAAATCCAATGGACAGAATGTGGATGAATGATCCCGATGGAGATGGATGGGGTGGTCCAGCATCTGATAATCCATATTTTAACACAGTTCCTAGACATAGTTACAATGTAGGAAATGATTTTAACCATCAGTCTGAATATACAAAAAATTATGTAAAAAGAGTGGTTAAACAATGGATTGAAGAATACAAAATTGATGGTTTCCGTTGGGATTTAACAAAAGGATTTACTCAAAATTGTGCTAGTGGTGATGCTTGTACCAATTCCTATCAACAAGATAGAGTAGATGTTCTAAAAGAGTATGCTGATTATTCTTGGAGTTTAGATTCTAACCATATCATTATTTTCGAACATTTAGGCAATGATAACGAAGAGCAGCAGTGGGCAAATTACAGAATAGGCGAAACGCCAAGTAAAGGCGTTTTGATGTGGGGTAAAATGACCAACGAATACAATCAATTGTCAATGGGTTATAATACTTCCAGTAACATTGAAAGAATGGGTTATGATGCGCACGGCTTTATCGGAAAAAGAGTAATAGGGTATGCCGAAAGCCATGATGAAGAAATATTGATGTACAAAAATCTGACGTTCGGGCAAAGTTCAAACCCAGCCCATAATGTCAAAAATTTAAACACGGCCTTATCAAGAATGTCCGCTGTAGGGGCTGTTTCACTGCTTGTTCCTGGGCCAAAAATGATTTGGCAATTTGGAGATTTAGGTTGGAATAACTCGATTTGGACTTGTAATAATGGTTCTGTAAACTCTGATTATGATGGGGGAGCTCCTCCAGGAGATTGTAAATTAGATAAAAAACCACAACCTCAGTGGGTAAATAACTGGTTGGGTGATGTTTATAGAAATAAAATCTATTTTGATTGGGCAAAAATGATTAGCCTGAAAACAACCGATCCTATTTTTAACGTTAACATCACCGCCAATAGCGGATTTGATATTCAATCCGGAAATACTTTTACCCCAAGATTGTTCATTTGGGATAATACAATGCCTTCGACTCAACTAAAAAACGTGGTGGTATTAACCAATTTTGATGTCAATACGCAAAATGTTGTTCCAAATTTCCCCGATACAGGAACTTGGTACAACTTGATGGACAATACTACTATAGAAGTCACAAGCACAACGGCAACAATTGCCATTGAAGCGGGTGGGTTTAGAGTTTATGGCAATAAACCATCTACACTAGGAACTGATACCTTTGAAGTAAACGGGGAGATTTATTTATATCCAAATCCAGCTACAAGTTATTTTACCCTAAATACCACTATTTCAAAAGTGGAAATTTATTCCATCACGGGACAATTGGTAAAAAGTTTCAATGCAAATCAATCCAAAGAAAATCAATATCCAATTAGTGATTTGAATCAAGGAATATATATTGTGAAAACTTTGAATGAAAACAACCAAATCAAAGAGTTGAAGTTGTTGAAGCAATAAAAAATATCTTGCTTTGTTTAGAGGCTGTCCATTTTTGGGCAGCCTTTTTTATTGAAAACGTTGGCTCTCGTTTTTTTCTTAAAAACACTTTAGAAATCTGAACCTCAATATAGTAAGAAATATAAAAAGTTATCAACACGAAAACGTGATAGTAGATTTTTTTTTGTAGCATTCGTTATTTATGTGTCTATTTTTTATATTTTTATAAGATATTAATCTAAAAATCATTTTATTATGAAAACAAAATTATTTTCTTTTTTTATTGCAGTGTTTTTGTTTAGCATTGGCAGTAAAGCTCAAACAACGACCACTTGTCCGGCGTCGAACACTTGGCCGCACTGTATTTCCTTGATTGGGCCTGGAACACCTGGTGGAGATTGGGCAACAGACACATTCTTGTCTTCTACTGATGGAAATGTTTATACTAAATTAGACGTACAATTTTCAGCAGGAGAAATAAAATTCCGTCAAGATGGTTGTTGGGATGGTTGTGCAGGAAATCCTGCAGGTTGGGGTCCACTTTTGTCAACAGAAACAGGATGGCCTTCAGGTGCAAATACCGCTCCAGTAGCTTTTGGACCAAACATTCAATGTCCGGGTGGCGTTTGGAATGTTAAATTCACTTTATCTACTCAGTCATGGGAGTTTACTGCGGGTACTCCTAATGCAGTTGTCAAACTTGTAGGAACAGGTGTAACAGGAAGTCCTATTACAATGACAACAAAAGATGGTGAAAACTATGAAATAAAATTAGCTAAACTTACTAATGCACAGTGTCAATTTGAAGTAGATGGTGCTTTAGGTGGCAGTACTGCTTTCCCTAATGGATCTGCTTTAAATGCTACTGAGACGATCCCAGTGTTGACAACTGGAATTGATTATGATGTTACTTTTAAACTATCTACTTATGCTTATACTTTCACAGTAGCAACTTTCCCTAAAATTGCTCTTGTTGGAGATGGAGCTGGTGGATGGCCAACTGGAGCTGCTGGTGAGATTGATGATCAAGCATTGAATACAACTGATGGTATTACTTATACTTTGAATAATGTTCCAATTATCCCTGGAGATGTATTGTTCCGTACAGATAATGCTTGGGCAGTAAAATACGGAGACACTCCTTTTCCAACAGGTTCTGGAAATGGAGCAAATAACATCAAAGTTCTAGCAGGAAATGAGGGAACGTACAATATTACTTTAAATACTTCTACTAAAGCATACACTTTCACTAAAATTACTTACTCAATTGTAGGAACTGGAGTTGGTGGATGGCCTGGAGATTCAGGAAATCCAGGTCCAATTGATACGCATCAATTATCAACTGTTGATGGTGTTAATTATACTAAAGCTGGTTTAGTTGTAGTAGGTGGAGGCGTAAAATTTCGTTTAAACAATGCTTGGGCTGGTGGTGACTGGGGAGGAACAACATTCCCTGCAGGAACTAAATCATCTGGTGATAATATACCTGCAGTTGCAGGAACTTACAATCTAACGGTTAATGTTTTAACTGGAGCTTATGATTTCGGAACTGCTTTAGCCGTTAAAAACTTTAACGCAGGAAGTTTCAAAGTGTATCCTAACCCAACTAGAAACAGCTGGAACATTGTTTCAGGAAATGATGATATCACTTCAGTTGAAGTTTATGATATGTTAGGAAAATCTGTTTACAATAAAGCAGCTTCTTCAAAAGAGGTTAATGTTAATGCTTCTGCTCTTTCACAAGGAGTTTATTTTGCAAGAGTTTCTACAGCAAAAGGAACTTCATCTGTTAAGTTAGTAAAAGAATAAACTAAGCTTATATTTAATTAATCCCTTACTGCAATTGTGGTAAGGGATTTTTTTGTGATTTTTGTTTTGTCCTGAAATAGCGATACACAAAAAGTATTCTTATGGAAAAACATGAAGAAAGTCGCTATGTAAAGCGCACACAAAAAGGCTACACAATGTCTTTTAAATTGCAAGTTGTTCAAGAAATCGAGCAAGGAAGAATCTCAACTTACGAAGTTTGTCGTAAATATGGGATTCAATCCCTTTCCACTATTGTTGGTTGGTTTCGAAAATTTGGTGACTTTGATTGGGAAAATCAAACACCATCGAATATGCCAAAATCTCCAGGGCAAAAATAATGGAACTAGAAGCAAAAGTTAAGCTACTAGAAAAGCAGAAAACATTTTTAGAACAACAAGCTTTTGTTGCTGATAAGAAAGCCATCATTTTTGATATGATGATTGATATCGCTGAAAAAGAATATCAAATCGATATCCGAAAAAACTCATCACCCGAACAATCGACCACTTTAAAGAACAACAAAAACAAACAGTAATGTTTGCCTGTACTTTGTTCGGGATAGACAGACAGGTTTATTATCGAAAAATTAAACGCCGCATTATCAAGCAAGATAAAGCACAATTGGTAGTGACTATGGTTTTAGAAATCAGGACACAAATGCCTAGAATTGGCGCCAAAAAGCTTTATTATTTGTTAAGTTATGATTTAAAAACTTTAAAAATAGGGAGAGATAAATTTATCGATATTCTTAGAGCCAATCATTTATTAATACTACCAAAACGTCCTTATCATATTACTACAAACTCACATCATCGCTTTAGAAAGTATAAAAATCAGTTGCTGGATTTGCAAATAAACAAGCCAGAACAAGTTTGGGTATCGGACATTACTTATATCGGAAAAAGAGAAAAACCTTGTTATTTAAGTTTAATAACAGATGCTTATTCTAAGAAAATAGTAGGTTATAATGTATCCGATAATTTAAATCCGGAAAGCAGTTTGGTTGCATTGAGATTGGCTATAAAACAAAGGAAAAATAAAGAAATGCCATAAATACATCATTCGGATAGAGGATTACAATATTGCGCTAATGCATATCAAAAAATATTAAATAAAAATGAAATTCAACCAAGCATGACTCAAAACTCTGATCCATATGAGAATGCTGTAGCGGAACGAATAAATGGTCTATTAAAGCATGAATTTTTATTGATAAATACAATAAAGATTTGCCTATTATGAAACAAATAATAATAAAAACTGTGAATATTTATAATGAAATAAGACCTCATTTATCAAACCATATGTTAACACCAAATCAAATACATCAACAAAACAAACTAATAATGAAAACCTATAAAACTAAAAACAGCATCAAAAACGTTTTTGATGCTGTTTAATTAATCTGTTTTTGTCTATTAATCTGTATCGATTATTTAGGACTAGACGTTATTAAAAATAATTTATCAACACGAAAACGTTGTAGTGAAGCATTTAATATTGCTGTGTTGATTGTTTTACTAAATTTATGAAGAAAATTTAAAAATAATTACAATTAATTAAACTATATGAAAAAATTATACCTATTAATCTGCTTATTCGTTATTTTTTTTGAAGGGTTTTCACAAGATACTGTTAACATTTATAGCAGATCTAATGTGTCTAATAATTGGTGGGATAGCAGTAATCCCTGGTATAGAAGTTGTGATACTTGGTATTTAGATCGACCAGACAAAAAAACTTGTTACAATTGGAGTGAAACAGGGGGGAATATAACCAATGTATTTATCGGACATAATGATAATCTGTCGATGACAGTCAATGGTACTTATTTTTCGATTAAAACTTTAACTTTAGAAATAGGTTCGTCACAAAATAGAAGTTTTACATCAGATGCCCTAGGAGGTATAAGTTTGTCTTTTGGTTTGTATAATAAATCTACAACTGCTACCCATACTTTTATTGTACCGATTGGAATTGATGGCCCTACGGTTACATTCGAAAATACGAATGGGGGATTTCTAAGTTTTAATTCAAATATTTATACAAATGCTAATACCCTAAAATTTGATGGCGATAAGTTTACAGTAAGTGGAATTATAGGAGGTGGTAATGCAGGTACTGGCAAAATTACTAAGACTAGTACTGGAACCTTAACCCTTACGGCCCAAAACACTTATACTGGTTTAACTACCGTTGAAGGAGGTGTTTTACAATTAAATCGAACAGGCGGAAATACTATTCCAAATACTAATGACATTAGTGTTTTTAGTGGTGCAACGTTAAAAATTAGTACTAATCAATCAGTTAACAATTTGACATTGGATGGAAGTCTAATTGTAGATGACGGAGCCACATTAACAATAAAGGGTACATTACTAGTTGGTACAACAGGTGCATTATCAATATTAGGAAATTTAGTAATTGATAGTGGTGCTACATTAAATATTAGTGGGTCATATACTGATGCTAGTGGAAGAATTATTATAAACAACAATGCCAATTTATTGCAAACAACAACTGCAACCAATACTGGAAGTATCATCGTAAACAAAAACAGCGCTTCCATTCAATTGTTTGATTATACGCTATGGAGTTCGCCAGTGGCTGGACAAAACTTAAAAACATTTTCACCGAATACTCTCGATAGCCGATTCTATAGCTATGATTCTAGCCAGAATTTATATAGCGCGGTAAACCCTTTAACTACAGCATTTGCTACAGCAACTGGATATTTAATTCGTGCTCCAAACTCATGGACTGCCTCAACTCCAACAACTTTCAATGGAGCATTTACAGGTGTTCCTAATAATGGAACAATTACCCTTTCGGGTCTCACAGCAAATAGTTTTTATGCAGTTGGAAACCCATATCCTTCAACCATTTCAGCTGCTTTATTTCTTAGTGGAAATACAACAGGAGGAACCTTGTATTTTTGGAGAAAAACCAACGGAGCTTCAGGGAGTGCTTATGCAACAAAAACAAGTGTGGGGGCAACAACTTCTGGAGGATTAACTCCAACTAATGAAATTGGAGTTGGACAAGGCTTTATAGTAAAAACTGGAAACGATGCAACTCCTTCATTGACTTTTACTAACGCAATGCGAACCTCAAGTTCTTCATCCGTTTTCCTTAGAAAAACAGAGGAAAGAAACCGTTTTTGGTTGAATTTAACCAATACAAACGGGCTTTTCAGTCAAATGCTAGTAGGCTATATGCCAGAAGCGACCTCAGGTTACGATAATGCTATTGACGGTCGTTATATCAATGATGCTCCAACGGCCTTAACGTCTTTAATTAATGGAGAAGAATATACAATACAAGGAAGGGCATTGCCGTTCAATTCTAGCGATGTAGTTCCCCTAAATTTTAAAACAGATATAGCAGGAAATTATACAATCGCAATAGATCATGTAGATGGATTTTTTAGCACAGGCCAACCCATTTATCTTAAAGATAATTTATTGAATACCGTCACAAATTTGTCGTCAGGAAGTTACTCTTTTGCAAGCGCAATTGGAACTTTTAATTCAAGATTTGAAGTAGTTTATCAAAGTGTTCTAGAGGTAAATACCTCCGAATTTTCTCCGAATAGTGTTATAGCATATATTGAAAATGGGGAAATTAATATTAACACAGGCAAAATCCTTATAGATCAGATTAGGGTTTATGATTTACAAGGTCGCTTATTGGCAGAAAAAAAACAAATAAATGCAACAGAAACTAAGACAACATCTTTTGCTGTAAATCAATTATTATTGATAGAAATAACAGCAGTAAATGGTGCTAAAATCACTAAAAAAATAATTCAATAATCTATAAAAATCATGAAAAATAGTTTATTAAAATTCCCCGTATTTTATTTGCTAATGCTATGTAGCTTGAATAGCTTTGCGCAAGATCCTGGTACAGAAAACACAAGTGGCAATGGTAATTTAGAAAGTACGGATCAAGTTGCCCCAATTAATCATTGGATTATTCCTATGTTTGTATTGGGTAGTTTATTAAGTATTTATTTAATCCGAAAAAAAATACCTCAAGTAAAAAATCGTACAAATACATAAAAATAAATCCCTAACTACTTAACTTATAAGTGATTAGGGATGTTTTTTGTGGTACCTCCAGGGTTCGAACCAGGGACACATGGATTTTCAGTCCATTGCTCTACCAACTGAGCTAAGGTACCTTGCTTTCGCGGGTGCAAATATAGGACGAATTTTAATTTATACAAAACAATTATTAAAAAAAATCTATTCGTACCTTCGCAGCATCTAAATATAAATTATGCTTTTAGCAGTTGATGTTGGAAATACTAAAATTAAAGTAGCTGTCTTTGAGGGTTCTAACCTTATCGAACGGTTTGATTTTTATAGTTCGGAAGTTCAAAAACAAATTGAATTTACCCTAAATAAATACCAAAGCATATCCGATTTAGTAGTTGCGTCTGTTGGGAACATTCCAAAAGAAGCATTTTTAGTATTTGAAAAGCAGTTAAATGTTCATTTTATTACCCATAAAACTACTTTTCCTTTCCATAATAAATATGCAACACCCCATTCTTTAGGAATCGATAGAATGGTTCTTGCAAGTGGAGCAGTTTTGAATTTTCCAAAACAAAATCGATTGGTTATTGATGCGGGAACTTGTATTACCTATGATTTTATAGATGAAAATAATAATTACCTTGGCGGAGCTATTTCTCCTGGAATTCGATTGAGATATGAATCCCTAAATAATTATACTGCAAAATTGCCGTTACTGTCTTTAGAATTATTTGAAAGCCAATCTGAAGATAGTGAACCACATCAATTTATAGGAAATTCAACTTCTAACTCAATTCATTCTGGAGTTTTAAATGGCGTTCAAAATGAAATTAATGGCTTTATTGCTCAATATCAAGAGGTATATCCTAAATTTATAATAATTTTAACGGGAGGAGACGCAGATTTTTTGGCTAAACGATTAAAAAATACCATATTTGCCAATTCAAATTTCCTATTAGAGAGTTTGAACCAAACATTTCAATACAAAAATCAAAATGATTAAAAAAATAATAGTACCCGCTTTTCTGCTTTTTACACTTATTTCATTTGCACAGCAAGGAACTTCATCCCCTTATTCTTTCTACGGAATTGGTGATGTAAAATTCAAAGGAACAGCCGAAAACCGATCAATGGGTGGTTTGTCGATATTTTCTGATAGTATTCACCTGAACATTCAAAATCCTGCCTCCTACACAAGTTTAAAACTGACTACTTTTTCATTGGGAGGAACGTATACTACAACCAAATTAAAAACAAATTCTCAAAATGAAAATGCACGAAGAACAACAATGGATTATCTCGCCGTTGGACTTCCATTGGGCAAATTTGGCGTGGCTTTCGGATTAATGCCCTATTCTTCTGTAGGATATAATATTGAATCTAGAATAGCAGCAACAACAACTCCCGTAGCAACTCCAGAACAAATTAAAAAATTTACAGGAAACGGAGGATTAAACAAAGTTTTCGCGGGAACTGGATATGAAATTACACCCAATTTAAGCATCGGACTTGATTTTAGCTACAACTTTGGGAAAATCGAAACCTATTCTCTTCGATTCGTCGAAGGATTACAGTATGGTTCAAGAGAAAAAAATCTATCGGATATCTCAGGGGTTTCGTTTACAGCGGGTTTAAACTACAAAACAAAAATTAACGATAAACTTTCTGGTTTTGGAAGTTTGACCTATTCACCAGAAACAAATCTGAAAGCTACAAATGAAAGAAATATTGCTACTATTCAATATGCTTCTTCTGGATCAGAAAATATTGTGGATCCAATTGACATTACCGTTGCAAATACGACTATAAAAATGCCTTCTAAACTCGCGTTAGGATTAGGAATTGGTCAAAATAAAAAATGGATGCTCGGAACCGAAGTTACTTTTCAGCAAAGTAGCGGAATGGGAAACCGATTCAACGACATTACGAACGTTAAATTTGAAAATGCAATAAAATATAATATTGGTGGATATTATATCCCAAATTACAATTCGTTTTCAAAATACTTTGAAAAAATTACCTATCGCGCTGGTTTGAGATATGAAAATACAGGATTGATAATCAACAACAAATCAATTAATGATATGGGAGTTACAGCTGGTTTTGGATTGCCAATCATCGGTGTTTTTTCTAATATTAATATTGGCGTTGAATACGGAAAACGTGGAACAACATCGGCGAATTTAGTTCAAGAAAATTACACCAATATCACAATCGGACTTTCTTTGAATGATAAATGGTTCCAAAAGAAACGTTTTTATTAGGCTTAAAGCCAATTACACTATTGATTTATGACTTTCAATAAATACAAAATTAGAAATAGTGGTCTTTTACTTCTTTTAGTAACAGGCCTTTTTTCTTGTGAAAGTAATTTTAAGGAAGTGCAAAAACAAAATTTTTCTGAATTTGCGCCAAGCGGAGAAGCGGATGATTTCAATATGAAATATACCGATTCAGGAAGAATAAAATCAATATTGATTAGTCCAAAAATGTTAGATTATGCAACTGTAGCATTTCCGTTTACCGAATTCCCAAAAGGAATTAACGTGACTTTATTTGATGTTAAAAACAAAAAAACATTTGTGACTTCCAATTATGCCGTAAATTATAAAGGTACCGATGTAATCGATTTGCAAGGAAATGTGAAAATTACAAATGAATTCGGGCAAGTTTTGGAAACAGAGCAATTGTATTTCGACCAGAAAAATGAGTGGTTTTATACCGAAAAAAAGTTTAAATTTACAGACCCAAAAGGAGTTTCCTTCGGAGAAGGAATCGATTTTAGTAAAGATTTCAAAATTGTAAATTCTCAAAAAATATCAGGAGAAATTATTCAAGCAAACTAATTTAAAAATTATAAAAATGAATTATTTAAAATACACCCAGTACGTATATCTTGTAGCAGCCGTTTTCTTTACCTATAAATCAATTTCCATTTGGAACGCGGATTCCGATGAGCACTTTCTTTTTTTAGGAATTGCCCTTTTATCGGTTTTTATGTTTTTCTTCAGAAGAAAATTTGCCAAGAAATTCGAAGCAAGAAACAACTCAAAGTAAAATATGGAAATTAGTATTATAATATTATGTTTGATACTATCCGCTTTTTTCTCGGGAATGGAAATTGCTTTCATTTCTTCGAATAAAATATATCTTGAAATTGAAAAAAAACAAGATAACTTTCTTTCCCAAATTCTTACAAAAGTAACCGAAAAACCTTCGCAATTTATAGCCACAATGCTCATTGGAAATAATGTAGCATTGGTTATTTACGGATTTTTTATGGGCGAATTATTGATGCGCTGGATTACAACTTTGGGATATGAATTTTCAAATATTGCAAATTTATTAATTCAGACGGTGCTTTCTGCCTTTTTGGTCTTAATGACATCCGAGTTTCTTCCGAAGGTTTTTTTTCAGATTTACGCCAATACTTTTATTAAGTTTTTTGCCATTCCTGCCTATTTTTTCTACCTGCTTTTTTATGGTTTTTCTTCATTTATTATGTGGATTTCAGACACAATTCTGAAACGATTTTTTAAAACTGAAGGCGATTATGTACCCTTGTTTTTTAGCAAATTAGAACTCGGAAATTACATTACAGAGCAAATGAACCATTTTGAGGATCACGAGCAAGTTGATTCCGAGATTCAAATATTTCAAAATGCATTGGAATTTTCGGGTGTAAAAGCGCGCGATATTATGACGCCAAGAACTGAAATTGCAGCCGTAGATATCGATGATTCTGTTGAAAATTTAAAAAACACATTCATAGAAACTGGATATTCTAAGATTATGGTTTTCCAAAATTCATTAGATGATTGCGTCGGTTATGTGCATTCGTTCGATTTATTTAAAAAACCAAAAACCATAAAATCAACATTAATCGCAGTTGAATTTGTTCCCGAAACAATCTTTATAAAAGAAGTACTAGACTTGCTTATCAAAAAAAGAAAAAGTATTGCCGTAGTTCTTGATGAATATGGCGGAACGGCTGGAATAATTACAATTGAGGATATTGTAGAAGAACTTTTTGGTGAAATTGAAGACGAACACGATTTAGAAGAAATTCGCATTGAAAATGAAATTGAAGAAGGAGTTTATTTGTTTTCAACACGATTGGATGTTGAATATTTAAATCAAACCTACAAACTCAATATTCCCGAAAGCGATTCTTACGGAACTCTTGGTGGTTTCATTGTAGATTTCACGAAAGAAATACCTCAAAAAGGTGAAAAAATCAAAATTGGAACCTATACTTTCGATATTGAAGAAGCTTCAAATAAGAAAATTGAATTGGTAAAAATGACTTTAAAAGAGTGATATCATAAAATAAACGAAAATTATTGTAAAATATAACAATTCAACTATAATTATTAAATAGATAATTGTATTTTCGCAGACAGAATTTTAATTAATATAATATAAAATGGCAGTTTTACAAAAAATCAGACAGCGTTCACTACTTCTAATACTAGTTATTGGATTTTGTTTATTAGCATTTATAATAGGCGACCTTATTAATAGTGGAGGTTTTACAAGTACTTCAAAAGATATCGGAAGCATTAACGGGAAGAACATTTCCTTTGATGATTTCGCCCTTAAAGTGACCAACGTTGAAAAAAGCGGACAAGGAATGAGCAATACGCAAGCGGCGAATAGAGTTTGGGAGCAAGAAGTTTCTATCGCTTTGTTGACAGCGGAATTTGATAAATTGGGAATTAGAGTTGGTGAAAACCACATCATGGAAGTTTTAAAAGCAGATCAAAATATTGGGCAAAACCCAACGTTTTTAAATGCTGCTGGAAAATTCGATGTTGCAAAATTCAAAGAATTCTTCAAATCTAATCCTGAGCAAGCTCAAAACTTTAAAGAAAGAGAAAAAGATGCTGCATTAAATGCAAAGTATCAAATCTATAATACTTTAGTAAAATCTGGAGTTTACACAACTGAAAGTGAAGGTAAATTCAAATATGGAATGGAAGCAAACAAAGCAAACTTTGATTTTGTTTCAGTTCTATTTTCTACAATAAAAGACAGCGATGTAAAAATTTCTGATGAAGAAATTACTACTTACATGAAAGCGAACGAGAAAAAATTCAAAGCGGAAGAATCTCGTGAGATAGAATATGTATTAATTGAAGAAAAAGCATCTCCAGAAGATGAAAATGAAGTTAAAACTTCTGTAAATGCTTTGTTGTCTGGAAGAATAGTTTACAATCAAGCAACTGGAAAAAATGATACTTTACCAGGATTTAAAGGAGCTGCAGATGCTGTCGAGTTTGTAAATGCTAATTCTGACAAATCTTATGATTCTACTTATGTAGCTAAAAAAGATTTGCCAGCTCAATTTGCTGAACAATTATTTAATTTAGCTCCAGGAGAAGTTTTTGGACCTTATACAAACAATAATTATGTGTGTCTTTCTAAATCTATGGGAAGAAAAGCGGGTGCAAATGCAAAAGCCTCTCACGTCTTGATTAGTTATGAAGGAACGCAAGTCCCAAACAAAAAAGAAAAACGTACAAAAGAAGAAGCGAAAGCAAAAGCAGAAATGTTATTGGCGCAAGCACAAACAAATCCAGGAAGTTTCATGATGTTGGCTTTAATGAATTCTGATGATTCTTCTTCTCAACAAGGTGGCGATTTAGGCTATTTTGGTCAAGGCCAAATGGTGAAACCGTTTAATGATTTTGTTTTCGGAAATCCAGTAGGAAAAATTGGTTTGGTAGAAACTGACTTTGGTTTTCATATCATCAATGTAACTGACAAACAAGATGCGGTTCGATTGGCTACAATTGCTCAAAAGATTGAGCCATCTGAAGCTACTTCAGATAAAATTTACAACAAAGCAGTTAAATTTGAGATGGATGCTACGGATGGTAATTTCGAAAAAGTGGCTAAAGCCGCAGCAATTACAGTAAACCCATCTTTTAAAGTAAAAGTTATGGACGAGAGTTTTGGTTCAATCGGAAACCAAAGACAAATCGTTCGTTGGGTTTTTGAGAAAGAAACTAATGTTGGCGATGTAAAACGTTTTGAAGTTGCTAATGTTGGAAATGTAATCGCAAAAGTTAAAGCCGTTTACGAAGCAGGTTTGACGCCAATTTCAGATGCAAGACCTTCAGTAGAACCAATTCTTAAAAACAAGAAAAAAACTGAAAAAATTAAAGCTAAAATGACAGGGTCTACTTTAGAAGCTATTGCAAAAGCAAACGCTACAACTGTTCAAACTGCAGTTGATGTAACTATGGAAAATCCATCATTGCCAAATGTAGGTCAAGAACAAAAGGTTGTTGGAACTGCTTTTGGATTAAAAGGCGATAAAGTTTCTGCACCAATTGAAGGTATTTCAGGGGTTTATGTTGTAAAAACAAAATCAGTTTTAACTGCACCAGCTTTGAAAAATTATGCTGATTATGTAGCTAAATTAAAATCTCAAAATGCTTCGGCTTCAGGAAGAATTATTCCAGCTTTGAAAGTTGATGCTAAAATTGAAGACAACAGAGCGCAGTTTAATTACTAAATTGCACTTTAAAAATTATAAAAAATCCCGTCAGGTTCAAAACTTGACGGGATTTTTCGTTTTAGCTTTTCGGATTTTATAAAATCATATCTGAATAAGTAATAATGGTTTCAAAACCTTTTGCTTTAAAATAGGCAGTTGGATTTTCATTGGAAACTACCAAAACAAAATCGCCACCCCAAGCCCCCAAACTTTTTACGGTTCCATTAAAATCAGGAAACAAACTATTTTTCACAGTTTGAATTTCTAATATTTCACTCATTATATTTTCGTGCATTTGAAGTACTTCTTGGAATTTTTCTAAAGTGGTCGCTTCAGAAATTTCAAATGTTATTTCGTTAATTTTGGGGAAAACAGATTTTAAATTATTTTGTTTTTTATAATAAGAAGCAATTGCTGTTTTGCTACTTTGCTTTTGATTTAAATAGACAAAATATAAATTATCAGAAAAATCAGGATTGAAATTCACTATTTCAACTTCGGGTTTTCCATCAATTATTTGATAAAAGATGGGCGAATCATTTTGGGCGCACGCAATATCATAACCACTGCCCCCAAAACTGTTTTTAAGCAGCTCAAAAGCATTAATTTCCAACCATTGCGCAATATTGTTTATTAGTGTTGATGAAGTCCCCAATCCCCAAAATTTTGGAAAGGTGAGTTCTGTTGAAATAGCATGCCCTTCAAATGAATTTAGAAACTCAGGATTTAATAAATAAGCCTCGTGAAGAATTTCAATTAAAGTTGATTTTACTGATTGATTTTCTATTTTTTTATATTTAATAATTTCAGAAAACGAAATTGTTTCTTGAAACCAAATGCTTTTGTCTTTATCAAAACTTGTCCAATGAATTTCTCGATTTTTACCCGTACCAACTGTTAAATATTGCCCGTATTTTGTTGGCAATGCCAATGCTTTTGCTCCGTCAAGAACCAAGTATTCACCTGTAATTAAAAGTTTTCCGTTACTGTAAAATGTTTTTTCCATTTTTGTTAATACGAGGAATGAAGTAATCTATTTCCTTAATTTTTCAATAAATTCAACTGCAGCAGCGTGCGATACAGTATTGTCTTTGAAATGATTTTTTATCAAAATGCGTTCTTCCGCAGTTGCCTGAAATTGATTTATAATATTATTCAAGTGCATTTTCATATGTCCTTCTTGAATTCCTGTTGTAGTTAAGGAACGTAAAGCAGCAAAATTTTGAGCCAAACCAGCCACGGCTACAATTTCCATAAGTTCTTTTGCCGATGGCTTTTCTAACATTTCTAAAGATAATTTCACTAATGGATGCAAAGACGTTAATCCGCCAACCGTTCCTAAAGCCAATGGTATTTCTATCCAAAAACTAAAAATTCCGTCTTCAATATTAGCGTGTGACAAACTCGAATACTGTCCGTTTCGAGAAGCATACGCGTGAATCCCAGCTTCTACAGCACGAAAATCATTTCCAGTTGCCAAAACCACAGAATCAATTCCGTTCATAATTCCTTTATTATGCGTAACGGCGCGATACGGTTCCACTTCTGCAATTTGAACGGCCTGAACAAATTTTTCGGCAAACTCTCGTGGGTTTTCAATGTTTTTTTCTGCCAATTCTTCCAATTTGCAAGAAACTTCTGCACGAACCACACAATTAGGAACGTAATTCGACAAAATGCTCATTACTACTTCAATATTTTTTTCAACTTCTGAAAATCCTTCAAATAGATTTGCTTCTTCTTTTAATGTTTTCGCAATTTGTTCCAAGCACGAATTGATGAAATTGGCACCCATAGAATCTTTGGTTTCAAAAGTAACATGCAATTGGAAGTAATTTTCAATCAAATTTGTTTTGTTACGAAGTTCGATATTTAAAATCCCACCGCCCCTTTTTTGCATATTTTTAGTGATGCTTTCGGTGGCAACCAAGAATTTGTTTTTAATTTCCTTAAAGAAATGTTCTAATTTTAAAACATCCCCTTTATAAATAAAATGAACTTGCCCAATTTTTTCTGTATTCAAAATCGTCGCTTTAAATCCTCCGCGAGTTGCCCAATATTTAGCCGATTTTGCAGCAGCAGCAACCACCGAACTTTCTTCAATTGCCATAGGAATGGTTTTGTATTTCCCATTAATAAGAAAATTGGGCGCCACACCAAGCGGTAAATAGAAATTAGTAATCGTGTTTTCTATGAATTCATCGTGCAATTGTTGGATTTTTGAATCGGTATTCCAATATTTTTTTATAATTGAAACCGCCTCAGAAGCATCTGAAAAATAGGAATTGGCAATCCAATTAATTTTATCTTCTTTCGACAATTTTGAAAATCCAGCAATAGCGTTGTTCATTTGTGTATTTATTATTTGATGCAAATATACGTTTTAGTCAATTCTAATGAAATAACTTAAATGACGAAATTACATTTAACACAAAAAAACGTGCTCATTTGATAAATTTTCACTAAAATTGAATGTTTTTTTAAATATAACAAATATGAAATTTATATACAAAGTCGTTTTCGTGTTCTTATTAGCTTCGTTTTCAGCCGTTGGACAACAAAAAATCAGTGTTGAAGCCATTTATTCGGGTGTTTTTCGAGCAAAAGGTATGGACGAATTAAAGGCATTGAAGAATACAAATCAATATACTGTATTAAATTTTGACAGAACTTCGAATACTTCCCAAATTGATTTATATGATTTTGCCACTTTAAAAAAAGTTGCTATTATAATAGATACCAAAGATTTTAAAAATCTTGAAGGAATTGACAGTTATACTTTTAGTGCGGATGAAAAATCCATTTTAATTGCTACAAATTCAGATCAAATTTTCCGTCATTCTTTCGTGGCGAACTATTTTATATATGAAATTGCATCTAAAAAATTAACGCCATTATTCGATTATAAAATACAAGAACCAACATTTTCACCTGATGGAACTCAAATTGCGTATGCAAAAGACAACAATCTTTTCATATACACAATTGCATCTAAAACAACCAAACAAATCACTTCAGACGGAAAGAAAAACGCAGTGATAAATGGAATTACGGATTGGGTTTACGAAGAAGAATTTGCATTTGTAAGAGCTTTTGATTGGAGTGGCGACAGTAAAAAATTAGCCTACATTCGTTTTGACGAAAGCCAAGTTCCAGAATTTTCCATGTCGATGTTTCGCAAAGATTTATATCCAAACGTTGAAACCTTTAAATATCCAAAAGCAGGAGAAAAAAATTCAGAAGTTTCATTGCATATATATGATGTGAATACAACATCAACAAAGGAAATTAATTTAAAAAATTACGCGGATTTTTACATTGCCAGAATAAAATGGACCAATGACACAAATGTTTTATCGGCTCAAGTATTAAATCGCCATCAAGATAATTTGGATTTATTATTCGTAGATGCAAATTCAGGAACTCCAAAAGTGGTTTTGAATGAAAAAGACAAAGCATATATTGATGTTACTGATAATTTGACTTTTTTGAAAGACAATAGTTTTATTTGGACAAGTGAAAAAAACGGTTTCAATCATATTTATGTGTATGATAAAACGGGGAAATTAAAAAATCAAGTTACCAATGGAAATTGGGAAGTAACCAATTATTATGGTTTCGACGAGAAAAATAAAACTGTTTTTTATCAATCGGTGGAGAATGGATCAATTAATAGAGACGTTTATCGCATTGGTTTAAATGGAAAAAACAAAGTTAGATTATCTCAAAATACAGGGACAAATTCGGCTACTTTTAGTCCGAATTTTCAGTTTTATATCAACTCGTTTTCAAGCGCTAGTCTGCCAACAACCTACACTTTAAATGATGCTAAAACTGGAAAAGAAATACAATCTATTGAAAAAAATGAAGTTTTATCCAATAAATTAAAAGCGTATAATTTGCCTTCAAAAGAGTTTTTTGTATTGAAAACCGAAAAAGGAAATGAATTGAATGCTTGGATAATGAAACCTAAAGATTTTGATTCCAATAAAAAATACCCTGTTTTTATGTATCAATATTCTGGTCCTGGATCACAACAAGTCAATAACGACTGGAACGGAACAGATGATTATTGGTTTATGATGTTAACGCAACAAGGTTATATTGTGGCTTGCGTTGACGGACGAGGAACAGGTTTTAAAGGAGCGGAATTCAAAAAAATGACTCAAAAAGAATTGGGGAAATTCGAAGTTGAAGACCAAATTGACGCTGCAAAAGTTATCGGAAATTATCCCTTTGTAGATAAAACTAGAATAGGTATATTTGGCTGGTCGTTTGGCGGATTTATGGCTTCCAATTGTATTATGAAAGGAAATGATGTGTTCAAAATGGCGATTGCCGTTGCTCCCGTTACGAATTGGAGATTTTATGACAGCATTTATACCGAAAGATACATGCAAACACCCCAAGAGAATTCAAGTGGTTACGATGAAAATTCACCAATAAATCACGTAGATAAATTGAAGGGGAAATTCCTTTTAATTCATGGTTCTGGTGATGATAATGTACACGTTCAAAATTCAATGCAAATGATGGAAGCGCTAATTCAGGCGAATAAGCAATTTGATTCACAGATTTATCCTGATAATAATCACGGTATTTACGGTGGGAAAACAAGAATTCAATTGTATACTAAAATGACCAATTTCATATTGAATAATTTATAAAAATCACAATTTGTGATA
>JBIIFA010000230.1:0-2988 GCA_044237565.1 Flavobacterium sp.
ACTTAATTAAGGAAAAAACAAGATGTTAGACAGACTTCAAATAGTAAAACAGCGTTTCGATGAGATTTCGGATTTGATTATTCAGCCCGATGTGATTAGCGATCAAAAGCGTTATGTGCAATTGAATCAGGAATATAAAGGATTAAAAGCGCTTGCGGGAAAACGAGATGAGTATGTTGTTTTGATGGGAAATATTGACGAAGCAAACGAGATTATTGCCGATGGAAGTGATGCGGATATGACCGAAATGGCCAAAATGCAATTGGAAGAAGCAAAGGAAAGATTACCTGTTTTAGAGGATGAAATTAAATTCATGTTGATTCCGAAAGATGCTGAAGATGCGAAAAACGTGATGGTGGAAATACGTGCCGGAACTGGTGGCGATGAAGCGAGTATTTTTGCGGGAGATTTGTTTAGAATGTACACGAAATATTGTGAAAATAGAGGTTGGAGAACTTCGGTTGTGGATATGAATGAAGGAACTTCGGGTGGTTTCAAAGAGGTGATTTTTGAAGTTACAGGTGAAGATGTATATGGAACTTTAAAGTTTGAAGCGGGTGTTCACCGAGTGCAACGCGTACCACAAACAGAAACGCAAGGACGTGTTCACACTTCGGCAGCTACGGTTATGGTACTTCCAGAAGCCGAAGAATTTGATGTTCAAATTGATATGAACGATGTTCGTGTGGATTTTTTCTGTTCCTCAGGACCGGGAGGACAATCGGTAAATACTACGAAATCGGCGGTTCGATTGACGCACATTCCAACGGGATTGGTAGCGCAATGTCAGGATCAAAAATCGCAACATAAGAATAAAGATAAGGCGATGGGCGTTTTGCGTTCCCGTTTATACGAACAAGAATTAGCGAAAAAACAAGCGGAAGATGCTACAAAACGTACTTCGCAAGTTAGTTCTGGAGACCGTTCGGCAAAAATTAGAACCTATAATTATTCGCAAGGTCGTGTAACGGATCATCGTGTGGGATTGACTTTGTATGATTTAGGAAACATTATGAATGGGGATATTCAGAAGATTGTTGACGAATTACAATTGGTTAACAACATGGAGAAATTGAAGGAAGCGAGTGAAGTTTTTTAAGAAGACCAAAAGATAAAAGACAAATAGATAAAAGATGCCATACTGAATTAAGTTTGGCATTTTTTTTAAAAATTTGCGAACTTTGCGAAAACTTTGCGAACTTTGCGGTTAAACAAACAACAATGACAACTACAGAATTAATTGACCAAATAAAACTCAAAAAATCCTTCCTATGCATTGGTTTGGATGTTGATTTGTCTAAAATCCCATCTCATTTATTAGCTTTTGAAGATCCGATTTTCGAGTTCAATAAAGCGATAATTGATGCCACCCACGATTTGGCAGTTTCTTATAAACCTAATACGGCTTTTTATGAAGCATATGGGATTAAAGGTTGGCTTTCTTTGCAAAAAACAATCAATTACATCAATGAGAAACATCCTGAAATCTTCACCATTGCTGATGCAAAACGTGGCGATATTGGTAATACGTCTTCGATGTATGCCAAAGCGTTCTTTGAAGATTTAAATTTCGACAGCGTGACTGTGGCACCTTATATGGGAAAAGATTCAGTAGAACCGTTTTTGACTTTTGAGAATAAACATACTATTATGTTGGCTTTGACTTCGAATGAAGGGGCTTTTGATTTTCAAACGTTGAAAGTGGATGGCGTAGAATTGTACAAACAGGTTTTGGAAACTTCTAAAACTTGGAAAAATTCCGAAAATTTGATGTACGTTGTTGGGGCTACAAAAGCAGAATATTTCACAGAAATTCGTAAGATTGTTCCAGATAGTTTTTTGCTTGTTCCTGGTGTTGGAGCACAAGGTGGAAGCCTTTCGGAAGTATGCAAATACGGAATGAATGACAATGTTGGATTGCTAATTAATTCTTCACGAGCGATAATTTATGCTTCTAATGGAACCGATTTTGCTGAAAAGGCAAGGGCAGAAGCGTTAAAAATGCAAGAAGAAATGGCATTGATTTTAAAAACTATAGTTTAAAAAATCTGTGATTACCATTAAATTCTGTTCGGACAAATTATGAAAACACTCACTGACCAAATCGGAATTGAACATAATTTTGAAACTTCACCAAAGCGAATAATCTCATTAGTTCCTTCACAAACGGAATTGCTATTTGATTTAGGTCAGGAAGAAAAAATCTTTGGTATTACTAAGTTTTGTGTACACCCATATCATTTTAAAACTACCAAAAAGAGTGTTGGTGGCACTAAAAATGTCCATGTTGAAAAAATAAGATTGTCGCAACCCGATTTAATTATTGCCAATAAAGAAGAAAACACCAAAGAAATTGTTGAAAAATTGAGCAAAATCTGTCCTGTTTGGGTTACAGATATTATTACAATGTAAGACAATTTCAAAATGATTTCCGACTTTGGACAATTGCTGAATTGTAGAACCGAGGCGCAAAAATGGAACGATAAATTGGCATTTGCCTTGAGCGATTTCCAGAATTTTGTTAAAGACAAACCACTAAAAAAAGTTGCTTATTTTATTTGGAAAAATCCCTTTATGGTTGCGGGTTCCAATACTTTTATCGATGAATTACTGAAGCTCAATCACTTCCAAAATATTTATAAAAACAAAGATCGTTATCCTGAAATTGAACTCAAAAAAATACGATTAAATGGTGACCCCGATATTGTATTTTTATCGTCTGAACCATTCCCATTCAAGGAAGAAGACGCTTTCGAAATCGGCAGAGCAACGCACCACGCCACCACTATTTTTGTAGATGGTGAAATGTTTTCTTGGCACGGAAGTCGCTTATTGAAAGCATTTGAATATTTCAAGATTATTCACAATTCGATTTGAGTTTTATTTTTTATTGCAAATAATTCAACATAAATCAGTTACATTTACCAAAAAAAGAGTGATACATTATACCATTTACGAAAACGAAAAAAGCGCCCCGTGGGTTACCTT
>JBIIFA010000214.1:0-2980 GCA_044237565.1 Flavobacterium sp.
TCACCATATCTGTTAATTATCTTTAATGTTTACTTTCTGAAATTGGGTGCAAAGGTACATTATTTCTTAATAATTCAAGAATTAAAACAATTTTTTTTGGCTTAGAGTTAGTTTCAATGTGGCTTTACTGATTATTGTTTAAAATCCTAATGGTTACAATCGTTTCTATTATTAAAAACAAGGCGAAAATCACAAAAAAATTCATTTTCTCAAAACCTATGTTTGGGTTCTCTGAATTTAGAATTGGATTTAAAAGCACAAAAGATATTCCTATCTTTAAACAAGTAATCAGTAAAAAAGCATTTCCAACATTGTCGATGCTTTTCTCTTTTACAAGGATTAAAATAAAAATTATTAAAAGCGAGCAAATCATGAAAAAACTATAAATTGTTTCCAATGAAAAGTGGAAATTTTGATAATTTGGATTTTTTTCATTGAAATAAAAAAATGCTTTATGAAATCCAAAAATTAGAAATGACGCGATGAAAACTTCCAGAAGAGGTTGAAATTTTTTTAATTTCATAGCTTTATTATGATTTATTGATGTCTTTCAACTGCCGATTTATATTATAAAATGCAATTGCAACGCCCACTAATGTTAGGATTTTGACATAAATTGTATTGGGGTTTGGATATTTTGCATCGAGCCAATTTCCTAAATAGGAAAACAAAAACACAATAACGCCCATTTGAATAGGGATATTAATAAGCGCAAGCCACTTAGTATTGTTTTGCTTCTTCGGGTCTTTGTTGGACGTCATTTGAAATTGTGCTTTTTATGTTTGGTTTCATTACGCACGAAGCGCTGAAATCAGCACCTGGTTCTACGGATAATTTTCCGCAAATTACTTCGCCGTGAATACTTGCTTTTGATTTCAAATTCAGCATTTCTGCCACTTGGATTTTTCCTTCAAACTTTCCTTCAATGTCGGCATTTTTGCAAATAATATCTCCTTTTATGCTGCCAGCAGGACCAATAACAATTTTGCCTTTCGACTGGAAATTCCCTATCAAATGTCCGTCAAGTCGAAAATCGGCAGGGGAACTTATGTTTCCTGTTATGGTGGTTCCTTCTACAATTCTATTGGTTTTTCCTAAAAGATCGGTATATGATTTTGGGCTTTTTTCAAACATTTTCATTATTTTTTAGGTTTTATCAATTGATCTGGTTCTAGAGTTCCTTGCCCTATAATTGGCGTAGGATTTCCGTTACTTTTATATGAAGGCGGAAGAATGTCACCATTATCTTTTCCTGTTAAATCGGTTGGATTTGTGTCCGGTGCCTCTAAGTTAATTTGCGCCACTTTTGTTGGAGGAACAATCGGCTCTACTTTTTTAGAATTTTGAATTAACGATGGTGCGACAACTGGAGCAACTAAATATTCTTCAATATTTTTATGAATTTGAACAACTTGGTAGTTGTAATTTGAAATTATAATTGGTGTTTGAGAAATTTTATACTCTTTGTAATCTTTTAGAATTGTCGTAATTCCTTTTGCAAATTCTTGAGAAATAATCCCATGAATTACTATAAAATTATCGGTCATCGTATAAATATCATTTGAAAAACTCAATTTATTCGCCTTTTTTGTTGCCACGAATTCGTTGATTTTATCAATTAATATTTTATTATTCTTTTCATCATCATACTTGATTCTAAACAAGATTTTCCAAGATTTTGCAGCAACCGAATAGAATTTAAATCCTTCTAAAACTGGAACATCTTTTTTAATTAACCCTTCGGCTTGTTTGCCTTCTTCATTATTTGGATAATTCAAAGCCACAAAATTTAAGGCTTTTTTGAATTCAACGATCCCATTTAATTTTCCAATTGTATTGGCCTTAAGCAACTCAAATTTTGGAAGTAATTGTTCTCCTGTAAATTGGTCAACCGCTTTTTCTAATTCGGTATTTACAGTTCTATAATCTCCCGATTCATATACTTTGTATACTTTGTTATACGCCTTTTCTGGGGTATCAATTCCTGTAATTTCAGGATTTGTGTTGCTCAAAATTTGCGCGTATCTCGAATTTGAATATTGACTAATAATTCTTTCTTTCATCGCTAAAGCTTTTTCTTTATTGATGATTTCATATATTTTAAATAAATTATACATGGACGGGAGAATCAATCGTTCTTCAGGCTTGTTTTTTAATAATTGCTCCAATTTATTGGCAGCCAATACATATTCTTTAAACTTATCTTTGTAAATGGACCCCAATTGAAAATAAGCAAAATTGCGTTCCTTAGCGATACTATCAAGCACACTTTGATTTTTAGGAATGTCCTTCAAGTAAAAATCCGTAGTGTATTTTTCTTCCAACGCAATGTCTTTTCCTCTGTCAGAAGAGTTAATGCTGTCTCTTATATTTGAAATATCCGGTCCGTCTGTATTTATTTTCTCCGAAGATAATCGCCAGTTATTTTTATACGAACGGTCTCCCCAGATTTTCTTAAACTGAAGTTTCCCATAAGCTACCGATTTCTGATTGTAGAAATAAAAATCACTTTCTTTTCCTGTATTAACGACCCCTTGCATTGCGCCAGGAGGCATCATATCTGATATTGTTTCAGGTGGTTTTTTCGAATCAATTCCGCTTAAGCCCGAAGCATCATTAGACTTATTTTTTTCTTTTAATGCCTCTTTTGCGGCCAAGGCTTTTTTGAGATCGTCCTCTTTTTTGAGTTTTTTTATATATTTTTCATAATACGCAATTCTCTCCAATTCCGATAATCCTACAACATTTAAAATACTATCATTTCTAGTTGCGATTCCTTCGTATTTAATCACATCTACTAAATTTTCTCTTTTCTTTTTGATGAATTTATGTTCGCGAGATCTTGCATTCAATTGTACTAAAGTACTGTCATAGTATTTTCCTGCAATTGGATATTTTGCATTATTAAAATAAATATCCGCCAAATTTCTGTAGTTGGATGCAATAGTATAAATGTCTCCCGTTTTTGATTTTAGCGAAT
>JBIIFA010000215.1:0-2960 GCA_044237565.1 Flavobacterium sp.
GGAATATTGATTGTTGCCGCAACTTTTCTAACTAAATCTACCAATGTTTTTCTTTGTTCTTCAGTTGCAGAAATGTCTAAAAAAACCAATTCGTCAGCACCTTCATCAGAATATTTTTGAGCCAATTCTATTGGATCTCCAGCATCTTTCAAATCTAAAAAATTGATTCCTTTTACCGTTCTTCCGTTTTTAATATCTAAACAGGGAATTATTCTTTTTGTAAGCATTTTATCTTCTATTTAGCATTTAAAATATAATTCTCAATTTGTTTCAATGTTATTCGACCTTCATAAATTGCCTTTCCTATTATTGTCCCCTCACAACCCATTTCCGCAAGTTTTGGAAGTTCTTCAAATGTTGAAATCCCTCCAGAAGCTATTAATTTAATTTCTGAAATTTCAGATAAAATCCTGCTATAAAGTTCAAAACTTGGTCCTTCAAGCATTCCATCTTTAGAAATATCGGTACAAATAACATATTGAATGCCCTTGTTTTGATAACATTTTATAAATGGAATTAAATCCACATTTGAATTTTCTAACCACCCTGAAACAGCAACTTTTTCGTTTAAAGCATCCGCGCCAAGTATCACTTTTTCTGAACCATAAAAAGCAATCCATTCTTCAAATAATTCACTATTTTTAATTGCAATACTTCCTCCAGTTATTTGGGTTGCCCCAGATTCAAAGGCAATTGTAACATCTAAATCCGATTTTAAACCGCCACCAAAATCAATTTTTAAATTGGTCTTAGAAGCAATTTGTTCTATTATTTTATAATTGACAATCGTACTTGATTTTGCTCCGTCTAAATCAACTAAATGCAAATATTCGATTCCGTGATTTTCAAAGGATTTTGCAACTTCCAAAGGATTTTCATTGTAAATTATTTTTGTTGAATAATCACCTTTTGAAAGTCGGACACATTTTCCATCTATTATATCTATTGCGGGAATAATTCTCATTTATACTATTTTTAAAAAATTATTTAATATTTGTTCTCCGAATTTTCCACTTTTCTCAGGGTGAAATTGTACTCCGTAAAAATTATTTTTTTGAAGTGCGGAACAATATTCAACTTCATAATTGGTTAAAGCAATTGAATTTTCAGAATTTGGAACATAAAAACTGTGCACTAAATACATAAATTCATTTTCAGAAATACCATTAAACAAATCCGATTTCAAATTATAAATGGTATTCCAACCCATCTGAGGAACTTTTACTTTGGGAGTGAATTTCATGACATTGTCATCAAATATCCCTAAACCTTCCGTATTTCCTTCTTCAGAATATGCACACATCAATTGCATTCCAAGACAAATTCCCAAAACGGGTTGTTTCAATTGCGGAATTAATTTGTCCAAACCGCTTTCTTTTAGTCTTTTCATTGCCGAACTTGCTTCACCAACTCCTGGGAAAATAACTTTATCAGCCGACAAAATTTCTTCATAATTGTTACTTAAAACTCCTTCAACACCCAATCTATTTAGTGCAAATTGTATACTTTGGATGTTCCCTGATCCGTAATTTAAAATAAATATTTTCATCTTTCAATTTTGATTTATTTACAGTAATCCTTTTGTAGAAGGTAAAATTAGTTTTTCGACATCTCTTTTAACAGCTGCTTTTATTGCTTTTGCAAATGCTTTAAAGATGGCTTCAATTTTGTGATGTTCATTAATTCCTTCTGCTTTAATATTAATATTTGCCTTTGCTCCATCAGAAAATGACTTGAAAAAATGCAGAAACATTTCTGTTGGCATTTCACCAATTTTTTCCCTTTTGAAATCGGCATCCCAAACCAACCAGTTTCTACCTCCAAAATCTAAAGCTACTTGTGCCAAACAATCGTCCATTGGCAAACAAAATCCGTAACGTTCAATTCCCAATTTTGAACCTAAAGCTTTAGAAAAAACTTCACCTAAAGCAATAGCAGTATCTTCAATTGTGTGATGTTCATCTACTTGCAAATCTCCTTTTACAATAATTTCTAAATCTATTTGTCCGTGTCGTGCAATTTGATCTAACATATGGTCGAAAAAAGCTATTCCTGTTTCAATTACACTTTTTCCAGTTCCATCTAAGTCAATTTTGATGAAAATATCGGTTTCATTCGTTTTTCGATAAATTTCAGAAGTTCTATTTTCTAATTTTAAATATTCATATATAGCTTTCCAAGAAATGGTTTCTAATACGATATTTTTTTCAATTTCCACAAAAGTCAATTTTGATTCTTGACTTCCCAAATTTTCATTTTTATTGATAAAAAGAGCTTTGCAACCTAAGTTTTTCGCCAATTCAACATCTGTAATCCGATCTCCAATTACAATTGAATTTTCTAAATCATATTCAGAATTGTCAATGTATTTTGTTAACATTCCTGTTCTAGGTTTACGATTCGGTGAATTTTCTTCGGGCAAACTTCTATCAATAAAAATTTCATCGAATACAATTCCTTCATTTTCGAAAGCTTTTATAATGAAATTTTGTGATGGCCAAAAGTCATTTTCAGGGAAACTATTCGTTCCCAATCCGTCTTGATTGGTGACTAAAACCAATTCAAAATCCATTTCTTTGGCTATTTTTCCTAAATATTGAAATACATTTGGATAAAATTCCAATTTCTCTAAACTATCCAATTGATAATCATTTGGCTCAAGAACAATTGTCCCGTCTCTGTCGATAAATAATATTTTTTTTGCCATTATAAAGTTCGTAATACGTTAATTAATTTTTCGCTTTCTAAATTTGTTCCAATTGTAATTCGCAAACAATTTTCGCATAACAATTGGGTGGTTCGATTCCGAATAACAATCCCGAAATCAATAAGTTGGTTGTATCTTTTTGATGCATTATCTACTTTTATTAATACGAAATTAGCATCCGATGGAAATATTTTTTCTATAAATTTAATTTTAGATAATTGTTCCAATAAATTCCTTTTGTTGTCTAAAATGG
>JBIIFA010000077.1:0-8382 GCA_044237565.1 Flavobacterium sp.
TTTCCCATTCAATCAAATCTTCTTTGGAATAGGAATTATCCAAAGAATACATTCTGTAGTCGTGTTGAACGGTTTTAAAGTTTTTTGTAATGGTTCCACCAACGCGTTGTGTTGGCGAATTTTCATCGAAGTATTCTGGATATCGATGTTCTAAATCTTGAAGTTGTTTTAGTTTTAAATCAAATTCAAGGTCAGAAATCGTAGGTTTATCCAACACATAATAGTTATAATTGTGCTGGTTTAATTCTTCTCGTAATTGCAGAATCGTATTTTGAATATCCATTTAACAAAGTGACAAAGTTACAAAGGTTCAAAGTTACAAAGTTTAATTTATGAACCCGAAGTTATTCTGAAAATTTAAGACTCAATAATAGAATTTACTTGTTTGAATAATTGTCCATCACTCAAGAAAGAACCTTGCTGAATCAATTCAAAAAGCGACTGGTTTCTATCTTCTGTAAATTCTTTTTTACCAATTTTCATTTCAATTGTTTCGGTAAACATGTTGTCGCTCAACCATTGCAAACCTTCTTTTGTCAAAAAATTAGTTTCTGGAACTAAGGATTTCAACACTATCGATTTCACATAAGTATCAAAACAATGAAAAAGGAAAATGTGGTTTTTAGAGAAATGTTCTAAATATTCTGTTTTTGTCAGTACGCCTTCCCAAACCAAATCAGAGAAAACATCCAATTCTTGCTCTGCGATTTCAGGTTGCTCTACTTTGATTTTATCCCATTCCGCTTTATCAATGGCTTGAGTGGAAAGAAAATTTATGAATTCGGTATGCATTTCTTCGAATTGCTCTTTGGTAAGTCTGGAGTATTTCATTTATGCTGAATTTATTTGCTACGCCTGTTCGCGATTGCTCGGGTCATCATCTTTTTAAGATGCGTTATACATTAATTAGGAAAGAATCTGAAATAAATTCAGATTAAACAAAAAAAATCCCGATTTTCATCGGGATCCCATTATATGAATTTAGAAATTACGCTTTTTCAGCAACAATTTCATAAGGTAATTCAACTACTACATCTCTGTGTAAACGTACAGTAGCAGTATATTTTCCTGTTCTTTTTACGATTCCACTTGTAATGAATTTTCTGTCAATTTCTTGACCCCCTTTTGCTAAAGCTTCTGCGATATCAATATTCGTGATTGAACCGAATAATTTTTCACCACCTGCTTTTGCAACTATTTTAATTTCAATTGCTTTTAATGCTTCAGCTAATGCTTTGGCATCGTTTACAATTTTCTCCTCTTTGTGAGCTCTTTGTTTTAGATTTTCAGCCAATACTTTCTTTGCAGAAGATGTAGCTAAATGCGCAAAACCTTGAGGTATTAAAAAGTTACGTCCGTAACCATTTTTTACAGTTACCACGTCATCTTTAAATCCTAAATTTTGAACGTCTTTCTTTAATATAAGTTCCATGTTGTTGTCCTTTGTTATTAGAAGTTAGTCCCGCCGTAGCGAAACAACAACTGTTAATTTTTAATTATTTTAGTAAATCAGCCACATACGGCATTAATGCTAAGTGACGCGCTCTTTTTACAGCTACCGACACTTTTCTTTGGTACTTTAATGAAGTTCCTGTTAAACGACGAGGAAGAATTTTTCCTTGCTCATTAACGAATTTCAATAAGAAATCTGCATCTTTATAATCGATATATTTGATACCCGATTTTTTGAAACGACAATATTTTTTTACTTTATTTGTTTCTATGTTCAAAGGCGTAAGATATCTGATATCTCCGTCTTTTTTTCCTGAAGCTGATTGTTGTAATGTTGACATAATAATTACGCTTTAGATGATTTTAATTTTGTTCTTCTTCTTTCAGCCCAAGAAATAGCGTGTTTGTCTAAACTTACAGTTAAGAAACGCATGATTCTCTCGTCACGTCTAAATTCAGTTTCAAATGCAATAAGAACTTCTCCTGCAACTTTGAATTCGAATAAATGGTAAAAACCACTTTTCTTGTGTTGGATTTCGTAAGCCATTTTTTTCAGACCCCAATCCTCTTTTGATACCATTTCTGCTCCTCTGGATGTAAGAAAATCTTCGAATTTGCTTACTGTTTCCTTTACCTGAACTTCAGATAAAACGGGATTTAAAATGAAAACAGTTTCATAATGATTCATAAAAATATATTTTATTGTTAAATTGGGTGCAAAAATAACTATTTATTTTTAATCTACAAGCTAAAAACAAAGATTTTCTTCCCGCTTAATTGAAGCTGCCAAATTTTATTAGAAATTGATAAATACATTAGACAAACTTCTTCGGAGTCAAAAGTTAAATTAAACAGCAAATTTGACACTTAAAAAAATTAAAATTTTATTTTTTTTTAAAAAAATTCATTTTTTTAAGAAATAATGAAACAGTAAACTCAATTTATTATATATAAATGAATAATTTTCATAAAAAAAACGATTAAGTGTAAATAAAATCGACTATTAACAAATTGTTTAAAAAAATAAAACAAAACGATTATTTATTAAAAATATTACTTTAATTTTATTCTTCAAACCAAAAAAAATCCCTCATTATGAAGTTAAATTGCGTAATTGTTGAAGACAGTACTTTACAAAGAATGCTAATTGTAAAATTAGTAAGTAACCACCCAAATCTAAGATTAGTTGGCAATTTCTCTAATGCCATAGAAGCCAAAAACTGCCTCACGGTCAACGAAATTGACCTTATTTTCTTAGATGTAGAAATGCCTGTTATTAATGGTTTTAATTTTTTAGATGCATTAAAAGTAAAACCACAGATTGTATTTGTTACCGCAAAAACAGACTATGCTATGAAAGCCTTTGAATACAATGCAACCGATTACCTCCAAAAACCAGTTTCCCTTGATCGATTTAATGCTGCTGTAAAAAGAGCCATGGAGAAATACGCTTTAACACATGAACCGCCAATAGAAAGTGGTGAACACATTTTCATTAAAAGTAATTTGAAAAAGCTTAAAATTTTTACATCAAAAATCAAATGGATTGAAGCTTATGGCGATTACGTGAAAGTAGTTACTGAAGACGCGAGCAATTTAGTGCTTTCAACGATGAAGTCTTTTGAAAATGATTTATCAAAAGAACGATTTATCCGAGTTCACAAATCGTTTATAATTAATATTGATAAAGTGGAACGCTACAACAGTAAATTTGCCGAAATTGGGCCAACGAAAATTCCATTAAGTAGAAATAAAAAAGAAAATTTAGCAAAAGCATTGGCAGCAAGCTAATAAAAATCTACATTTAGAATTACGCGAATGGAACGATACGAGGGAACTGCTTCAAAACTATTGAGCATTTTCTGGATTGTTTTCTTGGTGTTCCCAACTGAAATATTCATCGGAATTTTCACCATTATCGTTCGGATATATTCATTTCGAATCCTACTAATTGGTGGTTCTTCGGGACCTAAAACTGGCATTGGAAGATTTTGCTGCATCACTTGATACAGCCACATTGAACCTTGTTTGAGTTTGTCGAAATCCCGATGTTTTAAAGTTAGTTTGACCAATTTAAAATAAGGCGGGTATTTATAAATTTGTCGTTCATACAATTGCTCGTTGTACATTCCCACATAATCATTTTTGGTGACTTGCTGAATCGTATTGTGCAACGGCGAATACGTTTGAATGATAACTTTCCCTTGTTTTTCTGAACGACCTGAGCGTCCTGAAACCTGTGTCATCATTTGGAAACTCCTTTCAAAAGACCTGAAATCAGGATGATACAACATATTATCGGCATTCATGATTCCAACCAAAGTTACATTGTCAAAATCCAATCCTTTTCCTAGCATTTGGGTTCCAACCAATATATCAATTTCCCGATTCTTGAAACTGTCAATTATTTTTTCAAAACCGAATTTTCCTCTTGTTGTATCTTGGTCCATTCTTCCAATTTTATGACTCGGGAAAAGTTCGACCAATTCTTGTTGGATTTGCTCCGTTCCAAAACCTTTCGTCGTTAAATCAACGCTTGAACAGGCGTGACAATTGGTAGGTTTTGCAATAGAATACCCGCAATAATGGCAACGCAATTGGTTTTTATGTTTGTGATAAGTCAAACTCACATCGCATTGTTGGCATTGCGGCACGTGTCCACAAGTCACACATTCCAATAATGGAGAATAGCCGCGTCGGTTTTGAAACAAAATTACTTGTTCGCCCAAAGCCAAAACATTCGTAATTTCTTCAATTAAAACATCGCTGAAATGTCCAACCATTTTTTTTCGGAAGTACTTGTCTTTCAAATCTACGAGTTCAATTTCTGGCATCAATACGTTTCCGTAGCGTTCAAAAATTTCCACAAAACCATATTTCCCTGATTTTGCATTGTAATAGGTTTCCATACTTGGCGTTGCAGAACCTAAAAGCACTTTTGCTTTTTGCAAATTCGCCAAAACTATTGCCGCATCTCGGGCATGGTATCGTGGTGCAGGATCAACTTGCTTGAAGGTTTGCTCGTGTTCCTCATCAACAATGATGAATCCTAAATCTTGAAAGGGCAAAAACAATGCCGACCTCGCTCCTATTACAATTTGTGCTTTTTCGGAATTTTCTAAAACTTGATTCCAAACTTCCACGCGTTCATTATTGCTGTATTTGGAATGGAAAACGGCTACTTTATTTCCAAAATGCGCGCGCAATCTACCAACTAATTGTGTGGTCAAGGCAATTTCTGGCAACAAATACAAGACTTGTTTTCCTTTGGCTATGTATTTTTCAATGAGTTTGGTATAAATTTCTGTTTTTCCGCTGGAAGTTACTCCGTGCAAAAGACAAACTTCTTTTTCAATTAAATTTTCCTGAATTGCTTCAAATGCTGATTGTTGTGCCGTACTTAATTTGAGTTGGTTTTCACTCGATTTTCCTTTAAAATTCACGCGGTCTTCCTGAAGGTAATATTCTTCAAAAATTTCTTTATCAATTAATGCTTTTACAACTGCGGATGAGGAATTGGCAGATTCGGTAAGCTTTTTAACGGTGATTGGTTTTTTTTCTGTTGCCGATAATTGAAAATAAGAAAGTACAATTTCCTTTTGTTTCGTAGCATTTTTAAGTGTTTCCAGCAATTCTCCTAAACCTTCATTAGAATCAAATTTAGCGTTCAAACGAACGTAGCGAACTAATTTAGGTTTGTAGTTTTCCAACATTTCTTCTTGCAAAACCAAGATGTTTTTGTCGATTAATTTTTGAAGAAGTGGAAAAATATTCTTCTTATTCAAAATGGCAATAATATCCTGAACTTTCAGTGAACTTTGTTGTTGCAGCGCTTGATAGATTAAATATTCATCATCGGAAAGTTGGCTTTCATCTACAAATACATCTTGTTTTTGAGAAATTACCGTTTCACTTTCTAATAATAAAGCACTTGGAATTGCGCCCCGATAGACATCGCCAATGGCACACATATAATAGGACGCAATCCATTGCCAATGGGCGATTTGAATTTCGGTGACCAAGGGTTTTTCATCTAGAATTTGATGAATTTCTTTTGCTTCATATAATGTGGGCGCATTTTGATGCAATTCGATTACCAATGCCGTGTAGATTTTACTTTTCCCGAAAGGCACCGCCACACGCATTCCTTTTTTAATATAGTTAAATTCTGCTTCAGAAATACTATAGGTAAAGGTTTTAGCAAGGGAAAGTGGTAAAATTACTTCGACGAAAAATTGCATTTAATATGGTTGTAAGTTATATAGTAATGGGGAAAAGCTATTTCAATCGTTCCCAATATTGCGTCCTTCCGAAGAGTGAAACCCCAATATAGCCTCGAATTTTGAGTTTATCTACACCTTCCAATGTGAGGTAGCATTTGTATAATTTTCCGCTTTTGGGATCTAGGATTCTACCGTTACTGTATTCGTCTCCTTCTTTTACAAGCCCTTTGATTATGGTTAATCCTAAAATGGCTTTATTTTTATCGTCGCCAGGGCAGCTTTCACAAACTTTGTTTCGGCTTTTGGGATTGAGGATTTCGCTAATTTTTCCGTAAATTTTATTGTTGTGCTCGAAAATTTCTACAACAGAAACCACTTTCCCTGTTACATCGTCAATGGTTTTCCATTTCCCAATAACGCCATGGTTTTGACCGTGGAATTGTGTGGAAAAGAAAAGTAAAATGAAACATCCAATTTTCTTCATATTCTAAACGTTTTTAGCCCTGATGGCAGCGGTATCCCACGCTTTTGGGCGTGGATTTAGCGAACAGCAGGAATTAGCTTCAAAAAAAACTACTTATTCTAACTTTTTGTATTTTAATTTACTGATTATCGAATTTAATTCAAATCCGAGCAACAATATCATGCAATTTATCCAAATATAAAACATCATTATCAATAATGTGCCTATTGAGCCATAAAGTTCGTTGTATTTTGAGAATTTTATTACCCAAATCCCAAAGAAATAGGATGAAATTATGACGAGAATAGTTGTAAATACAGCCCCTATCGTGATAAATGGCGGTTTGTTTTTTTGTTTGGTTCCAAATCGAAATAGCACAGAAATTGTAATCAAAATCATCAAAATTACAAAAGCGTAGCGTCCTAAAATAATCAGTGGAATTCGGTCGCTGAGCATGTTTTGAATCATTGTTTTTTGGATGAAAACTTCAAAAACTACAATAGCGGAAACCGTTATAATCAGTAATAAAGATAGTAATAATGACAGCGCTAACGAGATTAAATACTGATGAAAAAATCCTCTTTTTTCCAAAACGTGGCGGGACGATTCAAAGCCACCAAGGATCCCGTTGAGTCCGTTTGCCATTAAGAAAATCGACAATAAAAATCCTGTGGAAACCAACCCCGAATGGCTGTTATTGAGAATATCGTTGATGATACTTGCAATGGCATCATAGGTATTTGGAGGGACGCCTTCCTTAACAAATTGCAGAAAATCGGCTTGAAAACCTTCGATTGGAATGTAGGGAATGAGGTTTAAAATGAATAATGCGAAGGGAAATAATGCCATGAAAAAACTGAAAGCAACGGCACTTGCGTGGTAGGACAAAGCGCCTTCTAGAATTCCAATGGAATATAGTTTTATCAAATCAAAAAGTGACAAACCATGGAGCCATAAGGGTTTTATCCGTTGGAAAACGCGAACTATGTTTCGAAGTACAGGTATTTTTTCTATTTGCATTGCAGTTAATAAATAATTGTATTTGTAAATATTCTTTTAATCTATAATCCTTCAAGAATTCATAATTTATAATTCATAATTTATAATTAATTTTAAAACGCTTTTAAACTCAAATCCATGTTGTAAACCGAGTGCGTTAATGCGCCCGATGATATATAATTTACGCCACATTCGGCATAGTTTTTAATGGTTGTTTCGTTGATATTCCCAGACGATTCCGTGAGGCATTTGGTTCCAATTAACGCGACTGCTTTTCGGGTATCTTCGTAATTGAAATTGTCAATCAAAATTCGGAAAACGCCTTCGTTTTTTAAAATTTCTTTAATTTCATTAAGGTTTCTTGCTTCGACAATGATTTTTAAATCGAGATTATTCTCTTTTAAATACGCTTTTGTTTTCGTGATTGCAGCCGTAATTCCACCCGCAAAATCATTGTGGTTGTCTTTGAGCATGATCATATCGTACAATGCAAATCGGTGGTTTTCGCCTCCTCCAATTTTCACGGCCCATTTTTCACACGCTCGAAAACCGGGTGTTGTTTTGCGCGTGTCCAAAATCTTGGTTGAAGTTCCATGCAAAAGCTTTACATAACTTTGCGTTTTGGTAGCTATGGCACTCATTCTTTGCATCGAATTCAGCACCAAACGTTCCGCTTTCAATATAGATTGTGAGCTTCCTGAAACGTGAAAAACTACATCGCCTCGTTTTACAGTCGCACCGTCATTGATAAAAGTTTCGATTTTTAAATCCGCATCAACGTATTCGAAAATCATTTTTGCAAATGCAACGCCCGCAATTATGCCTTCGTCTTTGACCAATAATTTGGCTTTTCCGTTTGTTGAAGCTGGAATACAAGCCAAGGAACTGAAATCGCCTGCGCCCACATCTTCCCGAATGGCGTTGGAAATTATCAATTGTAACTCGTTTTGAAACTGTGCTTCGCTAATCATTTTGCTGAAATTTACAGAATGCTAATTTAGAATTTATTTCGGGTATTAAAAAGTTTGAAGGTTGAAATTGACAAAAAACAGCGCCGCACCATTTTAGAAGATTTCAAACTTTAAAATAAAATAGTTTATTATCTTTGAAAAAAAATCCCATGGGCCAAAACATCATTCTCAATAATCAGGAAATTGAACACAAAATAAAAAGAATTGCGTATCAAATTTACGAGACTTTCGTTGACGAAACCGAAATTGTGATTGCTGGAATTGCTTCAAACGG
>JBIIFA010000216.1:0-2954 GCA_044237565.1 Flavobacterium sp.
GGTCAACAAGTGAGTTTGTTCGGAAAAGATATTAAAACAATCGCGCCACTTATTGATACTTTGGTGAATTTAGTTACCCGAGTAAACTTGAATAGTTCTTGTCAACGCGGTCCCGATGTGTATCCGTTTACAGGTAGAAAAGATTCAGCTGTGGGAACTTTGAGTATTCACGATGCGTTACGTTCGTTCTCTATTCGGACTTTTGTAGCGTCTAAAGACAACGATTATAACAATGAAATTTTACAGGAATTACTGAATAGTAAAGAATCTAATTTTATCAATACCGATTATATTTTGTAAGTATTTAGGTATCTATAAAATGAGTTTTAAAAACTGCAAACACAATAGAAAAATATGTTTGCAGTTTTTTATTGCCTTGAAAACCATTTGACAGTCGTTAAACTTGTCAGAATTTCAAAATCTAGAGGAATACCATTTCTTTTTTTGTATTTTTGACAAGCAATAAATAATTTATGATACAAGAAAGAGTAATATTGGTTAATGAATTGGACGAACCAATAGGAACGATGGAAAAAATGGAAGCACATGAGAAAGCAGTTTTGCACCGTGCTTTTTCCGTTTTTATTTTGAATAAGAACAATGAAATTATGCTCCAACAGCGCGCACATCAAAAATACCATTCTCCTTTATTATGGACTAATACCTGTTGCAGTCATCAGCGCGTTGGGGAATCCAATATAGAAGCTGGAACCAGAAGATTAAGAGAGGAAATGGGTTTTGAAGCGGAACTCAAAGAATTATTTCATTTTATTTATAAAGCCCCTTTCGACAATGGATTGACCGAGCACGAATTGGATCATGTTATGATTGGTTACTTCGACGAAGCGCCAAAAATTAATACTGAAGAAGTTGAAAGTTGGAAATGGATGAAAATTGAAAGTATAAAGGAGGATATGAATGTCAATCCGGAATTGTACACCATCTGGTTTAAAATAATTTTCGAAGAATTCTACCATTATTTAGAAGACCATAAAATTTAGTGGGATTAAATTATTATATTTTGGAAGTTGAATTCAATACAAAACAAAAATCATGAGAGTTACCATAAGTAGAAAAGCACATTTTAATGCAGCACACCGTTTGCACAGAAAAGATTGGACATTTGAAAAAAATGATGCGATTTTTGGCAAATGCAACAATCCAAATTTTCACGGACACAATTATGAAATGATTGTCAGCGTAACGGGGCAAATAGATCCTGAAACGGGATATGTTATGGATGTAAAATTTCTTTCGGATATTATTAAAGAAGACATTGAAAATAAATTTGATCATAAGAATTTGAATTTGGACGTCCCTGAATTTCAAGATTTGAATCCTACAGCCGAAAATATTGTGGTTGTGATTTGGAATAAAATCAGAAAGAGAATTCAACCCGAATTTGATTTGGAAGTAGTTTTGTATGAAACGCCTCGCAATTTCGTAACCTATAAAGGAGAATAATGGAATTGAAAGTAGGAGATAAAGTGCCAAATTTTCTTTCAATTGACACTAATGGAGCCCCTTTTGACAGCCAGAATTGTATCGGTAAAAAACCCGTAGTACTTTATTTTTATCCAAAAGACAACACGCCAGGATGTACAGCACAAGCCTGTAGTTTCCGGGATCAATATGAAGATTTTATCGATTTAGGCGCTGAGGTAATTGGCGTTAGCAGCGATAGCGTGGCAGCGCATCAAAAGTTCACGAAGCAGTATAAACTCCCTTTTATCCTTTTGTCGGATTCTAATAAAAAAATCAGAAACCTTTTTGGTGTTCCTTCTGGAATGTTTGGATTATTGCCTGGAAGAGTTACTTATGTAATCAATAAAGAAGGTATTATTGTTATGGTTTTTGATAGTATGTTGGCCACAAAACACATTTCTAAAGCACTTGAAGCAATTAAAAAATTAGTATAATTATGAAATTTGAAAGTTACCCATTACAATTTGACCCGATTCTGAAAGAAAGAATTTGGGGTGGTGAAAAATTAAAAACCGTTCTTAATAAGCCAATAACTTCCTCTATAACAGGGGAAAGTTGGGAATTATCAACCGTGGAAGGCGATGTGAGTATTGTTTCTAACGGTGCTTTAAAAGGTAAATCACTTACCGAATTAATTGATAATTTCCCGGAAGAAGTATTAGGAACAGCGGTTTACAAAAAATTTGGAAAGCAATTTCCGTTGTTGTTCAAATATTTGGATGCCAAAACCGATTTATCAATTCAAGTCCACCCGAATGATGAATTGGCAAAAAAGCGACACAATTCTTTTGGAAAAACTGAAATGTGGTATATTATGCAAGCTGATGAAAATGCAAGAATTATTGTAGGTTTCAAAGAAAAATCGAACGCCGCGGAATATGTTTCTCATTTGGAAAGTAAAACCTTACTTGATTTATTGGAAGAAGTAAATGTTAAAACAGGCGATGTTTTTTTCCTTGAAACAGGAACGGTTCATGCTATTGGTGCAGGATTAGTGGTTGCAGAAATCCAACAAACGTCTGATATTACCTACCGATTGTATGATTTTGACAGAGTCGATGCCGATGGAAATTTGAGAGAATTGCATGTTGATTTGGCTTTAGACGCCATCAATTACGATAAAGTTGAAACGCATAAAACCTATGTAAAAGAGACAAACAAATCCAATGAAATGGTCAATTGTCCTTATTTTACGACGAATTATTTACCGCTTGACGGAACGATAAATGTTTCTAAAACTTCAGAAACTTTCACGGTTTATATGTGTACAGAAGGTGCGTTTCAATTGGAATGTGACCAAATTATGTATAACTATAAAAAAGGAGATACCGTGTTAATTCCTGCAGCGATGACCAATTATAATTTGACTGGAACCGCCATACTTTTAGAAATTTATATTTCATAGTCGGTAATAGAAAGATTATATGTACTTTTGCAGACGAAAATTTAAATTTCAAATTAAAAAAATA
>JBIIFA010000078.1:0-8367 GCA_044237565.1 Flavobacterium sp.
ACTAAATTTGCTCGACTTTAATTAATTGAAATAAGATAATGTCTGATACACATAAACAAACTACCGATAATTCATCATCAAAAACCAGTAATTGGTTTGCCTCTTGGTTCGATTCGCCTTATTATCACATCCTTTACAAAGAACGCGATGAGGAAGAAGCGCAGTTGTTTATGGACACCATCGTTCATTATTTAAATCTTCCTGAAGATGCTAAAATTTTAGATTTAGCTTGTGGAAAAGGGCGTCATTCCATTTATTTAAACCAATTAGGATTTGATGTTACAGGTGCTGATTTGTCATCAAACAGTATCGCTTTTGCAAAAAAATCCGAGAATGAAACCTTGCATTTTGTAGAACACGATATGCGAAAACCATTTGAACAAAAATTCGATGCCATTCTGAATTTATTTACAAGTTTTGGTTATTTTGAAAATGACGACGACAATTTAACGACTTTAAAAGCCATAAAAGAAAGTATTTCAGAGTATGGATTTGCCGTAATTGACTTTATGAACGTGCCGAATGTATTGACTAATTTAGTTCCAGATGAAGTGAAAACGGTTGAAAATATTGACTTTCACATCAAACGATATTTAAAAGATAATCATATTTATAAAGAAATAGATTTTGAAGATAACGGCGAAAAATATCATTTTACCGAAAAAGTAAAAGCCTTAACTTTACAAGATTTTGAAACTATGATGGAACAAGCCGATATTTATTTATTGGATATTTTCGGTGATTATCGCTTGAAAAAATTCCATAAACTAGAAAGTGAAAGATTAATAATGATTTTCAAATAATGAACACTTATTTCCCCTTACTATTGCCTTTACTATCCGTTTTAATCGGATATGTTTTTGCATTATTTCTAAAACCAGAAGCAAAGAAAAATTTAAAATTACTATTGGCTTTTAGTGGTTCATTCTTGCTATCTTTAACAGTAATACATTTATTACCAACGCTTTATGAAGCACACAATTCATCCGTTGGATTGTTTATTATGTTGGGGATTTTGTTCCAAATCATCTTAGAATTTTTCTCAAAAGGTGCCGAACACGGTCACGTTCACGGTCACGAAAAAATGTTCAAAATGCCTTGGCTTTTATTCATAAGTTTGTGTATTCACGCACTTTTAGAGGGTTTTCCAGTAAGTCACCAACACGAATTGGCATTAGGAATCGCCATTCATCATTTTCCAATTGCAATCATTTTGACCACCTTTTTTGTAAATGCACAATTAAATAAAAAAGCGATATTCTTGTTTATGATTTCCTTTGCAATTATGACGCCTTTGGGAACTTTACTTTCGGATATTTTTCCCGTTTTAAACGATTATTATACAGAAATTACGGCTATTGTCATTGGAATTTTGTTCCATATTTCCTCAACCATAATTTTTGAAAGCAGCGAAGGTCACAAATTTAATATTGCCAAAATCTCAATGATTATTTTAGGAATTGCAATGGCTTATTTTATTTAAATCCTATTGAAATATTCACTAAATTTGTAAAAAAACAACCGCAATGGAAACATCTGTATTAGAAAGAATTACGATAAAACCAGACGTATGTAATGGGAAACCAACGGTTCGTGGAATGCGAATTACTGTTGAAACCATTTTACAATACTTGTCTGCAGGAGATTCTATGGAAACTATTTTAGAAGCTTATCCATTTCTTGAAAAAGAAGATATTCAAGCGTGCATTGCATTTGCTTTAAAAAATCTTTCCAATCAGAAAAATGATATTCAATTAGCAAGTTAACTATGGATATTCATTCGTCATTTTTAGTTGATGTAAATTTGCCAAAATATTTTAGTTTTTTTAATAGTGCCGATTTTATTTTTGTTTCCGATATAAATCTTCGAATGACAGATACCGAAATTTGGAATTATGCTCTTGAAAATAAATATGTAATCCTTACTAAAGATGTCGATTTTTATAATCGATTTTTAGTTTCTGAGAATACTCCCAAGGTCATTTATTTTCAATTAGGTAATTATTCACTAAAGCAATTGTACGATTATTTTAATGCCAATTGGGATAAATTAAAAACCGAAATTAGTTCCTCAAAATTAATAATTGCAAAAGAGACTCACATCGAAAGCATCCGATAATTTTTTATTATGACATTTATAAAAACCACCGAACAAACCTCAAAATACGAACATTTAGAAAAAATGTCGGTTCAGGAATTGTTATTTAATATCAATCAGGAAGACAAAACCGTGCCGTTTGCTGTTGAAAAAGCATTGCCTCAAATTTCGCTTTTGGTTTCACAAATAGTAGCTAAAATGCAATTGGGTGGTCGTCTTTTTTATATTGGAGCAGGAACTTCAGGGCGTTTAGGAATTGTTGATGCTTCGGAATGTCCGCCAACTTTCGGAGTTCCTTTTGATTTGGTCAACGGAATCATTGCTGGTGGTGACAAAGCCATTCGCAGAGCGGTAGAAAACGCCGAAGATAATCCAACACAAGCTTGGGTTGATTTGCAAGAACATAACATTTCTGAAAATGATGTTGTTATCGGAATTGCAGCTTCAGGAACTACGCCTTATGTCATTGGAGGTTTGAAAGCGTGCAATGAAAATAAAATTATTACGGGTTCTATTTCTTGCAATGCAGAAAGCCCGCTTTCGCAAACAGCTAAATTCCCAATAGATGTGGTTGTTGGTCCCGAATTTGTAACCGGAAGCTCTAGAATGAAAGCAGGAACAGCACAAAAATTAGTGCTGAATATGATTTCAACGGCAACAATGATTCAATTGGGAAAAGTCAAGGGAAATAAAATGGTTGATATGCAATTGAGCAACAGCAAATTAGTAGATCGCGGCGTAAAAATGATTATGAGCGAAATTCCTGTAACCTACGAAATTGGTGCAGAATTATTAGAAAAATATGGAAGCGTTAGAAAAGCGGTTGACCATTATTTAACAGAAAACAAATAAGATGAATACCGATAAAGAACTTTTGAACAAAGGAATAAAATTTATTACAATTGCTTTACCTTGTTTGTTTATAGGTCCAGCCGTTATTCATTTTGGTTTTATAAATAAGTTACAACCCGTATTTTATTTGATATTAGGAATTGGAATTGTGATTTGTATTACGGCAATGGTGATGCTCTTTTTAGGTTTAAATACAATAATGAAAAGCCTTTTCAATAAATAATGGACGCATTAATTCACATTCATAAGACTTTTGAAAAAGTCATTTCTATAAATAAAAGAGTCAACAACCGAGAGTTTGAAGGTTGTGTTTTCAAGAATTGCGATTTCTCAAATAGTGATTTTTCAAATAATACTTTTATCGATTGCGAGTTTTTTGATTGCAATCTTTCAATGACCAATTTGAGAGGAACGGGATTAAAAACAGTTGATTTTATTAATTGTAAATTGCTTGGAATATTATTTAATGAATGTGACGACTTTTTATTTAATGTCAGTTTTGAAGAATGTGTTTTAGATTATGCCTCGTTTGCAAATAAAAAAATGTTGAAAACAAAATTTATGAATTCGTCGTTGAAAGAAGTAACTTTTATTGGTGCAAATTTATCGAATTCTGTTTTTGAGAATAGCAATCTGGAAGGTGCTATTTTTAATGATACACAATTGGCAGCTGCTGATTTTACGTTGGCACAAAATTTCAAAATTGACCCAGAATTTAATCCGATGCGAAAAGCAAAGTTTTCGACGCAGGGAATCGTTGGGTTGTTGGATAAATATGATATTAAAATTGAGTAACTAGCCCTGATGGAAGGGAAAATCCCGAGCTTTTTAGCGAGGATTTGGAATGACAGCAGGAAATAGCTTCAAAAAAAAATAAAAATGAAAAAAATAATATTCTTCGTCTCATTATTGATTTTGACATCGTGTTATGATGTAGAAAGAAATTGCAAGGACTTCAAAACGGGCAAGTTTCAATTTGATTTTGTAGTGAATGGCGTTAAGAAAACGACAGTTTTTGAGCGTACAGAAACGTTACAAATTGAGACTTATGAAGGTAAAACCGATACTGCGACAGTGCGTTGGGTTAACGATTGCGAGTTTGTTTTGCAGAAATTACACCCAAAAAATATTCAAGAAAAAAAAGCAATTAGTATGCGAATAGTGTCAACTACGAAAAATTCTTATACCTTTGAATTTGGAATAATTGGAAATGACGAAAAGCAAAAAGGAATCGCTAATAAACTATAGATTATCAATAATTTTAATAATAATTCAAATTTTACACCTAAATAAATGGAAGTTTTTTTAAACCCAAGCGCTTGGATTGCCTTATTAACCTTGACTTTTCTAGAAATCGTTTTGGGAATTGACAACATTATTTTCATTTCTATTGCAACGGGAAAATTACCCGAAGAAAAACGAAAAAGAGCTACAAAAATCGGAATGTTTTTGGCAATGTTTATGCGAATTGCTCTTTTGATGGGAATTTCTGTATTGATTGCAATGAAAGAAGCCTGGTTTACATTTGATTACAGTTGGTTTTCAGCTCAAGTATCTGGACAGAGTTTGATTTTGTTGTTTGGAGGATTATTTTTATTGTATAAAAGCACCAATGAAATTCGAGAAAAAGTAGAGGAAAAAGGGCAAGAAGAAAAAGAATTGAGTAAATCGGCTACCAAATCATTTTCTAATGTAATTTTTCAAATAATTTTGATTGATTTAGTATTTTCATTTGACAGTATCTTGACGGCTGTTGGAATGACAAACGGCATTGAAGGTGCTATTTATATAATGGTTACAGCGGTTGTAATATCAGTATTAATAATGATGCAATTTGCGCTTCCTGTTGGAATTTTTGTAAACAAACACCCGTCTATTCAAATTTTAGGTTTGACATTTTTAGTGTTAATTGGATTTATGCTTATAACCGAATCCGCACATTTGGCAAATGCTTCCTTTTTTGGAAACCATGTTGACGTCGTGCCAAAAGGCTATTTGTATTTCGCCATTTCATTCTCGCTTTTAGTAGAAGTTCTGAATATGAAAATGTCTAAAAGTAAGAAATAAAAAAAGCCACTTTCAAGTGGCTTTTTTGAGTAAAAATTCTTTGTAATTTTATTTTTTGAGTTTGTCTTTGAATAATTTTCTTACTTTTTCAACTTTTGGAGTAATTACATAGCTACAATACCCCTGAGATTGGTTTTGGTTGTAATAATTTTGGTGATAATCTTCTGCTTCATAAAATTTTGTTGCCTTAGAAATGACGGTTACAATTGGTTTTCCAAAAGTATTCTCCTTCGTTAATAGTGCAATGTAGTCCTCCGAAATCTTTTTTTGAACTTCATTATGATAAAAAATTTCACTTCTATATTGTGTTCCCGAATCATTTCCTTGACGGTTTAATGTTGTTGGATCATGCGTTGCAAAAAATACTTCTAATAATTCACCATAAGAAATTGTACTGGAATCAAATGTGATTTGGATCGCTTCTGCATGTCCCGTATCCCCATTACAAATGTCACTGTAAGTAGGATTTATGGTTATACCGCCTATATATCCTGATATAACGGATTGTACCCCGTTTAATTCTAGAAAAACTGCTTCGGTACACCAAAAACAACCACCAGCAAATGTTGCGACTTCCATTTTTTCTTGTATTTCCATTTTTAAAGGATGTTTAATTTGAGGCAAAATAACCTCTTTTTCTTTTGATTGACACGAAAAAGGTAACATTGCCAAAAGGATTCCGATTTTCTTTTTCATAATTTACTAATTTGGAACAAATTTATTAAGTAGGAAGCTTCATCTCCTCCTAATTAACTAAAAATTATAATTTGTCCGGAAATTTTCTTTTCTGTTACGTTCAAAAATCATTAAAATCTTTGTTTCTTTGTGGAAACTGTTTCAAAATGATACAAGCAAAAAACATATACAAATATTACGACAAACTCCAGGTATTGAAAGGTGTAGATTTACACATACAAAAAGGAGAAATTGTATCAATAGTAGGAGCTTCGGGAGCAGGAAAAACAACACTTTTGCAAATATTAGGAACGTTAGACAAACCAAGTTTCCCAGTTTTAAAAGACGGTGTTTCTGACAAAAATATTCCAAAACTTACTATAAATGGCGAAGATGTTTTAACGTTGAATGATAAAGCACTATCAAAATTTAGAAATTTGAATTTGGGTTTTATTTTTCAATTTCATCAATTATTACCCGAATTTACGGCTTTAGAAAATGTTTGCATTCCCGCTTTTATTGCAAATAAATCCAAACAAGAAACCGAAATTGAAGCTAAAAAACTGTTAGAATATCTAGGTCTTTCACATCGTATTAATCACAAACCTAATGAACTTTCTGGTGGTGAACAACAACGAGTGGCGGTTGCTAGAGCCTTAATCAATCAACCTGCTATTATTTTTGCAGATGAGCCTTCAGGAAATTTAGATACCGCATCGGCAGAAAATTTGCACCAGTTATTTTTTAAGTTGCGAGATGAACTAGGACAAACATTTGTTATTGTGACCCACAACGAAGAATTGGCGAATATGGCCGACAGAAAATTGGTTATGGTCGATGGACAAATTAGTAAATCGCATTAGTAGTCAACTCTTATAAATGAATAATTCAGAATTAAAATCATTCCTTGACGAAAAAGTTGAATTGTATAACAATCCAAATTTTATTGAAAGTGACCCCGTTCAAATTCCACATTTATATTCTCAAAAAGAAGATGTTGAAATTGCTGGTTTTTTAAGTGCTACAATTTCTTGGGGAAATCGCAAAATGATTATTAAAAACTCACATCGAATGATGGATTTGATGGGAAATGCACCTTATGATTTTCTAATGTCACACACTGAAAATGATTTGGAACGTTTAGAATCTTTTGTCCATAGAACATTTAATAATCAAGATTTTCAATTTTTTATAAAAAGTTTAAAAAATATTTATTGCAATCACAATGGTTTGGAATCTGTTTTTTCTAAAAGTGTATTAAAAGGGAATTCAATGCAACATGGGATTTCTGAATTCAAGAAAATATTTTTTGAAATAGAACATCTTCACAGAACTGAAAAACATGTTTCCGATCCAATGAGTAATTCCGCAGCTAAGAGAATTAACATGTACCTGCGTTGGATGGTTCGTCAAGACAATAAGGGCGTTGATTTAGGAATTTGGAAATCTATTTCTCCCGCTTCACTTTCATGTCCTTTGGATGTTCATTCTGGAAATGTAGCACGGAAATTAGGTGTTTTAAACCGTAAACAAAATGACGGAAAAGCAGTTACAGAATTGGATTCCATTCTAAGAAAATTTGATAAAAATGACCCCGTAAAATATGACTTTGCCCTATTTGGACTAGGGGTTTTTGAAGGGTTTTAAATGAAATTAAAACCATTATACTTTAAATAACATAAATTTTTAAAAATATTTTCACTTTTGGATTTATAAAAACTTATTTTTGCCCCATGGCTAGAAAAATTACAAATAAAATCGTATTCGATCATATAAAAGTTCTTGACGCAGGTGCAAAAGGGGTTTCTGTGGCAAAAGCGCCAGACGGAAAAGTTATCTTTATCCCTAATGTTGTTCCTGGAGATGTTGTGGATGTGCAAACTTTCAAAAAACGCAAAGCATATTATGAAGGAAAAGCGGTAAAATTTCACGAGTTTTCGGAACACAGAATTGAACCAATTTGTGAACATTTTGGTGTTTGTGGAGGTTGTAAATGGCAAAACATGAACTACAGCCAACAATTGTATTACAAACAAAATGAAGTAAAAAACCACCTTAAACGTATTGGAAAAATAGAACTTCCTGAATTTGAACCTATTTTAGGATCTGAAAAACATTTTTTTTACAGAAACAAAATGGAATTTGGTTTCTCAAATAGTCGTTGGCTATCCGAAGAGGAAATTGGAAGTACAGAAGATTTAGGAAACAGAAATGCACTTGGATTTCACATTCCAAAAATGTGGGATAAAATTTTAGATATTACCAAATGTCACCTTCAAGAAGACCCTTCCAATGCCATTCGTAATGAAGTTCGTGATTTTGCAAACCAACATAATCTGTCATTTTTTAATCCACGAAGTCACGAAGGATTTCTAAGAACATTGATGCTAAGAACAGCATCTACTGGAGAAATCATGGTTTTAATTCAGTTTTTTGAAGAAAACAAACCAAATCGCGAATTGCTATTAGACCATTTGTATGAGAAATTTCCACAAATAACTTCTTTACAATACGTAATTAATTCTAAAGCAAACGATACTTTATACGACACAAATATAAAATTATACAAAGGCAGAGATTATATTTTAGAAGAAATGGAAGGTTTAAAATTTAGTATAAATGCTAAATCATTCTACCAAACTAATTCTGATCAAGCATTTGAATTATACAAAATT
>JBIIFA010000079.1:0-8352 GCA_044237565.1 Flavobacterium sp.
CGCAATAATTTCTTTTGATTACAAAAGGCAAAAAAGAGTTATAAGTACCGCAAGTTCACAAATTAATATAAGCTTTAAAAATTTGTGCCTTTGCGGTAAAATAATAATATACTAATTTCTACAAACTACAAATCAACAAATCAACTCACCCAAAATAGCCAAATCCCCATTTAATCGATCAACCGTTGCGCCAATAAAATGGAATTAAATGCAGTACAACGATATTAATATAAGTTAGTAAATAAATAAAATATATTTGAGATAGAAACATACATAATTCTAAATCAAATACTTATGATTACCGTAAAAAAAGAGGGGATTATCCTAACCAAAACTGAACTTGGTTTTGAAGATGAAGGCGTATTGAATCCCGCAGTTATAAAGGAAGGAAACACCGTTCATATATTTTATAGAGCCGTTCGAACAGGAAATTATTCTTCCATAGGATATTGCGAATTAGAGGGTCCACTAACCATCAAAGAACGACGCAATACACCCATTTTAGTACCTCATTTTGACTACGAATCACAAGGAGTTGAAGACCCTCGAATTGTAAAAATCAACGATTTACATTATTTAACCTATACGGCTTATGATGGAATTAATGCGCTTGGTGCTTTAGCAACATCACATGATTTGCAACATTTCGAAAGAAACGGATTGGTTGTTCCACAAATTCCTTACGATAGATTTAAGTTTCTTGCAGAATGTTCAGGCGAAGTAAATCCAAAGTATTTTAGGCATGTACGCCATTTCAAGCCCGAAGAAAATGTTTTTTTATGGGATAAAAACGTCATCTTTTTTCCTCGTAGAATCAATGGAAAACTCTTTTTCTTGCATCGCATTCGCCCAGGAATTCAAATCGTTGGCGTATATGAATTGAGCGATTTAACTGATTTGTTCTGGGAAGACTACTTTCTAAACATGCACCTTCACATTGTTATGGATCCCGTTCATGAAGCATTTGAAGCCAGTTATATTGGAGGCGGTTGTCCACCAATTGAAACAGATGAAGGTTGGGTTTTGATATATCATGGGGTTCATGATACGCCCGAAGGCTATGTTTATTCGGCTTGTGCCGCATTACTCGATTTGCATAATCCTCAAAAAGAAATTGCTAGATTGCCGTATGCATTATTCGAACCAGAATTCGAATGGGAAGTTCACGGCGTGGTTGATAATGTGGTTTTTCCAACAGGCACTGCTCTATTTGACGATACTTTATACATTTATTATGGTGCTGCCGACAAATATATTGGATGCGCATCGGTCAGTTTATCTGAACTAATTAAAGAACTTTTACTAAATAAAACTCCCGATGAAAAGTGAAACTAACTCCGTAATCTGTTCCAATCCTTTATCAATTGAAAACCAAATTATGAAATCAAAAAGTAAAATACATTTTCTTGAAACCGATACTAATTTACCCGAAATCCTTTTTATTACCTCCTGCACACCAAGAGAATGCGGCATTGCGACTTATTCTGAAGATTTGATAAAAGCATTGGAAAACAAATTTAATCATTCGTTTAAAATTGAAATTTGTCCCGTTGAATCAGATAATGTGAAGCATCAATATTCAAATAAAATAAAATACCTTCTCGATACAGATAAAGAAGAGGAATTTGAAAAACTTGCAGAAAAAATAAATTGCAATAACGCCATTCAAATAGTGATGATTCAGCATGAATTTGGATTGTTTAAAAACAATGAATTGGCATTTACACAATTTTTAGAATCCATTACAAAACCAATTGCGATGGTATTTCACACTGTTTTACCAAATCCTGATAACGCATTCAAATTAAAAGTGCAACAACTTTCTTATGCTTCAGATTATATAGTTGTGATGACGCATTTATCATCCAAATTATTGACAAATGACTATGAAATTCCATCAAATAAAATTGAAGTTATTCCGCATGGAACCCATTTGGTGCATCACTTAGATCGTGATTTTCTAAAAGAAAAATACGGATTTTCTCAGAAAAAAATTCTTTCAACATTTGGATTATTGAGTTCTGGAAAAAACATAGAAACTTCCTTGAGTGCCATACCTGAAATTGTTGCTCAAAATCCTGATGTACTGTTTTTAATTATTGGAAAAACACATCCAACTGTAGTAAAAGAGGAAGGCGAAATTTATAGAAATAATTTGGTGGAACAAGTGAACCTTTTGGGGCTGGAAAATCACGTTCAATTTATAAATTCATTTTTGCCGTTGCATGATTTATTGGAATATTTACAGCTTACCGACATTTATTTATTTACTTCAAAAAATCCGAATCAAACTGTTAGTGGCACATTTGCGTATGCAATTAGTTGCGGTTGTTCTATAGTTTCAACACCAATTCCACATGTAAATGAAGTTTTACACGGAAGCGGATTGAATTTTGATTTTGAAAATGCACCGCAATTGGCAGCAGCCGTTAATAAATTATTGGCAGATGACGATTTACGAAATAACAATAGTTTAAATGGATTGCATAAAATGGCACCAACTTCTTGGGAAAATACAGCGATTGCACATGCTAAATTATTTGAAAAAATGGGTAACAAATTAGCCCTTTTGAACTACTCAATCCCAGAAATTAATCTTAGTCATATTAAAAAATTAACGACTGATTTCGGAATGATTCAGTTTTCAAAATTGAACCATCCCGATATTGATTCTGGTTATACTTTAGACGATAATGCAAGAGCTTTAGTGGCTATGTGTCAGTATTTAGAAGTTACAAACGACAAAAACGCAATAGATTATATTTCAATTTATTTCCGATTTATAAAATTTTGTTTACAACCAGAAGGCTATTTTTTAAACTATGTTGATGAAGATAAAAAATTCACGAAACAAAATAATGCGACCAATCTCGCTGACGCAAATGGACGTGCAATTTGGGCTTTAGGATACCTTATTTATTGTGGTGATTTACTTCCTGAACAAATGGTTTTTGAAGCAGAAGCAATTTTGAAAATGGCTATAAAAAGTATCAACAACATACATTCCACAAGAGCAATGGCGTTTATAATCAAAGGGCTATACTACCGTTCAAAAAGAAGTAAATCAAACCAAGATATTGAATTGATTAAAGAATTAGCAAACCGATTGGTGCAAATGTACCGTCATGAATCGGATGAAGAATGGCATTGGTTTGAAAGTTATTTAACGTATGCCAACAGTATTTTGTCGGAAGCATTATTATGTGCTTGGTTGGCAACTGATGAAATTGTTTACAAAGAAATTGCAAAATCGTCCTTTGATTTTTTACTAAAATTGACATTTAATGAAAATGGAATCCGAGTAATTTCTAATAAAACGTGGTTGCATAAAGGTGCAAGTCCAGCACAATTAGCATCCAATACTCCTGAAATAGGCGGCGAGCAACCCATTGATGTTTCCTATACTATTCTTGCTTTAAGCAAATTTTATACTGTTTTTGAAGAGGAAAAGTACAAGCTTAAAATGAAAAATGCGATGAATTGGTTTTTAGGAAACAATCACTTGAACCAAATTATTTACAATCCTTGCACGGGTGGTTGTTTTGACGGATTGGAAGAAACAAATGTCAATTTGAATCAAGGTGCAGAATCAACGGTAAGTTATCTGATGGCACGATTAACGTATGAAAACACCTTTGAAAACGAACAAAGTAAATTTCAAATTGAGAGTAATTTATTTGAGGAATCGCTATTAAAAAATGGATAAAACATAAAATAAATAATAATAAAATGAAAAAACAAACAGGAATTTGGATTGACCTCTCCAAAGCAATTATCGTAACATTGGATGGAGAAAAAGAAAAAATTACAGAAATAGAATCCGATGTGGAAAATAGGATTTACCATGTAAATGAGGGAAATAAAGGCACATTTGATGGGGTTCATCATAGCAGTAGCGCGAAAAAATTTGAAGAAAGAAGAAAAATCGAAATCAATCATTTTCTGAAAGATGTTTTAATGCAGGTGAAATATTCTGATGAACTCTATATTATTGGACCTTCTGACACCAAATTAAAATTGGAACAAAAAATATTAGAAGATCGTTCTATCAATACCAACAATATAAAATTGGTTGAAACAGCGGGATATATGACGCTGAATCAGATTGTGTCAAAAGTAAAACACTTTTATCATCCTGAATTATATCAAATAAATCCGAGACAATAATCATTTAATTTTTGAAATTCAACGGTTACTATTTGGCATTTGTCTTTTAATGAATTCCTAAATAATCTGTATATTTGCGACTCATTAAAAAGAAATTTTATGCAACATATTATAGACCGTTTCATTAGTTATGTAATTATTGATACCGAATCCGATCCAAATTCAAACACAACTCCAAGCACAGTAAAACAGTGGGTTTTAGCAAATAAATTGGTAGACGAATTAAAAGCAATCGGTTTAGAAGAAGTTACAATTGATGAAAATGCCTATATTATGGCTACTTTGCCAAGTAATGTAGCGCATGAAGTTCCAACAATTGGGTTTGTTTCGCATTTTGATACTACGCCCGATTTTACGGGAGCCAATGTGAATCCTCAAATAATTTCCAATTATGACGGTGGTGATATTATTCTAAATAAAGAACAAAATATTGTTTTATCTCCAAATTATTTCAAAGATTTATTGCTTTATAAAGGGCAAACATTAATCACAACAGACGGATTGACGTTGCTAGGTGCCGATGATAAAGCGGGAATTACAGAAATTGTTACGGCAATGGAATTCTTAGTGAAAAATCCTGATATCAAGCACGGAAAAATTAGAGTTGGATTTACACCAGATGAAGAAATTGGTCGTGGCGCTCATAAATTTGACGTGGCAAAATTTGGTGCCGAATGGGCATATACAATGGATGGAAGTCAAATTGGGGAATTAGAATATGAAAATTTTAATGCTGCAGGAGCAAAAATTACTTTCAAAGGAAAAAGCGTTCATCCTGGATATGCCAGAGGAAAAATGATTAATTCAATGTTGATTGCTAATGATTTTATTAACCAATTGCCAAAAGGAGAAACGCCTCAAGAAACAAAGGGTTACGAAGGTTTTTTCCACGTTCATAACTTGAATGGAAGTATTGAAGAAACCGTTTTAGAGCTTATTATTAGAGATCATAGCGCAAGCAAATTCAAAAAACGCAAAGAAGTAATTCACGCTATTGCTAAAAAAATAAATAAAAAATTCGCCAAACAATTTGGTGCAGATATTTGCATTGCAGAAGTAAAAGACCAATATTTCAATATGAAAGAAAAGGTTATACCTGTGAAATATATTGTTGATATTGCTGAAAAAGCGATGCGAGAATTAGGAATAAAGCCATTAATCAAACCCATTCGTGGTGGAACTGACGGATCTCAATTGTCTTATATGGGATTACCGTGTCCGAATATTTTTGCTGGAGGGCATAATTTTCATGGAAAATATGAATATGTTCCTGTTGAAAGTATGCAAAAAGCAACGGATGTGATTATTAAAATTGTGCAACTAATCGCAACCACAGATTTCAGTAGAGAAAAAGCAAAAAAATAATTTTTAGTTTTATAAAAATACAAAAAGCCCCAATTTGGGGCTTTTTGATATAAAAAATCAGTTTATTTCTTATTCAAAGAAGCGCTCATTTCCATTGACAACGCATTGCGCTCTAATTTCAATTTTCCAGCCATTGTTTCAATAATAACAGTAGTATCTGCTAATTCAGCTACTTTACCGTGTATACCACTTTTCGTGATGATTTTATCACCAACTTTCAAAGCGCTTTCGAATTCTTTTTCTTGTTTGGCTCTTTTTTGTTGTGGTCTAATCATAAAGAAATAGATTACCACAAACATTAAAATGAACGGTAAAAATTGTTGTACTTGTCCCATAATTGTTTTTATTTATAAATGTTATTACTCTTTAATTGAAGCTTTAATCAATAATGACTCAACTTCTGCCTTTGAATTGGTATAAATTGTAATCGATTTTTGTTGATTTCCGTGTTTTCCAGCAGAATTGAATGACACATCAATTTTTGCAGATTCTCCAACTTTAACTGGTGTTTTTGGATATTCCGGAATGGTACAACCGCAAGAACCCACGGCTCTTGTAATAATTAAATCGGCTTCTCCAGTGTTTTTGAATTGAAATGAATAATTCACTTTTGATTCCGCAGCAATGGTTCCAAAATCATGTTCTGGTTTTTCAAATGTCATAACAGGATATTTTCCGTCTGCAGGAAGTACTCTTTTTTCTTGCTCAGGAATTCCAATTGAAGCCGAATTTGATATTGAAGAATTTTGAATCTCCGTGTTAACTACCTCTTTCTTTTTACACGCTCCTAAAAATAAAAAGGAACCGATAACAGCTGCTAAAACAACTTTTTTAATCATAATTATATAAATTTATTACATTAAACCTCTTCCGATTTTATTCAATTTATTGGCAATTTCAAATTCTTTAACCAAATTGTCTAAAATTCCGTTGATAAAAATACTACTTTTTGGTGTAGAATACTCTTTTGCTATTTCTAAATATTCGTTAATTGTTACTTTAACGGGAATTGAAGGGAATTTTACAAACTCGCAAATGGCCATTTTCAGAACAATGGTATCTATTTCAGCGATACGCTCCGAATCCCAATTGGGTGTTTTATCTACATATTCTTTTGCCAATTCTCTTTCATTAAGAACCGTTTTTCTAAATAAATTAGTAACGAATTCTTGATCCTCCTGGTCTTTAAATAATTTAGGAACTTTAAAAGCTTCGTCTTTTGCAGATTTTATTAACTTTAATTGTTTGATAATTTGTGTATTCACAACTGGAATATCATCAATCCAAGTCAATTTATTGTCTTCTAAAAACTCATATAATTTTTCGTTAGGAACAATCAATTCTGTAAAAATATCGAGAATAAATTGCTTGTCTTCTTCAAAATTATTTACAGTATTAGCCATATATTTAGCATATAAATTACTATTTTTTATGCTATCTAAAAGAATTTGGATGTAATCTTCATTTAATTCCCAATGATTAATTTTTCTGTTTTCTAAAGCAATACTCAAAGAATTATTTTCAGAAAGAATCTGAAGAATAGTATTGTTTATGAATTTTTTATTTGGATTGCGCTCTTGCGATGTAGTAATGTGTTTTTTACCTGATTTCTCAATAAAAATAGCTTCTTTTTTACCAATTTCTAATAACGAAGACAGCATTGTTAGGTATAAATCTAAAATATTGTCGATACTGTAAAGCAAGAATTTTTCTTCTTTTTCAATACTATCAGAACCATTTTGGTGCATCGCATATATCGATTGCATCACTTTCACACGGATATGTCTTCTATTTAACACTTGGTAAGAACTTATTTGATTATTTAGCCAAAGAAAATCTTTAACGGTGCAAAAATAGTACAATTTTTGAAAAAAGTACCTACTAACAAACCTTTTCTTCAATTAATATTAAAATGAATTCATGCGAATTCTAATATACAAATTGAATTTCTAATTTACTTTTAGTACTTCTTAAATAGAAATTTCCTTTTAAAAACGTATATTTGTGAACTGAATTTTATCTGAAATCTATTCTGATTTTTAGTTTTAAAAACATAAAATTTCCTTCTAAAAATGAAAGAATTACAATATCTAAATAAATATTTCGTAAAATATAAATATCGATTTCTACTCGGTATTTTCATCACTATAATTGCCCAAATTTTTTCATTATTTACTCCAAAACTAATCAGTAAATCATTCGAATCCATTGAAAGATTTTCTAAAACGAATACATCTGACATTTCTATAATTCGCAACGAACTGTTTCATAATGTTTTATTGGTAATTGCAACGACTATGGTTGCGGGATTTTTAACGTTTTTGATGCGTCAAACCTTGATTGTGATGTCACGCCACATCGAATTTGACCTTAAAAATGAAGTCTTTAGGCAATATGAAAATTTATCTCAAAGTTTCTACAAACAAAATAGAACGGGTGATTTAATGAATCGAATTAGCGAAGACGTTGGAAAAGTCCGCATGTATGTTGGTCCCGCAGTAATGTACACCATAAATACGTTCATCCGTTTTACAATTGTAATTGTATATATGTATACTGTTTCGCCATTATTGACATTATACACACTACTTCCCCTGCCACTTTTATCGTATGCAATTTTCAGATTAAGCAAACAAATCAATAAAAGAAGTACCATTTTCCAACAATATTTATCAAAAATATCAAGTTTTACGCAGGAAGTATTTTCAGGAATTCGGGTTATAAAAGCCTATTCTTTAGAAAACATACATCAGGAAAACCTCAACAATTTGTCTTTAGAAAGCAAAGAAAAAAGTATGAGTTTGGCAAAAGTACAATCGC
>JBIIFA010000080.1:0-8297 GCA_044237565.1 Flavobacterium sp.
CTAAATCAGCTGTGGACAACTATTTTAGCTTTGATGAAAGCAAATATAAATCGGAATATTTCAATAGCGATGGAGTTTCATTGCAACTATTGAATTCTCAAAATAAGAAAATTGATAGTATAGTTTATTTTGTAAATGAGAAAAAAATTGGTTCCAAGAAAGGTTTGGAGGCCGTTACTTTTAATTTGAAAGATCAAAAATTGGGCTATCAAAACTTGAAAGCGCAGGTTTATTTCGAAGGCCAAAACCAAGAAATTACGTCACGAGTAGAGCTGGTTTCAGATATTGCGCCCAAATTACTAAAATTCACTATTGTAAATACGTATCCGCATGATATTACATCATTTACTGAAGGTTTGGAATTTTTTAGAGACACCCTATATGAAGGAACCGGACTTCGTGGCTTTTCGAAATTATTGAAAACAGATTACAAAACAGGTAAAATTTATAAGTCTTTGAAGTTGGACGCTGGTTATTTTGGCGAAGGAATTACTTTTATAAATAACAAATTGTATCAATTGACTTGGGAAGAAAAAATAGGTATTATTTACAATGTCGATACTTGGAAGGTTGAAAAAACGTTCGCTTTTGATAAGCCGATTGAAGGTTGGGGAATGACAAATGATGGAAAATACATTTATCAATCTGATGGAACGGAAAAAATTTGGAAAATGGATCCAAATACCCAAAAAATGATTGATTATGTGAATGTTTATTCAGGAAGCAGCAAAATAAAAAGCGTGAATGAATTGGAATATATCAATGGTAAAATTTACAGTAATATTTGGCAAAAAGATGCTGTTGCGGTAGTAAATCCCGAAAACGGGAAAGTTGAGGGGATATTAAACATGTCCAATTTACGCAAATTAGTTAAAAATAAAGATGCCGAAGTATTGAATGGAATTGCCTATAATCCAAAAACTAAAACCATTTTTATAACTGGAAAAAATTGGGATAAAATGTTTGAAATTAAGGTTTCGGAATAGTTTTAGATTTTTAGACATAAAAAAAACCGTCTTGTTTTAAGCAAGACGGTTTTGTTATTTTTGGAATGCTAATTAATCGTTTTGAGATTTTTGAGCAAGGTTGTAAATTACAAGTCCAAATCCAATTTTGTTGATAGCATCTGCAATGTTGTAAACTACATCTACGCTACCTTTTCCAAGGAATTGAGTGTACCATCCTTCAGTTCCTAACATGTATCCTAATGGATAAATTGCCCAACCTACTAGTACGAACCAACATAAAATTTTGTGCGCAGATAATACATTTCCACCTGCAGTTGCAGCTAATTTAGAAGCGCTTCCGAACCAAATTTCATAAACAATTAAGAAATAAGCTACTCCAGAGATTAATCCCCAAAATGCAGCTTGGTCAGAGAAAACTGTTTCTCCTAAGTAACCTGTAACTAACATTACTACAGATAACAAGATCATTTTCCATAATAAATCAGTTTTTGCACCAGCAACTTTAAGTATCAAGAAGAACTCAACACACATTAATGGCACTGTCAAAATCCAATCCACATATCTGAAGAATGTTGGCGATTCTTGGAATTCAGCCCAATATTCTTTCATGTAGAAATAATGTACTGCTGCGATGAAGGTAATTAAACCTGATACCAAAACAGAAGTACGCCACTTTTTATCAAATTGACTTAATGATAAAAAGAAAAATGCTGATGCTGCCATCATGGCCATACATCCAACAAAGAAAGTGAATCCTACATAATCAGTAGGTGCTAACTTTCCAATCAAACTTGGAATAAACATAAAATTTGTCATAAAAAATTGGTTAAAATTGGTTGAAAAAAATGTTAAAAAATTCAATATTAATCCAAATGTAATAAAAGTAAAACAATAAAAAAAATGATTTTATTGTTTTTTTTAACTATTTTTATAAAATATTAATAAATTTATGCTTAAATACTCAAATTTCGCAATCGTAGCAAGCTTTTTTGGTTTGTGGCTCGATTCTTTTATTTCTAATAAAGCGCAAGTAATTGTTGGTTTCATTCTAATTTTAACTTTCGGAATTTTACACGGAGCGAATGACTTGCTTTTAATTAAGAACTTCAATTCAAACAAAAAAGAACTCTCCTTTATAAAATTACTTGGGTACTATTTATTAGTAGTAGGATTTGGAGCATTTATGTTTTGGATTGTTCCATGGCTAGCTTTGTTACTTTTTATTTTAATAAGCGGTTATCACTTTGGAGAACAACAATGGCAAAATCTCGAAAAAAGCATAACCTTCAAAATATTTGAATTTACTTATGGGCTATTTATTCTATTACTCCTATTTATTTTTCACATCAAGGAAGTTCAAGAAGTCATTAAGAACATAACTTCAATCTCCATTCCTGAAAGATTTTTTTCGTTAGGATTAATAGTAACCGCACTGTTTCTGGTAATTCTAGGAATTCACTTTATTAGGAAAATAAAATTATTCAAGAAAAAATGGTTTGTCGAAGCATTCTATTTAATCGTATTTGCAATTATATTTAGGGTTTCGAGTTTGATTTGGGGATTTGCCATTTATTTTATCTTGTGGCACAGTATCCCGTCAATAATAAATCAAGTGATTTATTTGAACGGAAAATTCAATGTTAAGAATTTTAGCTTGTACGTTAAAACAGCTTTTTTATATTGGTTTGTATCCTTAATAGGAATCGCTGTATTGTATTTTTTATTTAAAGACATAAAAATCTTTAATGCGTTATTTTTCTCTTTTTTAGCCGCAATTACATTTCCCCATGTTTTGGTAATTTTCATTGTTCTAAAAAAGAAATAATACATTCAGTATTACATTATTAATTAGGTACAAAATAAACGGAAAATAACGATTTCCGTTTTTTATGAATTTATTTTTTATAATACTTAAAATACTTTACTATCTATTTGCCAAATATTCCAAAACATTTTTCTCGATGCGAGAATTGATATCAGAAATATCCGCTTTTACAAATTTTTCGCCCATAATATTCTCATACAATTCAATATAACGTTCAGAAACTGTGGCAATATATTCGTCCGTCATTTCCGGAATTTGTTGTCCTTCTTTTCCTTGAAATCCATTTTCAATTAACCAACGACGCACGAATTCTTTTGATAATTGCTTTTGCTCTTCGCCTGAATCTTGACGTTCTTGGTACCCATCAGCATAAAAATAACGCGATGAATCTGGGGTATGAATTTCGTCAATCAAAACGATTATCCCGTCTTTAGTTTTGCCAAATTCATATTTGGTATCTACCAAAATCAAACCGCGACTCGCAGCAATTTCAGTGCCTCTTTGAAACAAAGCTCTGGTATATTTTTCTAAAACTACATAATCTTCTTCCGAAACAATTCCTTTGGCAAGAATGTCTTCCCGAGAAATATCTTCGTCGTGTTCGCCATTATCCGCTTTTGTAGAAGGCGTAATAATAGGTGTTGGAAATTTATCATTTTCTTTCAATCCCTCCGGCATGGTTACGCCACACAAAATTCGTTTTCCCAAAGCATATTCTCTGGCAGCGTGTCCCGAAACATAACCACGAATCACCATTTCCACCTTAAAAGGCGAACATAAATGACCAACGGCAACATTTGGATCTGGCGTTGCAACCAACCAATTCGGTACAATGTCTTGTGTCAATTCCATGAATTTAGTCGCAATTTGATTTAGAATTTGTCCTTTATAAGGAATCCCTTTGGGCATAACGACATCAAAAGCGGATAATCTATCGGTGGCAACCATCACTAAAAGTTCGTCGTTAATGTTGTACACCTCACGAACTTTCCCGTGGTAAACCGATTTTTGATTCGGAAAATTAAAATTGGTTGTAGTTATTGTATTCATTGAGTAGCGTTGTTTGTTGTTGTCTTGCAAAAGTAACGTGTTTAAAGTAGAAACCAAAATTGGAAGTTACATAAATAAAAATTTCTTTTCTTTTGGAGCGAATTGTCCTTTTGTACTTGGAAATGCAATTCCCGCTCTCCCCTCTATCTCTTCGCTTCGCTGCGAGGATGCCGGCTCAGTCGGGGCTAGGAGATTAGTTATTTTCTTGTTTGGTAATTGCGAGCGCCCCCCCTTTACCGAGTCATTGCGAGCGAAACGCAGTGAAGCGTGGAAATATGTTGATGGTAAAAGCGCAAACGAGATAAGATTCCCACGTTCCTCGCCATGACATTCTAAAACGGTTAAGGGTGCGACAACAGATTGCCCTCGATAATAAAATAAAATTAGAATCTGAAATAAATTCAGATTGACAAATCATAGGTTAAATTCAGATTGACAAAGCTACAGCGTTTTGTTTGTAAGCATAATTGCGGGTTCTTGTCTTACTGAACTTGTTTCAGCTTGTTTGTAATTATAAAAATCAAAACATCTTCTTTAGCCCCGATAGCAGCGGCATCCTGTTGTGGAGGGTTCGCCACAACAGATACAGCGAATAGCGGGAAATAGCTCCAAAAAAAAATGACACCCTTTGCGATGTCATTTAATGTATTGTAAGGATTTTTTAGTTTCCAATAAGCCCCGCATTTTTTAAGTACGGTTCTATTTGCATTTCATGGCCAATGAAGTCTTTGAAAGCTTGGTTCAAATCGACACTGTTTCCTACTGACAAAATGTATTTTCTGAAACGTTCTCCGTTTTCTCTAGTCATTCCACCATTGGCCTTCATCCAATCGAAGGCGTTATAATCTAATGTTTTTGACCACGTATAGGCGTAATATCCTGAGGAATAACCGCCACTCCAAATGTGAGCAAAATAGGGAGAATGGTATCGAGTTGGAACCTCATTTACTAGCAAACCATATTTTTGTAAGGCTTCTTTTTCAAATTCCAATGCAGGTTTAAAATCAGCTTCATTTTCGACACTGTGCCACGCTAAATCTAACGTTGCTGCCGCTAATAACTCGGTAACATCATATCCTTTATTGAAGGTTTCGGCTTTTTTAATTTTATCAATTAAGGCTTGCGGAATTACCTCTTTTGTTTGGTAATGAATGGCATAATTTTTTAGAACTGTTGGATCTAATGCGGCATGTTCATTAATTTGAGAAGGAAATTCAACGTAATCTCTTGGGACAGAAGTTCCAGAAAGCGTTACATATTGTTGGTTTGCAAACAATCCGTGAAGCGTGTGTCCAAACTCGTGAAACATCGTTGTTACATCGTCAAAACTAATTAATGAAGGTTTGCCATTGGCTGGTTTTGCAAAATTATAAACGTTTACAATAACAGGTTTTTGATTTAAATAATGGGATTGATTTACAAAATTATTCATCCATGCACCACCATTTTTATTGTCTCTTGTATAGAAATCCAAGTAATAAATTGCCATTGATTTCCCATCATTATCGAAGACTTCATAGGCAACAACATCCTGATTATAAACTGGCAAATCTTTTCGTTCCTTGAAAGTAATACCGTACATTTGTTTGGCAGCAAAAAATACTCCTTTTTCTAAAACGGTTGTTATTTCAAAATATGGTTTTATTTGACTTTCGTCCAAATCGTATTTTGCTTTACGCACTTGCTCCGAATAAAAGTTCCAATCCCAAGGTTCTAATTTGAAACCTCCATTTTGTGAGTCTATTAAATTTTGGATTGCTTCGGCTTCGATTTTGGCTTTTTCTACTGCTGGTTTTGCGATTTTTGCCAATAAATTCATTGCATTCGAAGGAATTTTTGCCATTTGGTCTTGCACTCTCCATTCAGCATAACTTTTCTTACCCATCAAATTGGCTTTTTGCAAACGCAATTTTGCCATTTTTTCTAGAGTTGCTCTAGTATCACCGTCATCATTTTTTTCTGCTCGAGTCCAAGACGATTTGAATATTTTTTCTCTTGTACCTCTATTCTTAAGGCTTGGTAACAAGGGCTGTTGTGTGGTATTTAACAATCCTATTAAATATTTTCCTTCATGACCAGCTTCTTTGGCTTTGGCTTTGGCTGAGGCAATTTCGTCTGGGCTCAAACCCTCTAAATCAGATGCTGAATCAAATAAAACCGCTCCGTTTTTTCGAGCTGCTAATAATTTATTACCAAATGAAGTTCCCAAACTGGCTAACTCCCCGTTAATTTTTTTCATTTTTTCTTTATCCAAATCTGATAAATTGGCTCCAGCCAACTCAAATTGCTGCAAATAATATTCGGTAAGTTTTTTGTTTTCACCTTTCAAAGCATTTAAATCCAAGGCTTTAATGCGTTGGTATAATTTACTATTCAAGTAGATTTTATCATTGTGAGCCGAAAAAATCGGGGAATATTCCTCATCAATTGCTTGTAATGTCGGATTGGTATTAGAACCCGTAAGATTTGAAAAAATTCCTGCAGCCCTATTTAAGTCTACTCCACTAATTTCTATTGCCAAAACTGTATTTTCAAAAGTAGGTTTGTCAGTATTATTAGCAATTTGTTCAATTTCTTTGTCATGAATTTTTAAGCTGTATTCAAAAGCAGGCTTAAAATGTTCGTCTTTAATAAGGTTAAATGGCGGTGCTTGATACTGCAACGTACTTCTTTGCAAAAGTGGATTTGTCATACTGCTACTTAATTTTTTTTCATTTAGCGATTGAGATTGTGAAGTCACCACAAATAAAAAGAGTGCGCTTGTCACAATTATTTTTCTACTTAATTCCATAATGATAGTGTTTTTTAGGTGGTATAAAAGTAATAGAAAATATGGACTTAAAAATGTAATTAGATAAATTTGTTTTTATTTCAAATAGATAGAAGCTTAAAATAATTTGGCACAATTATAAAAACCTAGAAAACTTTGTACATTTGCAACTTTGCACCTAATTATATATGAGAATAGATATTATTACCGTTTTACCAGAATTATTGCGAAGTCCATTTGAGGCATCAATAATGAAACGCGCCATTGACAAAGGAATTGTAGAAGTTCATTTTCATAATTTAAGAGATTATACAACCAACAAGCAGAAATCTATAGATGATTATCCTTTTGGTGGCGGTGCAGGAATGGTGATGACGGTACAACCAATTGACGCTTGTATTACGCATTTAAAAAGTGAAAGAAACTACGATGAAATCATATATATGTCGCCCGACGGAGAAACTTTGAACCAAAAAATGGCCAATACGATGTCGATGTATGAGAATATTATTATCCTTTGCGGACATTATAAAGGCGTTGATCAAAGAGTTCGTGATCATTTTATTACCAAAGAAATCTCAATTGGCGATTATGTTTTGTCTGGTGGGGAATTAGGTGCTTTGGTTTTATCGGATGCCTTAATTCGATTAATTCCAGGTGTTTTGAGCGACGAAACTTCGGCTTTAACAGATAGTTTTCAAGACGGATTATTATCAGGTCCAATATATACTCGCCCCGCAGATTACAAAGGTTGGAAAGTCCCTGAAGTTTTAACCAGTGGAAACTTTGCTAAAATTGACAAATGGCGGGATGAAAAGGCATATGAACATACTAAAAAGAGAAGACCTGATTTACTTGATAATGAATAATTGATAATGGATAATGGATAATTGACATTGAATTGTTGTTAATGAGTTGGTTATCGTTTAAATTTATTGGTTGTTTTTTTTTAGATTATCCATTGTTAATTATCAATTATTAATTATATTTGCACCCACATTTGACTAACCTCTGGCGAAATCCGCGAATGTTGCTCTGATTTAAAACCATAATTAAAAAAATTATCATGGCAGATTTAATGAAATTCGTTAAAGACGAATTTGTAACAAAAAAAGAATTCCCTGAATTCGGAGCTGGAGACACAATCACAGTTTACTACGAAATTAAAGAGGGTGAAAAAACAAGAACTCAGTTTTTTAAAGGAGTTGTTATTCAAAGAAGAGGTTCTGGAAACACAGAAACTTTTACTATTCGTAAAATGTCAGGTGCAATTGGAGTTGAGCGTATCTTCCCAGTGAACTTGCCTGCTTTACAAAAAATTGAAATTAACAAAAAAGGTGCTGTTCGAAGAGCTCGTATCTATTACTTCAGAGAACTTACTGGTAAAAAAGCAAAAATTAAAGATAAAAGAAGATAGTCAAATGTCTCTTTATTATGAAAGTCCCAATTTTGTTGGGGCTTTTTTTATAAAAAAATAATACTTAAATTACAATTTCAGCAATATAACCCAAATTTATTAAGAAATTCATAAATCAATCGTTATAGGTGTTAATATATTTACAAATCCTGTTGAATGTATTATATTTGCTCACTCGAATTTTAAAAACTAAAAACTTACATAATAATGACAAAAATTAAAGTAGTCAATCCAGTAGTAGAATTGGATGGCGATGAAATGACACGA
>JBIIFA010000081.1:0-8253 GCA_044237565.1 Flavobacterium sp.
TTATCAACTTCAGAATTGCTGATTATAAATTCGGCGGTATTAATTTTCATAATCAAATTTGATTTCGGCAAAGGTAGTTAAAAAAACACCACGACAATTACAGTAAATACTCGAAAAGTAGCGGTTTATTTATTTTAAAATATTACAAGTTCACCTTTTGCAACCATTCAAACATAAATTCATTGAATTCGTCTGGTCGTTCCATCATTGCGGCGTGACCACATTTATCAATCCAATATAAAGAAGAATTGGGTAATAATTTATGAAATTCTACAGCTACATCTGGTGGTGTTACATTATCATTTTTACCCCAAATAATGCAAGTTGGAATGTGCATTTTTGGTAAATCTTTGGCCATATTATGACGAATCGCACTTTTGGCAATCGTTAAGGTTTTAATTAATTTTATTCGGTCGTTTGCCATACTAAAAACTTCATCAACCATTTCTTTAGTTGCAACTTTTGGGTCATAAAAAACAGCTTCCGCTTTTTTTTGAATATAGTCATAATCACCACGTCTTGGGTAACTATCGCCCATTGCGCTTTCGTAAAGTCCTGAACTTCCTGTAATTACAAGTCCTAACATTTTTTCAGGATACATTTTTGCGTGGTACAAAGCAATATGACCGCCCAACGAATTTCCCATGAGAATTACTCTGTCAAAACCTTTGAATGTAATAAAATCTTTCACGTATTTGGCGAAAGCCTTTACATTAGTTCGTAAAAGACTTTGAGTATATATAGGCAATTCAGGTATAATAACTTTATAACCTTTTTGAGAAAAGTAAGCTCCAGCCGATTCAAAATTGCTTAAACCGCCCATTAAACCGTGTAAAACGATTATTGGTGTTCCTTCGCCAGCTTCAAAATAGGTATAGCGGCCTTCTTTTTTTAATCCGTGTTCCATTATTATAGTTACATTTCAATTTTTACAAATATATGATTTTATAACTAATTATTAATTTTTGTTTAGGTTAAATGAATGTAACAATAGTAAGCATATTGGTTAAAATAAAAGGTAAAATCTTGCTTTTCTTTCCCAAATTAAAAACAATTAATCATTTTTTCAAATATAATTGAATAATGAATCCAAAAAAATACTCCCAATATTGGAGTGTAAACAATGTTTTTTTTAATATTTTTTGTTTCAAATCCATATAGTTTCTTAACAATTTATCAAAGAATCTTTTATAGAAATAAACCTACATTTTATCTAGTTTTTGGTCGAAGTGGTAAAACTTATTAACAAAGTGGTATATTGTGGTAAATTGTGGTATATTTTTTTATATTTTTGTCAAAACCATTTCAAATACTATTTAAATTGAATTCAATAATTGGAACATACGAATGTAAAGTTGATGCTAAAGGAAGGCTTCTTTTGCCTGCGCCTTTAAAAAAGCAATTGACGGCATCGCTTCTTAACGGTTTTGTTTTGAAACGTTCTGTATTTCAGCCTTGTTTGGAATTGTACCCAATGTCAGAATGGAACTTGATGATGAATAAAATTAACAAGTTGAACAAATTTGTAAAGAAAAATAATGACTTTATTCGTCGTTTTACTGCGGGGGTTAAAGTGGTTGAAATTGATGCTTTAGGAAGAGTTTTGGTTCCTAAAGATTTAGTTGTATTTGCATCGATTTCTAAAGATTTGGTACTTTCTTCAGCGGTTAATATTGTTGAAATTTGGGACAAAGATTTATATGAAAATTTCATTTCTAACGATGAAGTTGACTTTGCCGATTTAGCGGAAGAGGTTATGGGTAATGTAAATGACGATGAAAATGGAATATCATAATCCTGTATTATTAAAAGAATCTGTTGACGGACTTAATATAAAACCAGACGGAATATATGTTGATGTGACTTTTGGTGGAGGCGGACATTCTCGAGAAATTTTGAGTCGTTTGGGTCCAAATGGAAAGTTATTTGCCTTTGACCAAGATGAAGATGCTTTGGAAAACACAATTGATGACGAACGATTTGTTTTGATAAATGAAAATTTCCGATTTATAAAAAGGTTTTTAAGGTTTCATAATGTGAAAAGCGTTGATGGAATTTTGGCTGATTTGGGTGTTTCGTCGCATCAATTTGATGTTGCTGAACGAGGTTTTTCTACTCGTTTTGATGCCGAATTAGACATGAGAATGAGTCAAAAAAACGATTTAAATGCATATCGAGTTGTCAATGAATATGACGAAACAAATTTAAGAAGGGTTTTTCTGGATTATGGAGAATTGAAAAATGCACCAGCAATTGCCCGTGTAATTATTGCAGCTCGAGAAGAGGAACCAATACGAAATACAGAACAACTAAAAATTGTTTTAGGACGTTTTTTACCAACGCATAAAAGCCATAAAATATTAGCTCAAATGTATCAGGCAATCCGAATTGAAGTCAACCAAGAAATGGATGTTTTAAAGGAATTTTTAGAACAATCTTTAGAAATTTTGAAGCCAGGCGCACGATTAAGCGTTATTTCATACCATTCATTGGAAGACAGATTAGTAAAAAGATTGATGAAAAACGGAATGTTTGAAGGTGAACCAGAACGTGATTTCTTCGGAAATTTTTCTGTTCCATTCAAAACAATTGGAAAATTAATTGTTCCTAATTTTCAAGAAATCAAGATAAATAATAGAGCCCGAAGTGCAAAATTGAGAATAGCAGAAAAGAGGTAAGTAATGAAAAATGGCGTTTACAGCTTATTAAAAGCAAGATTTTTAATCAACGAAGAAGCAAATGCGGCTAAAAATTGGCGGTTCATTGTTTTTTTAATTCTTCTTGCCATTTTTATGATTGCCAACAACAATAATGTAGATCAAAAAGTTTTTAAAATCATTGAATTAACGGGCGAAGTAAAAGAATTACGTTCCGAATTTGTTGATCGTCGTTCGGAATTAATGAAGTTGAAAATGGAATCTACAGTAACACTAAAAATGGTAGAACTGGGAATTAAGCCTGCTTCAACTCCTCCAGTAAAGGTAATTGTAAAGAAAATAGAAGAGAAAGGTTTCCTGAAAAATTTATGGTAGAAGATAATAAAAATATAATCTTAAGAATTTATATAGTTGCAGTTGTCATCTTTTTAATGGCGCTTGCAATTGTATTTAAAATCACTAATATCCAATGGGTAGAAGGGGATTCTTTGCGCAAATTAGCCAAAGAACGTTCTATAAGAAATTTTGTTATCCCTGCCAATAAAGGGAATATTTATTCTTCAGATGGAAGTTTATTGGCTACATCAATCCCAAATTATACCATTCGATTTGATGCTATGGCACCAGATGCTAAGGATTTCCATAAGAATATTAAGCCTTTATCCGATTCATTAGGTGTTTTATTTAATAAACCAAGTAGTTTTTTTCAACTGGAATTAACGTCAGCAAGAACCAACAAAAACAGATTTTTCTTATTAGCTAGAGATTTAAGTTATACTGAATACATGCGAATTAAGAGTTTTCCTTTATTCAAATTAGGAATTTATAAAGGTGGAATTATAATTGAACAAAAAACAGTTCGGAAACATCCAATTGGAGAAATTGCGCAAAGAACTATTGGTTATGAGCGTATTACACCTGAAGGTTTGCCAGATGGAAAAGGAATTGAATGGGCATTTAGAAAATATTTAAACGGAAAAGACGGAAAAGTTTTAAAACAAAAAATTGCAAAAGGACAGTGGAAACCTATACGTGACGTCAATGAAGTTGAACCGCAAGATGGTTACGATGTGATTTCTACGATTGATGTTTATATTCAAGATATTGCACACCATGCTTTGCTGGAACAACTTGAAAAATACAAAGCCGATCACGGTTGCGTGATAGTTATGGAAACTAAAACCGGACAAGTTAAAGCAATTTCAAATTTAGGAAAAGTAGCAGAAGAAATTTATTCTGAAACGACAAATTATGCAATTGCTGAATCTCACGAACCTGGCTCAACCTATAAATTGGCTGATTTGATGACACTTTTAGAAGATAAAAAAGTTGATACAAGTGCGGTGTATAATACTAATGGCGGTGTAGTAACTTATTTTGGGAAAAAGGTTGTTGATTCTCACGAGGGGGGTTATGGTTCAATTTCATTGGCAAAGGGTTTTGAAAAATCATCCAATACGGTAATGGTTCAGGCGGTTTATAATAATTATAAAAATAATCCTTCTCAGTTTGTTAATCGTTTGAATTCATATGGCTTAAATTCTCGATTGGGATTGCCATTTCAAGGAGAGGGGAAACCCTATATTCCTCAACCTACGGATAAAACGTGGTCTAATATTTCACTTCCTTGGATGGCATTTGGTTATGGAGTTTCAATCACACCTTTGCAAACGTTGACGTATTATAATGCTGTTGCAAATAATGGTGAAATGGTAAAACCACAATTCGTTTCTGAGATAAAAGAATGGAATAGAACAGTGGTAAAATTTAATAAAAAAGTTATCAATCCAAAGATTTGTTCGCAAGAAACGATTCTAAAATTGAAAGCTGTTTTGGAAAATGTTGTAAAAAGAGGAACGGCATCAAAATTATATTCTAAAGATTTTTCGATGGCTGGAAAAACGGGAACAGCTCAAGCAAATTATGGAACTAACGGCGGTGCAGACAAGCATTATATCTCTTCATTTGTAGGTTATTTTCCAGCGGATGTGCCTAAATATTCTTGTATTGTTGTCGTTCACGATCCAGATGCTTCAAATAATAATTATTACGGAGCAGATGTTGCAGGGCCTGTTTTTAAAAGAATAGCGCAAAAGATTTTTACAGATTCTCCAACGAGAAACGAAGTGAAAAATTTGGATAAAAAGAATCCTACACAAGAAAAAAATTACTCGGATTACTACATAAAATCGCAAGAAAAAAAGAATGTAATTCCAAATTTAAAGGGAATGTCAGGAATGGACGCAGTTGCTTTATTAGAAAATCTTAAAGTAAAAGTAAAAATAATAGGCGTTGGAAAAGTCAAAAAACAATCCATTAATCCTGGAGTAGCAATCACAAGTCAAGCAACTATAATATTAGAATTATCTTGATAAATCTAAAAGAAATACTTTGGAAAGTAGCAATTGAAGCAGTAAATGGTTCGACGGATGTTGCTATTGAAAAAATGGAATTTGATTCCAGAAAAATATCCGAGAATGATGTTTTTATAGCTATTAGAGGAACAATTTCTGACGGGCATGATTTTATTGAAACCGCTATTAATAAGGGAGCGATTGCAATAATTTGCGATACATTTCCAGAAATAATTATTTCGGGAATCACTTATATCCGAGTTAAAGATACGAATAAAGCGATGGCTTTTATGGCGGCAAATTATTTTGAAAACCCGTCTCATAAACTAAAGTTGGTTGGAATTACAGGAACAAACGGAAAAACTACGGTGGCTTCGTTATTGTATCAATTGTTTCAAAAAGCAGGATATAAAGTAGGATTGCTTTCTACGGTGAAAATTTTGGTTGACACCAAAGAATACAAGGCAACGCACACCACGCCTGATTCAATTACGATAAATCAGTATCTAAAAGAGATGGTTGATGAAGGTATTGAATATTGTTTTATGGAAGTGAGTTCTCACGGAATTCATCAAAAAAGAACAGAAGGATTGCAATTTGCAGGAGGCGTTTTCACCAATTTATCTCACGATCATTTGGATTACCATCCTACATTTTCAGAATATAGAGATGTGAAAAAATCGTTTTTCGATAATTTACCAAAAACTGCTTTTGCATTATCAAATAGTGATGATAAAAACGGAAGCGTAATGTTGCAAAATACTGCGGCTAGAAAATTGACGTATGCCTTAAAAACCTATTCTGATTATAAAGCGCAAATTTTAGAAAATCAATTGTCGGGATTGCTTTTAAAAATCAACGATAATGAAGTTTGGGTTCGGTTGATTGGAACATTTAATGCTTATAATTTATTAGCAATTTATGGAACTGCGGTTGAACTAGGATTAGAATCATTGGAAGTATTGCGATTATTATCTGAGCTAGAAAGTGTTTCTGGACGTTTCCAATACATCGTTTCTAAAGGAAATATTACCGCAATTGTAGATTATGCTCATACTCCAGATGCTTTGGAAAACGTGCTGAAAACGATAAATGACATTAGAACCAAAAACGAACAACTGATTACAGTTGTGGGTTGTGGCGGTGATAGAGATAAAACGAAACGCCCGATAATGGCAGACATTGCATCGAAATTAAGCGATAGAATAATTATTACTTCGGACAATCCGAGAACGGAAAATCCTGAAACGATAATTGCAGAAATGGAACAAGGCGTTGCGCCTCAAAACTTTAAAAAAACAGTTTCCAATTCAGATAGAAAGCAAGCAATTAAAGCGGCGTGTCAATTGGCTCAAGCCAATGATATTATTCTAATTGCTGGAAAAGGACACGAGACATATCAAGAAATTAATGGCGTTCGCCATGATTTTGATGATATGAAAATAGTAAAAGAAATGCTAGATCAATTGAACAAATAAACCCAAAATTATGTTGTATTATTTTTTTGAATACCTAAATAAAGTTTTAAACGTTCCAGGAACGGGCGTATTTCAATATATCACATTTAGATCGGCATTGGCATTGATTTTGTCTTTGTTGATTTCTACGATTTTCGGAAAAAGAATCATCAACTTTTTGAGAAATCAGCAAGTTGGAGAAACGGTTCGTGAATTAGGTCTTGCAGGTCAAACTCAAAAAGCGGGAACCCCAACAATGGGTGGATTGATTATTATAATCGCCACGTTGATTCCGGTGTTATTACTTACAAAACTGAATAATATCTATATAATTTTATTGATTGTTACCACGCTTTGGATGGGAACTATTGGTTTTATTGATGATTATATTAAAATTTTCAAAAAAGACAAAGAAGGATTAAAAGGTATTTTCAAGGTAATTGGACAAGTTGGATTAGGATTAATTGTTGGTTCGGTTTTGTATTTGCATCCTGGTGTAACGGTTAGAAAAGACATGAAAGACAAAGTTTCATTGACTCAAACTGAAAATGTAATTCATCAAGCGCCAATTGAAGAAAAATCGACAGCAACAACAATTCCTTTTTTCAAAAACAATGAGTTTGATTATGCCGAATTATTAGCTTGGAAGGGCGAAGGTTATGAAAAATGGTCCTGGTTGATATTCATTCCATTTGTAATTTTCATAATTACTGCAGTTTCAAATGGCGCGAATTTAACGGATGGAATTGATGGTTTAGCAGCAGGAACATCGGCAATTTCTGTTCTTGCTCTAGCAATTTTTACTTTCGTTTCTGGAAATATTATTTTTTCAAATTATTTGAACATAATGTACATTCCTGATTCGGGGGAAATGACGGTTTTCATTGCAGCTTTTATTGGAGCACTAATAGGGTTTCTTTGGTATAATTCCTATCCCGCATCGGTATTTATGGGTGATACAGGAAGTTTGACAATTGGTGGAATTATTGCTGTTTTGGCAATTTCAGTTCGTAAAGAAATGTTGATTCCTTTAGTATGTGGAATTTTCTTGGCCGAGAATTTCTCCGTTGTATTACAAGTTGCCTATTTCAAATATACTAAAAAGCGATTTGGAGAAGGACGTAGAATCTTTCTAATGTCACCATTGCATCATCATTATCAGAAAAAAGGGTATCACGAAAGTAAGATTGTAACACGGTTTTGGATTGTCGGAATTTTATTAGCAATTCTCTCAATTGTAACTCTGAAATTACGATAGTATGAGATTAGTCATACTCGGTGGAGGTGAAAGTGGCGTTGGAACAGCAATCCTTGGAAAGAAAAAAGGATATGATGTTTTTGTGTCTGATTTTGGAAAAATAAAAGAAAATTATAAGGAAGTTCTTAGCATAAATGGAATAAAATGGGAAGAGGAAAAACATACGGAAAAGAAAATTCTAAATGCCGATGTGGTGATGAAAAGCCCAGGGATTCCTGATAAATCCCCGATTGTCAAAATGCTAATCGAGAATAAAATCCCCGTGATTTCCGAAATTGAATTTGCAGCTCCATTTACAAAAGCAAAAACAATTGGAATTACGGGCAGTAATGGTAAAACAACCACAACAATGTTGACCTATCATTTACTAAAATCGGCAGGAATAAATGTTGGACTTGGCGGGAATATAGGAAAGAGCTTTGCGTGGCAAGTTGCCGAAGACAAATACGATTATTACGTTTTGGAATTAAGCAGTTTCCAATTAGATGGAATCATAAATTACAAGCCAGATATTGCAATTATTACCA
>JBIIFA010000217.1:0-2907 GCA_044237565.1 Flavobacterium sp.
CTGCAAAAGGATGAATTTTGACGTTGTTCATTTGTAGGGTTGAACTGCTGTCAATTGCCATAAAATGTTCGCCAAAAAGCAATTGATAATCAAAACGAGCTTGTTTAACAACGACATCTTTTGTGGCGATTTTTGGGTGACTGACCGTTAAATTCACAATCGATGTAAACCCATCGATGTGTAATTCGCCACTTTCCATTTCGATTTTTGCAATGTTCAAGTGAATGCTGTCAAAACTGGAAAGAAAGCCAAAGCGCTCGTCTAAATAAGGCACTTTGATTTTGGAATTGTTGCCATTGAAGAACTTCAAATCAGCAGTTTTATCCCTTGGATTGGCAAATCCTTTTATGAACCAATTCTGATTAAAAGCAGTTGTGCTTACGTTGATTGCGGCGGCTAAAATTTCATCTTTCAATTTCAATTGTTTTAGGTCAAAAGTCACTTTTCGTCCCATGTCATTCATTCTAAAAGATAAATTTTCAAGATGCATTTCTGTTGGAACTAAAGCCAAAATTTTTGAAAGCAAACGGTACGCAGTTTTGGCATAATTTCGATTTTCAGAAGTGCTAGTATCGGATTTATTGCGCTTTATGAAAGCATCGAAATTGCGTCCGTTTTTATTTTTTACCAATTGAACAAAGCCATTGTTCATTTCCAATCCTTCCAATTGCACGGTTCCAATAATCAGTTTTAGAAGATTGATTTTGGTTTTAATTTTTTCTACAGATAAAAGGGTATCTGCTTGATTGGGAACTAGATTTATCTTTTGCAATTCGATTCCTGAAAGCCCATCAAATTGTGCTTTTTCGATGGTTAATTTGGTTTGGTATTCTGTTGCTAGTTTGTTTTCAATTTTTGTGATGGCTTTTTGCAAAAGCGCTTCCCGAAAAACAAAAAGCATAACAATACTTAGCGCAATAAATACTGCAAGGAATTTTAAAAAAAATAGGGCTTTTTGTTTTTTGGTTCGCATTGGTTTATCCGAATAATTCGCTTACAATATCTTCAATTTTCGCCACCATTCGGATGTTGATAAACGTATTTTTCAATGCAATTTTATTGTATTTTGATACAAAAATGGTTGAGAATCCTAATTTTTCTGCTTCTTGAATGCGTTGCTCGATTCTATTCACGGGGCGTATTTCTCCTGAAAGTCCTACTTCACCAGCAAAACAAAAATCTTTTCCAATGGCGATGTCTTCATTTGAGGATAAAATAGCTGCAACAACTGCCAAATCTATAGCGGGATCATCAACAGAAAGTCCTCCAGTAACATTGAGGAAAACATCTTTGGATCCCAAATGAAAACCAGCTCTTTTTTCAAGAACTGCTAAAATCATGTTCAGCCTTTTGGCGTTATATCCCGTTGTACTTCGTTGTGGAGTCCCATAAACAGCGCTACTTACAAGCGCTTGAATTTCAATCATCAATGGGCGCATTCCTTCCAATGTAGATGCAATTGCGGTTCCAGAAAGTGTGGCATCGTTATGAGAAATCAATATTTCGGATGGATTGGCAACTTCGCGCAATCCTGTTCCTTGCATTTCATAAATTCCAATTTCGGCGGTGGAACCAAACCTATTTTTCAGGGAACGCAAAATTCGATATACGTGATTCCTGTCTCCTTCAAATTGCAAAACAGTGTCTACCATATGTTCCAAAATTTTGGGTCCTGCAATATTTCCGTCTTTTGTGATGTGACCAATTAAAATTACAGGAACATTGGTCTCCTTTGCAAATTTTATAAGTTCGGCGGTAGTTTCTCGGATTTGAGAAATACTTCCCGCAGCCGATTCTATATAATCAGTATGTAGGGTTTGGATGGAATCGATGATTACGATTTCAGGCTGAATTTCTTCAATTTGACGAAAAATATTTTGCGTTTTTGTTTCTGTTAGGATGTAACAATTATCACCGTTAGGCGTAATTCTTTCGGCGCGCATTTTTATTTGCTTCTGACTTTCTTCACCCGAAACGTATAAGGTTTTGTAGGGTAATTTCAAAGAAATTTGAAGCAATAAAGTACTTTTTCCAATTCCAGGTTCGCCTCCCAAAAGGATTAAAGAACCAGGAACAATTCCACCACCAAGCACTCTATTTAGTTCACCATCACAAGTATCCATTCGGATTTCGAGAGTAGAATCAATTTCCTTAATTTTTAACGGTTTTGAAATTTTTTTAACTTCCGAAGTTGTTGGTTTCCAAGAAACTTTTTCCTCTTTTTGAATAATTTCTTCTACAATGGTATTCCATTCCTTGCAGGCATTGCATTGGCCTTGCCATTTAGAATATTGTGTGCCACAACTTTGGCAAAAAAACGAGGTTTTTACTTTAGCCATATTAAGGTTTTTTTTCTTCTTGAATTGCTTCTATAGGCGATTCTTGAGTTGGGGTTTCGGTTTTTAATTCCTTACCATTTTTAGCGAAACCCTTCTTTAAGTCCTCCATTTTATCAAGCATCATATTTTTTGTTAAATCACCAATTTCAACTTTTTGATAAGCTGTTTGAAAATATTTTATGGCTTTTTTATAATCCCCATTTTTTTCATACATAATTCCCAATTCATAATCTGCGAGCATGCTTTCTGGGTAATTTTTCCGAGCTAAATTAGACAATTCTTCTAACTCATTGTATGTTTTATTTTTTAATATTGCAGCTTCAATTGCCTTAAAGTCATTGACGCGAATTGCAGTTTTTATTGCAAATGATTTTTCTATGATTTCGTATTTATTTTTAAGGTATTTCACATATCCAGAAGGGAGTATTGCGATTTTCTCTTTAAATTCATTGACTGAAATGGGTTGGTATATTCCAAAAATTTGATACAAAGCACTTGGAATTGCATGCAAAACGAGTGAATAATGAGACGCTCCTTTAAAATTATCAAAAAGGTAGTTTAGAGTTGG
>JBIIFA010000218.1:0-2898 GCA_044237565.1 Flavobacterium sp.
TTTTGATTCTCCTTCAATGTAACTTACATCTTCTACAAAAACGCGGTGACCATCTAAAACCAAACCTTTATTGATTTTTTCTAAATCCTCAAATTTCAAGTTTTTATCCAAAGAAACTTGGTAAATTTTTGATGATTTGTTTGTTGGCAACGTAAATTTACGAATCATATCCGTGTCATTCGTAAACAACAATAAACCCGTCGTATTTTTATCCATTCTTCCCACAGCTCCAATTTTTGAAGTCGTAGAACCTTTCACTAATTCCAAAACATTGCGGTATTCTTGACCTTCGTCCAATGCTGTTGTAAAGTTTTTTGGCTTGTTCAACAAGATATATTCTTTCTTTTCAGGAGTCAAAACATTCCCGTCAAAATTCACTACATCGCCCGGTTTCACCATATATCCCATCTCAACAACAGGAATTCCATTCACTTTTACATTCCCAGATTGTATGTAAATATCGGCATCACGACGAGAGCAAGCTCCCGAATTTGCAATGTATTTATTCAATCGAATTTCGTCTTTTACTTTCGGTCTTTTAGGCGCTTGATTCGGTTTTTTCTCTACTTTGTCTGATGCAACTTCTGCAACTTTAGTATTTATTTTTACTTTTTTAGGCCCTTGTGCCCGTTTTTGCATCGCAGGTTTTGGCTTATTTGAGCTTGGTCTTGAACTATTCGCTCTACCACCGCTTTTATTATTATTGCCTTCCTTGTTATTCATAATATTCTATAATTTTTGCAAAGATACCATTTATAAGCTTGAAAATTGATAATTGCGAGTTATAAAACCGTAAAGTGCTAATTAATAGTGGATTTCGTTTATAAAAAAAGTCTTTTTACGGAAAATTAATTAAGTCATTAAAAATTTAATTGTTCCTAAATCCCTAGCCCTGACCTGCCCGCCGGCAGGCAGGTAGAAGGGAAAATCCCACTTTATTGTGAGGCACGAAGCAATAACGTGGATTGGAATGATAGCAGGAAATGGCTTCAAAAAAATTAAAGCAAGTTTTTAAAATGAAATACTATGGTAGGATTTATAAGAACAATGCAAAAAACGCCTGCTACAATTAGGAATTTTAAAACATTATGAAGTAGTAAGAACTGTTCTTTAGTATTGGATCTCCATAGGTATAAAAGAAAGAAAATGAGAATAATGAGACAGAAATAAAAATACATGTCCATGTATCCAACATCGAATTTTTCTATTAAAATGTATACGGGAATAACAGTTAATGTGGTTAAAACGGTGATTATTTTTTTAGAAATTTCTTCGCCATATAATATTGGAATTGTTTTATAATCGTTTGCCAAATCACCTTTTATATTTTCCAAATCTTTTATCATTTCTCGGATTAGAAGCAATAGAAATAAGAAAGAAGCATGTGCGAGAATTACCTCGTAGAAATTTTTGTAATATAAAAGTATGGCGAAAAAGGGTAGAACCGCCATAAATGTTGCCATTAAATTCCCAATAATTACGAATTTTTTTACCTTATGGGAATAAAACCAAATGAGAAATATGTAAACTGAAAAGAATAAAAAAGCGCGCCAAGAAATTAAAAAAGCCAAAAATGCTACGGCAAAATTAAGTGTAAAATAAACTCTGAGTTTGGTTTGCTGACTTACTAATCGGTCCAAAATAGATTTGTTTGGCCGGTTGATTAAGTCTTTTTTGCTATCGTAAAAACTATTAATTATGTATCCCGAAGCGATGGTTAAGGATGTTGCGAAAACGATTAGAAACAAATTTAAATCTAAAAGTACAGTTAATGGTTTTTTTTCTGGAGCAAGTATAAAGATTGCTGAAAGGTATTGCGCTAAAATAATTATGGGAATGTTATACCCTCGAACTACAGAGAACAAACTGACAATTTTCATTATTACAAGTTTGTTTTTTCTGCCTAACATGGTATCAATTTTTGAATTTAAGAAGTTTAAAATTGATAAACGACCTCCAATTTATAGTCTTTCAGTGCTAGTTTTGCTTTTTCTAAATCTTCTGTGAAACCAAGAATATAACCACCGCCACCAGATCCACAAAGTTTCAAATAGTAATCGTTAGTATCAATTCCTTTTTGCCAAATTCCGTGAAATTGTTCTGGAATCATCGGTTTGAAGTTATTCAAAACTACTTTTGATAATTTTTTGGTGTTTTGAAATAAGGATTTTATGTCGCCACCAAGAAAATTTTCAACACAAGCATCGGTATGTTTGATGAATTGCGATTTTAACATCGTGCGAAACCCTTTGTCCTTAAGGTTTTCCATGAAAATATTTACCATTGGCGCTGTTTCGCCAATAATTCCTGAGTCCAACAAAAATACGGCTCCTTTTCCGTCCAAACTTTGCGTTGGAATTCCAGTTGCTTCTATATTGTCTTTAGAATTTATCAGAATTGGAATACTCAAATAGCTATTCAAAGGATCTAATCCAGAACTTTTGCCATGAAAAAAAGATTCCATTTGAGAGAAAATCGTTTTTAAAGTAAGTAATTTTTCTCTTGTAAGATTTTCTAAAACGGTAATTTTATTTTGAGCATATTTATAATAAATTGCCGCTACAAGTGCGCCGCTACTACCAACACCATAACCTTGAGGAATGCTAGAATCAAAATACATTCCTGATGCAACATCTTCTTTTAAAATTTCTAGATCGAATGTCACTAATTCAGGCTGCTCGTTTTGTAAGGTTTCTAAGTAGGTTACAAAACGTTTTAAATTTCCATTTGATTTTATGGCTTCTTCAGAAGAATTTTTGTCTTTTTTTAGCGCGCCATTATAAAAATTATAAGGAATTGACAATCCTTTGGAGTCGCGGATAATTCCGTATTCTCCAAAGAGTAATATTTTCGAATAAAATAATGGTCCTTTCATTTTTTTAATTGATAATTAACAAT
>JBIIFA010000082.1:0-8200 GCA_044237565.1 Flavobacterium sp.
TGACGACGATAGCGAGGAATAAATAATAGAAGTAAAAACATAAAATTGGTACTATGAAAATTAAAATTCTAATACTTACAGGATTATTAATGGTTTCGGCAAGTATATTTGCTCAAAAAGATGAGCTTAAAACACTTAAGAAAATATATGCGAGGGAAAAAATTTCGGATTCCGATTTGGTGGAATATAAAGCCATGTTATTGAAAGCGGAACCTTTGGTTGCCGTTTCAATTGAAGATGATAAAGTCTATTTTGCTTTTTACAAAGCGATAACTCCGGTTTTGGAATTGAATTTGGTTATGTCAAAACCAGAAAATTTGAACAATTCGGGTTTATTAGGCAAATATCTAACAGTTGAAAATATCAATCAATTGGTTTCTAACTTAACGGCTACTTTGGCTTATGAAAAAAAGACAGGAAAACAGGTTTACACCAAAAAAATTGAAGAGATAATAAATTCATTTAAACCGATGTTGGTAAATTATGCAGTAGCGCTTGCAGATGAATCAAAATTTAAAGAAGCATCTGTTGTGTTGGCTTCTATTTATGATTTGGATAAAACAGATATCGAAAAATTGTACTTCGCTGCTAATTATGCTGTTAATGCGAAAGAATATGAAAAAGCATTACAATATTATCAGGTGTTAAAGACTTTGAATTATTCAGGAGAAGGAACCTCTTATTATGGTAAAAATATACTTACAGATAAAGAGGACTATTTTGGGAATACTCCAGATGCAAAAATTGACAGAGAAAATAAGATAAAATTAAAATTATATACCGAACCACGTGATGAAAAAATTTTGTCAAAAAGACCTGAAATTTGCAAAAACATTGCATTAATTTTAGTAGAATTGGGTAGGTCTGATGAGGCAAAGATTGCTGTAAAAGAGGCTAGAATAGAAAGTCCAGAAGATGTAGCTTTAATACTTACCGAGTCCGATTTATATTTGAAATCAAATGACATGGTAAATTATAAAAGATTGATTTCTGAGGCATTAGAAAAAAATCCAAACAATGCAGATTTGGTTTTTAATTTGGGGGTAATCAGTTATAATAATAAGGAATTAGTAGATGCCGAGAAATATTATTTGAGAGCTATTGCAATAGACCCTAAGTATGGAAATGCTTATTTAAATCTTGCTATTTTGAAATTAGATGGCGAGAAGATTTTAATAGATAAAATGAACAAATTAGGAACTTCTGCTCCTGAAATGAAAAAATATGATGTTTTGAAAAAGCAACGAGAGGATGTTTATAAAGGTGCTATTCCTTATTTGGAAAAAGTAACCGAATTGGATCCTGAAAATGTGGAAGCAATCAAAACGTTAATTGGTGTTTATAATGCGCTTGAAATGACAGATAAATCAAAAGCATTGAAAGAAAAATTGAAAAAGTAGTAATTCATATTTCGTTGTTCGCAGCAACAGATACATCTAATGACGGGAGAAATGATATGGGAATAACTGGAATTTTCTCAAATAAAAAAGACAAACTCGATTTAAGTTTGTCTTTTTTATTTGTGGGCGATGAGGGGTTCGAACCCCCGACCCCCTCGGTGTAAACGAGGTGCTCTGAACCAGCTGAGCTAATCGCCCTTAAATGGGTTGCAAATATACATTTAGTATTTGTATTTGCAACTATAATCCAATAAAAATTACTTTTTTATGATGTCTTTTAAAACTACTTTGTCCGCATAGTTTATAAATTCAAGTACAATCGGCTGATTATTAATTGTTTTGCCTTCTACAATGTATATTTTACCGCTTCCATATTTTACATTGCTTTTATCAAAAACGACATCGCCATATTTCAAAGTGTTCTTAATATCGTTCATATCAACCCATTTTTCTTTCAATTTTTCGGTTGCAATATCAGAAACATTAAAAGGTTTGGTACTTAAATCATTCAAAACTCTTGCATTTGGAAAATAGTTACATCGGGTATCTTTTCCACTTAAAACCATAGCTACAAAAAAACATCCTATTACAAGTCCTACAAGATAATATGCGAATCGTTGGTAAAATTTCATTTTAAATATTTTTGCAAATGTACGGCAAAGTGCGGTTAAAAAACAATTAAATTAATATCGCTATATAGTAAATCAAACCAATCGCCAATAGCTTTGTTGGTTAGGATTCCGTGGTATAAATAGACACCGTTTTTCAAGCCTTTATCACAACGAATGGCACGTTCTATTCCGCCATCATCGGCAATTTGAAGTAGAAATGGAGTAATAATATTACTTATTGAAAGGGATGCTGTTTTAGAATAACGCGAAGGGATATTGGGCACGCAATAGTGAATAACATCGTGATGAATGAAAGTGGGTTTTTCATGTGTTGTTACTTCGGAAGTTTCAAAACAGCCCCCTGTATCAATACTAACATCAACAATTACAGATCCTTTTTTCATTAATTCGACCATGGTTTCGGAAACTACAACTGGAGAACGTTCTTTCCCACGCATTGCACCTATTGCAACATCACAACGGCGTAAAGCTTTTAATAATGCTTTTGGTTGAATTGTAGAAGTGAAAATCCGTTGGTTTAAATTATTCTGCAACCTTCTTAATTTGGTAATTGAATTGTCGAAAACTTTTACATTTGCCCCAAGTCCTAAAGCACTTTTAGCGGCAAATTCACCCACGGTTCCTGCGCCAAGAATAACAACTTCTGTTGGAGGAACGCCTGTAATATTTCCAAAAAGCAAGCCTTTCCCAAATTGATTGTTAATCATTAATTCTGATGCGATTAATATCGAAGCCGTTCCCGCAATTTCACTCAAAGATTTTACGGCAGGGTAGGAGCCATCTTCGTCTTTTATATATTCAAACGCCAATGCGGTAATTTTCTTTTTTGCAAGGGCTTCAAAATATTCTTTTCGGCGTGTTTTGAGTTGAATCGCAGAAAGAACAATAGTTTCGGGATTTATAAGTTCAATTTCGGCAAGAGTTAGGGGTTCGACTTTTAAAATCATCGGACAACTCAATACTTTTTTTGTATCGGCGGTCATTTCAGCACCAGCATCACTATATTCTTTGTCGGAATAACTGGCACTCAATCCAGCTCCTGACTCAATCATTACGCGATGTCCGTGAGATACCAATGAATTTACGGCATCTGGAGTTAGGCAAATTCTGCGCTCTTGGTAACTGTTTTCTTTAGGGATTCCAATAAAAAGTTCACTCCGATGTTTTGTAATTTCAAGTTTTTCCTCTTGAGGAATCAACTGTATTTTGGAAAAAGGGGTAATTGCCATTGGATTTCGAAATTAATCTATAAATTTAAGAAAAATAAACTAATAAGGAAAATCGGCAGCTAATTTTTTCGATTTCATTTGTTTACATAACCACAAATCTCAGAAACTATTTTCAAAATTAAGGATTTTATTTTAACTCTAATAGCCGTTTTCCGTCAGATTGTAATTTAATAGTTACGGTAGAATGCAACTCTGGAATTAGGGTTCTTATTTTTTCTGGCCATTCAATAAAACACCAATTTCCAGAATATAAATACTCATCAATACCCATATCCAAAGCCTCGATTTCACTTTTAAGTCGGTAACAATCAAAATGGTAAACGATTTGATTTGTAGTAGTTTGATATTCATTAACTAAAGAAAAAGTTGGACTACTCGTTGCGCCTTCAACTCCAAGAATAGAACATAATTTTTTGATTAAAGTAGTTTTTCCAACGCCCATTTCGCCATTGAATAAAATTACTTTATTTGGATTTTGATCGATAATTTTTTGGGCAACACTCTCTAATTCGTTTATTGAAAAAACAACTTCCATTTATGTTATTTTGTTTAAAACTTTTTTAATCTAAAATCTGGAATCTAAAATCATAAATCCTACTTCGGATTCATCACCAAAAACGGAATGATCATTTCTTCTAATGAAATTCCTCCGTGCTGATACGTATTGCGATAATAACTCACATAATGATTGTAATTATTAACATACGCTAAGAAAAAATCATTCTTTGCAAAAATATAAGAACTACTCATATTTATAGTCGGTAATCCAATTTTTTTTGGATCCTTCACAGCATAAACATCTTTATCTTCATACGTCAAACTTCTTCCTGTTTTGTATCTCAGGTTCAAACTTGTGTTTTTATCCCCAATAACTTTCGATGGATTTTTTACATTTATCGTTCCGTGATCGGTAGTCAAAATCAATTTAAATCCTAATTTTTGTGCCTGTTGAATAATTTCTAAAAGTGGTGAATTTTTAAACCAACTCAATGTCAGTGAGCGATAAGCCTTGTCATCAGAAGCCAATTCTTTCACCACATCCATTTCTGTTTTTGCGTGCGAAAGCATATCCACAAAATTATAAACCACCGTCACCAAATCATTATTTTTCAATGATTTGAAATTGTCAACAAGCTTTTTACCCGCAGCCAAGTTCGTGATTTTAAAATAATCTTGCTTGATGTTCAAGCCTAATCGTTTTAAATGTGCTGTCAAAAACTCGGCTTCATATAAATTTTTTCCGCCTTCATCAGGATCATTTTTCCAATATTGAGGAAACTGTTTTTCCATTTCTAATGGCGTTAAACCTGAAAAAATAGCATTTCTAGCATATTGAGTCGCCGTTGGAAGCAACGCATAATAAGGAACTTCTTTTTCTAATTTGTAGTGATTGTTCACCACGCTTTCAAAAACTTTCCATTGGTCATAACGCAAATTATCAATTACCACAAACAAAATCGGCTTCTCTTTTTTAGTGATTTCAGGAACCACTAATTCGCGAAAAAGAGTGTGCGATTGAATCGGTTTATCCGCTTTTGGCTCGAACCAATCCTCGTAATTTCGCTCTATAAATTTTCCAAATTGTGAATTCGCTTCCGCTTTTTGAGACTCCAAAATCTGAATCATTCCGTGGTCGTTGATATTTTCCAATTCCAATTCCCAAAAAATCAGTTTTCTATACAATTCTACCCAATCTTCATAGGAATTTACCATCGCCATTTCCATCGAAATCTTGCGAAATTCTTTTTGGTAATCCAATGTTGTTTTCTGTGAAATCAATCTCGAATGATCCAAATTCTTTTTCAAACTCAATAAAATCTGATTTGGATTTACTGGTTTTATCAAATAATCCGCAATTTTCGACCCAATTGCCTCCTCCATAATATATTCTTCCTCGCTTTTGGTAATCATAATCATCGGCGTCGAAGATTTCTTTTCCTTCATTTCCGCCAATGTTTCTAAGCCACTCATCCCAGGCATATTTTCATCCAAAAACACAATGTCAAAATTCTCTTCTTCAAAAATATCAATAGCGTCACGCCCGTTATTACAAGTCGTAACATGATAATTCTTCATCTCCAAAAACAAAATATGCGGCTTTAAATGCTCAATTTCATCATCAACCCAAAGTATTTTTATGTTGTCCATATCCAAATTTTTCGTTCTAAAATCCTATTATTATTTTTAAGCAATTTAACACTATTTCAACGCCAACTTCTTAATTTTATTGTAATTTTTTTCTTTCGAAGCTATTTACTCCGTCAGTTCGCTATGCTCGTGTCCTGCTTTCCGCTACACTCCACGTCCAAAAGCGTGGGAGTTCCACTTCAATCAGGGCTATGAACGTCCCGATTTCATAAGCACTTAATTCATAAATATAAAAACATTTCGTTTTTCTGACTTTAAATATTTATTTTAGTGCAAACCAATAATATTTTTTAAATTTGAAACTTCCTATTTGGAATCCTAAATACTAACAAGCGTACTATGACAAATTCTAAAAAACTATTTATTCTTGCCATTGCAAGTTTACAATTAATAAGTTGTAACAAAAAAGAAGCCGATTTCAACGACCCATTAGTATCCAACAGAGATACATTGGTGAATCCAGCGGAAAACTTTTTTCTATATGCAAATGGAGGTTGGTTTAAAAATCACCCAATTCCATCAACCGAAAAAAGTAACGGTATTTTCAGAACTATTGGTGACACCATCAATAACCAAATCAAGCAAATTTGTGAAAAATCGGCTAAAGACGAAAGTGCAGAAAAAGGAAGCAACAAACAAAAAATAGGTGATTTCTATGCTTCAGGAATGGATTCACTTGCTATTGAAAAAGCGGGAATTTCCCCATTAAAATCTGAATTTGCCAACATCGAAAGTATAAAAGATGTTTCGTCGTTAATGGCTTCAATTGCTCATTTGCATACTATTGGCGCAAGTCCAGCATTTTCTTTTTATATAGGACAAGATGATAAAATCAGTACAAAATATGCTTTGTTTTTAGGACAAGGTGGTTTGGGATTGGGCAACAGAGATTACTATTTCAATACCGACGAACGTACGGTTTCTATTAGAAATGAATATCTAAAGCATCTGCAAGTAATGATGAAATTAATTGGTCAAGGCGAAGTTTCAGCTACAAAAAATGCTGGAACAATTATGAAATTGGAAACCGATTTGGCGAAAGCCTCCCGCAAATTGGAAGCGCTTCGTGATCCAATAAAAAATTATAACAAAATGACCGTTGCCGATTTAAGCAAGTCAACGCCAAATATTGCTTGGAAAGCTATTTTACCCATTTTTGGTGTAGCAAAAGCAGATACTATAATTGTTGGGCAACCAGAATTTTACAAAGCCTTAAATTCATTGGTAAAAAACTATTCTATTGAAGATTGGAAAACGTATTTGAAATGGGATTTGGTTAATTCGTATGCTTCTTATTTAAATAGCGCCATCGAAAATCAAAACTTTAAATTTTATTCTACCGTTTTAAATGGTGTTTCAAAACAAAAACCACGTTGGAAACGCGTGGTAGGGCAAACAGATGGTTCATTAGGAGAATTAATCGGCCAAGTTTACGTTGCTGAATATTTGCCGAAAGGCTCGAAAGAAAAGTTATTGGAAATTGGAAACAACATCCGAGAAGTATATGCCGATCACATCAAAAAATTAGATTGGATGAGTGAAGCCACAAAAGTAAAAGCATTACATAAATTAAGTAAAATTGTAATGAAAGTGGGTTATCCCGACAAATGGAAAGACATGAGCACAATGAATATCGATAGAAAATCGTATTGTGCCAATGTGATGCAAGCCAATATTTGGGGATATAATTATATGATAAATAAATATGGAAAACCAGTTGACAGAACCGAATGGAGTATGCAACCGCAAACCTATAACGCCTATTACAACCCAAGTAATAACGAAATTGTAGTTCCAGCGTGTAACATTATGGTGCCTGGATATGAAGGAAGAATGCCTGATGACGCCATTTTATATGGAATTATTGGTGGTTCTACTTTTGGTCACGAGATTACCCACGGATTTGACGATCAAGGAAGTCAATATGATGAAAACGGAAATTTGAACAATTGGTGGACAGCGGAAGATTTGAAAAAATTCCAAGCCAAAACAAAATTGATTGTTTCTCAATTCAATAAGTTCACTGTTTTGGGTGACAAACACATTAATGGTGATGCCACTCAAGGAGAAAATATTGCCGATTTAGGAGGTGTTATTATGGGATATGAGGCGTTTAAGAAAACACCTCAATATAAAAACAACCAGAAAATTAGCAATTTAACGCCAGATCAAAGGTATTTTCTGTCTTACGGATATGCTTGGATGGTAAATGTCAAAGATGAAGCTTTGGCAACCCAAATTATGACGGATGTTCACGCTCCAGCACAATTTCGAATTAATGGACCTTTGAGTAATATGCCTGAATTTTATAAAGCTTTTAATGTAAAAGCAGGAAATAAAATGTTTCAACCTGACCTACTTCGCGTTGTTATTTGGTAGGTTTTATAACTAATTACAGAAAAGATCGTTCCTTTTGAGCGGTCTTTTTTGTTTGTATTTTCCGATTCCATAAAACGAATATTGTGTATATTTGCAACACAAAATTCAATTAGAACGTGAGTCAAATCAATAAATTAAAAATTCTGAATGATCCTATTTATGGATTTATAACGATACCAAATCCCTTTATTTACGATTTAGTACAGCACCCGTATTTTCAACGATTGCGACGAATTTCTCAAATGGGATTGTCGTATTTGGTTTATCCAGGTGCACATCACACTCGTTTTCATCATGCTTTGGGTTGCATGCACATCATGCAAAAAGCTATTGAAGTATTACGATTCAAAGGAATTTTGATTTCTGATGAAGAAGAAAATGCGTTGCTAATTGCGATATTATTACACGATAT
>JBIIFA010000009.1:0-24382 GCA_044237565.1 Flavobacterium sp.
TTCTGCATTTTATACGTATTTATTTTAGCCAATTTCGCTGCTTCTTTTAATGCCGCGTCCATTCCTCCAATTTCATCTACTAAACCAACTTTCATCGCTTCAGAACCTGACCAAACCCGACCTTGGGCAACAGCATCAACTTGTGCAAATGTCATTTTTCGTCCCGCAGCTACTCGGTTTATAAACGTATTGTAAATGCGTTCCACGCTTTCTTGCGTAACAATTCTAAATTTTTCATCTATGGGTTTGAATACGCTATATTCCGCTGCATTTTCATGTGTATTTACTTGTTCTACGTGAATTCCAACTCTGTCAATCAGTTTTGAAAAGTTAGGCAAAGTTCCGAAAACTCCAATAGAACCTGTAATTGTATTGGCTTCAGCAAAAATTTTATCGGCATTACAAGCAAGATAATAACCGCCAGAAGCTGCGTAATTTCCCATAGAAACCACTACGGGTTTTACTTTTTTTGTCAATTCAATTTCTCTCCAAATCAAATCCGACGTTAGCGCATTTCCACCAGGACTATCAATTCGAAGTACAATCGCTTTAATATTTTCGTTTTTACGAGCTTCTTGTAACGATCGACGCATCGAGCCTTCTCCAATTATATTCAAATCGCCTTCGCCATTCCCAATTTCACCTTGAGCGTAAATAATTGCTATTTTGTCTTTGGAAGTGTTTTCTTTGGGAGTTTTTGCTCTGTTTTCTGCGTAATCTTTGATGTAAATTTTGTTGTAATCTTCATCAGAATCAACTTTCAATACTTTTTTTATGGCATTATGATAATCATCTTCATAGGCAATAACATCGACTAATTTCTGTGTTTTTGCCATTTCTGGAGTTCGTGCCAAAAGACCATTTGCAATCGTATTTAATTGTGAAATAGAAACATTTCTGCTTTTAGAAATATCTGTAACCATCGAATTCCAAACCGAATTTAGCAAAGCTAAAACCTGTTCTCTGTTGGCTGGACTCATCTCATTTTCTAAAAAGGGCTCCACCGCACTTTTGTATTTTCCGTGTCGGATGACTTCCATTTTTAAACCTGATTTTTCCTGAAAATCTTTAAAAAACAATACTTCCGAGGACAATCCTTTGAAATCTAATTCTCCAATTGGGTTGATATAAACAGTATTTGCCACTGAATTCAAGTAATATTCTTTTTGAGTGTACATGTTAGAATAGGCATAAACAAATTTCCCAGATTTTTTGAACGCTTCTAATTCGTCTCGAAGGGCTTTTAATTGTGCCATTCCTAAATCAGATTCATCATTTAAAATGGATATTCCTTTGATATTATCGTCAGTTTTGGCTTCGTCTATGGCACGAATTACATCCGATAAACCGTCGTGTTTTACTTCAAAATAATCAAAATCCTTGAAGTTGAATTTTCCAGCATAATCATTTTTTATTAGAGATAAATCCAATTCAATTACTGAATTATTTTCTACAGGAACTTCGTCGGAACCACTACTAAAAATAGCGCTTACTATTAGAATCCCGAAAAAAAGCATCATAAAAAACACAAATAACCCGACAATTGTCGCCAAAACATTTCCTAAAAATCTCATATATTTCTTTTATAAATAGTTGCAATCACTTGGTTTAAAGGTATTTAACACCAATTTAAAAATCCCTTAAAATAAATTTATTAACAGTCTTTGCAAATATACTTCTATTCTGAATTTCTTTTGTTAATTTGCGGTTAATATGAAAATTCAAAACCAAGTCATCTTATCGTTAGGAAGCAATCAGGGCAATCGTCTTGAAAATATCCAACAATGCATCCAATTGATTCAGTTGGAACTCGGTACGGTTTTCAAAGTCTCAAAATTATACGAAACTCCGTCTTGGGGTTTTGAAAGCGATGCTTTTTATAATTGTGCGATTGCAATTCACACCCATAAATCGCCACTGAAATTATTATCGGGAATTATTAAAATAGAAAAAAAATTAGGAAGAATTCGAAAAGAGCAATTGGGATACCAATCGCGAACAATCGATATTGATATTGTTAGTTTTGAAAGTGAAATCGTTCAAACGGAAACATTAGAAATTCCGCATCCGCAAATGCAAAACCGTTTGTTTGTTTTGTTACCAATAAACGACTTGCAATTGGATTTTGTGCATCCTATTTTCGAGAAAACTATTCCTGTTTTAATTGATGAATGTGAAGATAAAAGCGATTGTAAAATTGTTGCTGATTTGAAATTACCATTAGAAAAATATGATTTACAACAGTACAATTATATTGCAATTGAGGGAAATATTGGTGCGGGAAAAACAACTTTGGCTTCTAAAATTGCCGAAGATTTTAATGCAAAAACGGTTTTTGAGCGTTTTGCTGATAATCCGTTTTTACCTAAATTTTATAAAGATCAAAACCGATATGCCTTTCCATTAGAAATGTCTTTTTTAGCAGACAGGTACCAACAATTATCGGATGATTTAGCGCAATTTGATTTGTTTAAAGATTTTATTGTTGCCGATTATCACATATTTAAATCCTTAATATTTGCAAAAGTTACGTTGCAAGAAGACGAATATCGCTTGTATAAAACACTATTTGATATTATTTATAAAGAAATGCCAAAGCCTGATTTGTATGTCTATTTGTATCAAAATACAGGCCGCTTACTGCAAAACATCAAGCGTCGAGGTAGAAGTTACGAGCAAGAAATTCCCGCTGATTACTTGGAAAAAATCAACAAAGGCTATTTGGATTATATCAAATCACAAACCAACTTAAATGTTTTAATTATTGATGTTTCCGAAAAAGATTTCGTCAAAAATCAAAGCGATTATATTTATATTTTGGAAGAAATTAGAAAAAAAATTGCGGAATAGATTATCTCATTTTTTTAAAAAAGTCCCAAATCACAATTCCAACACTTACCGCAATATTTAGCGAGTGTTTGGTCCCTAATTGCGGAATTTCGATTGTTCCGTCACACAATTCAATCGCATTTTGAGAAACTCCAAAAACTTCATTTCCAAAAACCAAAGCGTATTTTACATTGGTTTGAACTCCAAAATCTTGGAGGAAAATAGCGCTTTCAACTTGCTCAATGGCAAAAACTTTTACGCCTTCCAATTTTAATTTTTCAATCACTTTTTCAATGCTTTCAAAATGTTCCCAAGCCACTGTTTCTGTTGCTCCCAAAGCGGTTTTGTGAATTTCTTTATTTGGAGGAGTTGCGGTAATCCCACACAAATATATTTTTTCTATCAAAAAAGCATCTGAAGTTCTAAAAACAGAACCAATATTATTCAAACTACGAATGTCGTCGAGAATAATAATAAGTGGCGTTTTTGATGCTTCTTTGAAATCATCAATCGATTTCCTGTTTAATTCACTGTTTTCAAGTTTTCGCATAGTTGTAAGGTGCTATTTCAAAAAAAAAGCTCCCCAATAAAAGGAAGCTTTTTATATTTATAAAAATTAATTTAGCTTTTTGGAATTGCAGGAACCGCTGCAGGCGTAGCATCTGGTAAAACAGTACCTTTAATTGTCAAAACTTTTGTAGGTTGTCCATCAGCATTTGAAGTTACGGTTACAGATTTTGTAAAAGCGCCAACTCTATCAGTAGCATATTTTACTCCAATAATTCCTTTTGCACCAGGAGCAATTGGCTCTTTTGGAGTTGTTGGAACGGTACATCCACAAGATCCCTGTGCGTTGGAAATAATTAATGGTTTGTTACCGATATTTGTGAAAACAAATTCACGATCGCCATTAGCATTGTGCTCAATTGTTCCATAATCGATGGTTTCCGTTTCAAAAACCATTCCTGCACCATCTATTTTAGGAGTAGCGACTTTTGCTTCTGCAGGCGATTTTGCTTTTTTAGTTTCTTGTGCATTAGAAGTTGTAACTCCTAAAACCATTAACATAACGAATAAAAATATTTTTTTCATTGTAATTTTTCATTTAAATTATCGGAACAAATCTAAATAAAAATTTCAAATCTATTAATAATATTTTCTTAAAATTAAATTAATTTTCTAAAGTTCTAATTTCGGTATAAAAATAATTAAATTCGCTTTTTGAATATTTACATCACATTTAATATAGTACTATTTTGGCAGCTAACGAAAAAGAAGTAAAAGAGACTCCGCTAATGAAGCAATACAACGAAATCAAAAGGAAATATCCTGATGCATGTTTGTTGTTTCGCGTTGGTGATTTTTACGAAACTTTTGGAGAAGATGCTGTTCGTGCGTCAAAAATTCTTGGGATTACTCTCACAAAACGAGGTGCTGGATTTTCAACAGAAACTGCTTTGGCTGGTTTTCCTCACCATTCTATCAATACGTATTTGCCTAAATTGGTAAAAGCGGGACTTCGTGTGGCTATTTGTGATCAATTGGAAGACCCGAAAATGACGAAAACAATTGTCAAAAGAGGCGTTACAGAATTAATTACACCAGGAGTTTCAATGAATGATGAGGTTTTGCAATCAAAATCGAATAATTTCTTGGCTTCTATTTACTTTGGGAAAAAAAATATTGGAATTTCATTTTTAGATGTTTCTACGGGTGAATTTTTAACAGCTCAGGGAACGGAAGATTATATAGACAAGCTATTACAGAATTTCAATCCAAGTGAGGTTTTGATTCCAAAGAACAATAAAAACGATTTTAAGGAAACCTTCGGTGAAGAGTATCATAATTTTTACTTGGAAGATTGGGTTTATAAAGAAGATTATGCATTTGAAACACTCACAAATCACTTTCAAACAGTCTCTTTAAAAGGATTTGGAATCGAAGAATTGCCCGAAGGAATCATTGCATCGGGAGCGATTTTATTTTATTTATCGGAAACGCAACACAATAAATTGCAACATATTACTTCCATTCAGCGCATTGCGGAGGATGCCTATGTTTGGATGGATCGGTTTACAATTCGGAATTTAGAGTTGTACCACAGTTACAATCCAAATGCCGTAACTCTATTAGATGTAATCGACAGAACGCTTTCGCCAATGGGTGGAAGGTTACTAAAACGTTGGTTGGCATTGCCTTTGAAAGACATTCATAAAATTAGAAATCGGCACGAAGTAGTTTCTTATTTGAAAGAAAATCAGCCAATTTTAAAGAACATTCAACATCAAATCAAGCAAATTTCTGATTTGGAGCGTTTGATTTCTAAAATTGCAACTGGAAAAGTTTCCCCAAGAGAAGTTGTTTATTTGAAAGAATCATTAGACGCGATTATTCCAATTAAAAAAATAGCGTTAGAAAGTCCGCAAGAAGCCGTGAAAGTTATTGGCGATACCTTGCACAGTTGCGAATTATTGCGTGAAAAAATCAAAACAACTTTGAATCAAGATGCGCCTGTTGCTATTGCAAAAGGAAACGCAATTGCCAAAGGAATCAGTGAAGAATTGGATGATTTACGGGCAATTTCAACTTCTGGAAAAGAATTTTTGGAAGGAATTGAAAAACGAGAATCTGAGAAAACTGGAATTTCATCCTTGAAAATTTCCTTTAATAATGTTTTTGGATATTATATAGAAGTTCGAAATACGCATAAAGATAAAGTTCCCGCAGAATGGATTCGCAAGCAAACATTGGTAAATGCAGAGCGCTATATTACGGAAGAACTTAAAGAATATGAAACCAAAATTCTTGGTGCCGAAGAAAAAATTCACAAATTAGAAATGGATTTATTCGAGCAATTGGTCGCTTGGATTACAACTTATATTAAACCCGTTCAGCTCAACGCAAATTTGGTAGCGCAGTTGGATTGCCTGACTTCTTTTGCACAATTGGCGATTGAAAATAAATATGTTTGCCCGGAATTAGACGAAACTTTTGAATTGGATATAAAAAATGGTCGTCATCCAGTAATTGAAAAACAATTGCCAGTTGGGATGCCATACATTGCCAATGATGTTTATTTAGATCGAGAAACACAACAATTAATTATGATTACGGGTCCTAATATGTCTGGTAAATCTGCTATTTTACGACAAACTGCTTTGATAGTTTTGTTGGCACAAATGGGTAGTTTCGTGCCAGCGGATAACGTAAGAATGGGAGTTGTCGATAAAATTTTCACTAGAGTAGGAGCGAGCGATAATATTTCGATGGGGGAATCTACCTTTATGGTTGAGATGAATGAAACGGCTTCAATTTTGAATAATTTATCAGATAGAAGTTTGATTTTATTAGATGAAATCGGAAGGGGAACAAGTACGTATGACGGAATTTCGATAGCGTGGGCAATTGCAGAATTTTTGCACGAACATCCTTCAAAACCTAAGACTTTATTTGCAACACATTACCACGAGTTGAATGAAATGAGTGAATTGTTGCCTCGAATTCAAAATTACAATGTTTCTGTGAAAGAGTTAAAAGATACCGTACTTTTCATCAGAAAATTAGTAAAAGGAGGAAGTGCTCATAGTTTTGGAATACACGTCGCTAAAATGGCTGGAATGCCGCAAACGGTGATTTTAAAAGCGCAAAAGTTATTAAAGAAATTGGAGAAAGATCATTCTGGTGATGCCTTAACGGGAATCAAGGCGGAGAAGGAAGAATTGCAAATGAGTTTCTTTAATTTGGACGATCCCTTATTAGAAGAAATAAAAGAAGAAATACTCAATTTAGACATAAATACCTTAACACCAATAGAAGCAATGATGAAACTGAATGAAATTAAAAGAATGTTGACCAAAAAATAATTTATTTTTGTTTTAAAGCTATCGTTATCAGAAGTTTAAATTATACGCCCTATCTTTTTTATAAAAACGCTTGTATAATTGAATAAATGTATTAAATTTGCCACCGCTAACAAGTTTAATGAACCCCTTTAGTTTATATAATTAGGTTCGTTATTACACAAAATTAAAGCGGTTCTTTTTAAAAATTGAAATGCGAAAATAGCTCAGTTGGTAGAGCGCGACCTTGCCAAGGTCGAGGTCGCGGGTTCGAGCCCCGTTTTTCGCTCTATACCATATAAATTAAATTTTTTAATTTAAAAATGCTTGGGTGGTGAAATTGGTAGACACGCTGGACTTAAAATCCAGTGACTGTAATGGTCGTACGGGTTCAAGTCCCGTCCCGAGTACAAGAAAGCTTCAAACTTAGTTTGGAGCTTTTTTATTTTAAACAAGTTGGCCAATTGCCAACTATTTTTTATTTACTAAATAATGAACTTGGAGTTATTTTTAGTACTAATATAAAGGTTTGAAAAAACCATATTGCAGATATAAATCACAATAGGAATTATTAATAAAACAAAAAAGCCACCTTTGAGGTGGCTTAATTATTTTTAGTTTTTATAGTTTTATAAACTTACTTGAATTGTTGCCAGCTACCTTTATATAATAAATTCCTTTCGATAATTGCTCTATATTTATTGCTGTATCAACTTCATTGAGTTGGCCATTTAAAACAGATCTTCCTAATGTATCTAATATAAAATAAGTTTGATTGATAAGTTTGGAGTCAATTTTTACATTTAAGAAACTAACAACGGGATTAGGATATAGTTTATAACTTATTGCTTCAAATTCTTCTGTGCCTAAACTTGTACAATCTAACCCTGAATCTGTGATAGTCCAATTATTAGGCGCTGAAGTCAATATATTTCGAGCTGATGCACCATTACAATATTTAGAAGGACCAGCATTAAAATTAACATTTGGTTTTAACGCAGTCTCTGCTGCGGTTATAGTTGACCATCCTATTAGTGTAGCATCATAATTAGCTGTTGAAAGACCAGAACCAGAACCAAAAAACATACTTGCCATATTAGCTACCTTACTAACATTCCAATCCCCAAGAGGTTGGTTAAAGGCGGCAGCGGGACCAGACTGAAACATATAACTCATATTAATCACATTACTCACATTCCAAGAACCAATTGGTTGGTTAAAGGTGTTAGCATTGGCAAACATACCTTGCATATTAGTCACATTACTCACATTCCAAGACCCAATAGGCTGGTTAAAGGCGGTAGCATCATTAAACATATAAGCCATATTAGTCACACTACTCACATTCCAAGAACCAATAGGTTGGTTAAAGGCGGTAGCATTAGTAAACATTGTACGCATATTAGTCACTTTACTCACATCCCAAGACCCAATAGGTTGGTTAAAGGCGTTAGCAAGATAAAACATGTATGTCATATTAGTCACCTTACTCACATTCCAAGAACCAATATCTTGGTTAAAGGCGGGAGCATAATAAAACATTTCAGACATATTAGTTACCTTACCAACATTCCAAGAATCAATCGGTTGGTTAAAGGCGGTAGCTTGATAAAAAACACCTTGCATATTAGTCACATTACTCACATTCCAAGACCCAATAGGCTGGTTAAAGGCGGCAGCTTTATAAAACATCCAACTTATATCAGTCACCTTACTCATATTCCAAGAACCAATAGATTCGTTAAAGGTGGTAGCAAGATAAAACATACGACCCATAGTAGTTACATTACTCACATCCCAAGAACTAATATTTTCGTTAAATAAGAGATTGGTAATAGAGGGATTGGTACTGGTTGAATAAGTAAACATATAACTCATGTCAGTCACAAGAGTTGTCACTATGTTTTTAAAAGGAATAGGTGTTGTAGTACTTGGTCTTGTAAAAAAAGTTATGCCCGATTGAATGTTTTTGGCATAATTAGTTATGTTATTTCTAGTTGAATTATCAACAATAGCAAACCATTCCATTCCGGTTCCTCTTGGGTTTGCCTGTATAAAGTAGGGGGATGGTACATAAGTGCCCGTCCATTTAATAGTAACACCATTTGAATCTAACACTACTGTTTGTGATTGGATGGCTTGGGTTGTTAACAATAATAAAATAAAAAGGAGTAATATTTTTTTCATAATTTCTAAATTTTTTTCAAATTTCCACTTTCAAATAGTTATATTTGATACATAATTGATACATTTGAAAAATGATAGACTATTTAAAAAAGCTTACCGTTAAAAATGCGCGTTTTAATATTATTGATCGTGGTGATTGCCAATTGCTATCGGAACTAATAATTGAAAGAACAGATGAAACTATTAGTTACAATACACTACGGCGATTGTTTGGTTTAGCAAGTTATGTAAAACCAAGTAAAAGAACACTAGATACTCTAGCAAGATTTAATGGTTATAAAAATTATATTCATTATTTAAAAATTAATCCATTTGAAGCGTATTGGAGTGATAAAGAACAGTTTTACAGTCTTATAAATGAAGATTCTATAGAAATAATTAATTTTGTCAATAAGTCCAGCTTTAAAAACGAACATGCCCTAGATTTTATGATTTCTTTGTGTCGAGAACTAATTTATTTAAATAAAATAGATGAATTAGATCAAGTATTTCAAACAAGTTTTTTTTACAATCGTGATTTTAGTTACTCTGAAATAATCCATTTTGGAAATTCTGTAGGAATATTATTTAGAACAAAACAAGTTTTAGAAAACAAATTGCTTTCAAATGCTAATTTTCTAAAATTTGTATATTGTATTCATGTAGATTACAGCAATCTGAATGGTTATTATGGCATATGGAGTAAATTTGTATGTGAAAGTACAACTGACATTCAAGTCAAATGTTTTTCTCAAGCAATACTACAACTAATAAGCTTTATGAATGGAAAATCAGTTTCCTATTCCGACTTTGTTTCAGTAGACACAACAAATTTTCATCCAATTCTAAAAGGGAGACTATTCTCTGTAAAAATACTATCTGGAGATTATAATTCTAATGATTTTAAAAGATATTTTGATATTTTAAAATTTAATAATAATTATAATGAATTATCAGATTATTTTTATGAACTAATGATAATAGCTATTCTATCAAGGAATTTTTTATTAATGGGTTCAATTAAAAAATTTCTATCCAATATAAAATTTAATATTAAATATTATTACCTGGAACACCATCTAAAATTATATGAATTAATGTGTTTGTTTCATTCGAATTATTTAGATGATGAATCTTTAAATACAGATAAAATAGAAAATAATATTCTTCAATCAGAATTTAAATATAGTTATAAAGAAATTATTCAGCTATTAATAGTAGTCTTCAATTATCATAATGATAAAAATAATAGTTTAGTCCATTTAAAGAAATTTGAAGAAATTTCAAATAAACTTAATTACCCTATATTTTCAAAAGATTATTTAATTAATTATTTCACATAATTAGTATAAAGCAAGCTAAATTGAATGGCATAGGCCTCTCATTAAACTAATTTAAATATTAAATTTAATAGCGTTGTACTAATTGTTATTTTAAGAATATTTTTTTATTTGGTTTTTAAAAGCTCTTGTATTTTTGTTCTTTATAAGTACTTTTACATCTTTAATAAAACTGAATTTTGTAATAATTATATAGATAATAATATTGTTTGAAGCTTTTTTATTTTAATTAATTTCAACTCAATTATTCCTAATCTAAAATCCAAAATTTAATGGGTGCTTTTGTTATCAGTAAAAGATTTGACGATTATTATAAATTTGTTTTCACTTCCAGAAAAGGCAAGGCGATATTCACTAGTTTTCGCTATGAGTTAAAATTTGAGTGCGAAGAAGGAATAGAATATTTTAAAAACGCAATTGAAGAAGTTACTTTCGTAAAGGTACGAACTGCTGGAGGAAAATATTATTTTAAAATAATGTTGGAAGAAGCCCATTTTGCAACAAGCAGAAAATACAACACCGAATTAATGTTGCAAAAAGGAATTAAAGAAATTCAATTGTATTCTCAAAAATCAGAAATTTTAGATTTTTCTTTTAATGATTTCGTTTTTAAGGACGAAGAAATTTAAAACAATAAAAAAGCCACGCATGCGTGGCTTTTAAAATTCTTAGAAAGTTTCTAATTATTTTGCAGCTGGAGCTTCAGCAGCTGGAGCAGCAGCTTCAACAGCAGTTGTGTCAGCAGCTGGAGCAGCAGCTGTATCAACAGCAACAGCAGTTGTGTCAACAGCAGGAGCTTCTACTGCAGCTTCTTCAGCTTTTTTACAAGAAACAGTTGCTAAAACAGCAACAAATGCTAAACTTAAAAGTACTTTTTTCATCTTACTTAATTATAAAAGGTTAATTATTAATTCGGAGCAAAGATATAAATTTTTTAATAGGTAAAAATTATTTTTTAATTTTTTTTCAAAAAAAGAATTCTTTGCAACTGTTAAATTATTTAACAATTACTGTGCCACAAATTGAAAACCGTTAAAAAAAGTTAAAACCCCTTTATTTTAAAGATAATCAGCATTTATTTCAACTTTAAATTGCTTTTTTTCAGTGCTAATTTAATTCTTCAATCAAGTTATTTGCACCCGCATATTTATCAATTATGAATAAAACATAACGAATATCAAGAGATTTCTATTTGCATCAATTGCCAGACTATTATAAATCGCTACCTTTTGCATGATGGTTCCTATAAAACAAATAGGCATTTTTCCGGTTTCGCAATATTAGCCGTAATCCTTTCAGGGAAATTACTTCTGAGGCACAAGCGCCATTAAAATTAGGAACGGCATCTTTTAAACTCGATTAAATATCTGCGATGGTCATTTTCATCCCCAAGTTTTTCATTTCTATCACTTTCATTCCTTGCAATAAATAGGAAATCCACATTCCGCCTTGTTGCGCTTGCAGTTGAACTTCAGATAATAAGTAGGAGTAATTTTAAGGGTGTGATTTTTTAGTTTTTAATTTATTTAGATTGTTTTTTTAGGGGCAATATGGTTCATTATAATTTCGGTTGCATTTTTATTCATTTCTACGAAAGTGCTACAAATATGACCTTTTTCAAAACGAATAGCTGTGTTTTGAATCAAATTATCAAAAGCTTCATTCAATTCTTCTTGAGTTGAAATAGAAATACAGCCTTCCATATTTGCCAATGCTGTAGCTTCTGGAAAATGTGAATAATTAGGTCCAATAACAATTGGAACACCAAAAGTCGCGGGTTCCAATATATTGTGAACGCCAGGATTTCCAAAACCGCCACCCACATAAGCGATATCGGCATAACTGTAAATCTTAGTCAAAATTCCGATGGTATCAATTATAAAAACATCAAAATGGGCTAAATTTATTGGATTTGAACTCGTAAAATCAACATCAGAAAATAAGATTGTTTTTTTAAAAATACTATTCTTCAAAGTTTGAATTTGTTCTTTTTTGATATTGTGAGGCGCTATTATAAACTTCACTTTTTCAGCAGAATTTATATACGAAACCAGCAACGATTCATCTTTTGGCCACGAACTTCCAACAACAATTGTCAACGAATTATTCTGGAATTCTTCGATAAATTCTAAGGAGTTATCTCGGTTCAAAATCGAGGCAACTCTATCAAAACGGGTGTCGCCAGAAACAGTTACATTCGATTTTCCAAGTTTCAATAATAGGTCTTTTGATTTTGAATTCTGTACAAAAAAATGTTCAAAAGCATTTAGAGCATTTCTGTAAAAACCGCCATACCATTTGAAAAATAATTGGTCTTCTCTAAAAATCCCAGATATTAAATACGTCGGTGTTTCACGATTTTTTAATGCATTCAAATAATTTGGCCAATATTCATATTTTATGAAAAAAGCCATATCTGGCCGGACAATTTTCATAAATTTTTCTACATTGGATTGCGTGTCCAAGGGTAAATAAACCGTCACATCTGCAATAGTGTTGTTTTTACGAACTTCATAACCTGAGGGTGAAAAAAAGGTCAGCACAATCAAATGATTCGGAAATCTACTTTTCATCCGTTCCATAACTGTCAATCCTTGTTCGTATTCTCCTAAAGAAGCCGCGTGAAACCAAATAGTTTTGTCGTAGGCCTGGATTTTATTGGATAATATTTTGAATACCGACTTTCGGCCATCAACAAATAGTTTTATTTTTGGGTTGAAAAGTGCTGTGATTTTCAAAATAAAATCGGTGCAGACCACTATTAAATTATATATAAATAACATACTTTGTAATTTGTGGGGCTAAAATACATCACTTTATAGAATTTTCATTGCTATAACTCATTAAATAACTATTTTTGTAATTCGTTTCAAGAAAATTTGCTTTTTTGAGTAACTTTTGACTTCAAACGAATCAACATTATAACCTGTTTTATTGATGAAAAAAATCCAAATGGTTGACCTGAAAGGGCAATATGAAGCTATTAAAGAAACTGTAAATAATTCTATTCAAGAAGTTTTAGATACCAATACTTATATTAATGGACCTCAAGTTCAGCAATTTCAAAAAAATTTAGAAGAATATCTGGATGTAAAACACGTAATTCCTTGCGCCAATGGAACCGATGCTTTGCAAATTGCAATGATGGGTTTGGATTTAAAACCGGGCGATGAGGTAATTACTGCCGATTTTACTTTTGCCGCAACCGTTGAAGTCATTGCATTATTGCAATTGACGCCCGTTTTAGTCGATGTGGATTTGGTGAATATGAACATTTCTATTGATGCCATTAAAAAAGCAATTACGCCAAAAACGAAAGCCATTGTTCCCGTACATTTGTTCGGTCGTGCCGCCAATATGGAAGCGATTATGCGCATTGCAAAAGAATTTAATTTATATGTTATTGAAGACAATGCCCAAGCAATTGGTGCAAATTGTAAGTTTTCTGATGGCAAAAAAATGAAAGCTGGAACGATTGGACACGTGGGTTCAACTTCCTTTTTTCCTTCAAAAAATTTAGGTTGTTATGGAGACGGAGGCGCGATTTTCACCAATGATGATGCTTTGGCGCACAAACTTCGTGGAATTGTAAATCACGGAATGTACGTTCGGTACCATCACGATGTTGTGGGCGTAAATTCTCGTTTAGACAGTATTCAAGCGGCGGTTTTGAACGCAAAATTACCTTTATTAAATCAATATAATACGGCACGTCAAAATGCGGCTCGCAAGTATTCTGCAGCTTTTGAAGGACATAAAAATATTGTGGCACCGAGCATTTGCGACATTTGCGATTGCCACGTTTTTCACCAATATACACTAAGAATCATCGACGGAGACAGAGATGGATTGATGCAACATTTGCTTGACAAAGCCATTCCTTGCGCCATTTATTACCCAATTCCATTGCATTCTCAAAAGGCATATTTAGATTCAAGATACAAAGAAGCCGATTTTCCAGTGACGAATAAATTAGTAAAAGAAGTGATTTCTTTGCCAATGCACACCGAATTGGACGACGAACAAATCAAGTTTATAACAGATTCAGTTTTGGAATTTTTTAAATAATTTTTTTCAGGAGCTATTTCCTGCTATCCGCTTAATCCACGCCCAAAAGCGTGGGATATCGCTGCTATCAGGGCTAAAGTCAGTAACAACCAAACAATAAAAGTATGAAAATTTTAGTAACAGGAGGTTTAGGATTTATTGGTTCTCACACCGTTGTGGAACTGCAAAATGAAGGTTTTGAAGTAGTAATTGTTGACAATCTTTCCAATTCATCAGAAGATGTATTGAGAGGAATTGTTGCTATTTCTGGTAAAACTCCCTTTTTTGAAAAATTGGACTTACGAGAAAAAGCGACAGTACAAAATTTCTTTAAAAAACACAATGATATTGCGGGTGTAATTCACTTTGCGGCTTCAAAAGCAGTTGGCGAAAGTGTCGAAAATCCGTTGTTGTATTATGAAAATAACATTAATACGTTGGTTTACTTACTTCAAGAATTGCAACAAAAACAAGATGCCAATTTGATTTTTAGTTCTTCTTGTACGGTTTACGGTCAAGCCGAAATAATGCCAATTACAGAAGATGCTTCCATTCAAGTGGCAATGTCGCCTTATGGAAATACAAAGCAAATTGGTGAAGAAATCATAACTGATGTAACGAAAGTTACGAATATCAATGCGATTTTGTTGCGTTATTTTAACCCAATTGGAGCACATCCAACAGCCGAAATAGGGGAATTACCAATTGGAGTTCCGCAAAATTTAGTGCCATTTATTACGCAAACAGGTTTTGGATTACGAAAAGAATTATCTGTTTACGGTGACGATTACCCTACGCCTGATGGAACCGCTATTCGCGATTATATCCACGTTGTAGATTTGGCGAAAGCCCACGTAATTGCAATGCAACGCTTGTTAAACAAGAAAAATTTAGCAAAAGTAGAAACATTTAATCTTGGAACTGGAACAGGAAGTTCGGTTTTGGAAGTGATAAATGCATTCGAAAAAGTAAGCGGTCAAAAATTGCCTTACAAAATTGTAGATAGGAGAGAAGGCGATATCACTTCGGCTTATGCCAACACTGATAAAGCCAACAATGTTTTGGGTTGGACTGCGAAATCAACATTAGAAGAAGCAATGGCAAGCGCTTGGAAATGGGAACAAAAAATCCGTTCTTAAGCACTTCATTTAGAAAATATAAATCCCAAAATAGTTTTTCTATTTTGGGATTTCTCATTTAATAGCAATAATTTAGCGCTCGATTATATATGAAAACAACACAAAATATCTTAATTATAGGTTTCGTTTGGCCTGAGCCCAATTCTTCTGCAGCTGGAACTCGAATGGAGCAACTGCTTCTTTTGTTTAAAGAGTGGGGTTGGAGCGTAACGTTTGCGACACCAGCTTTGGATAGTAATTTCATGGTTGATTTGGAAACTATTGGAGTCGAAAAGAGAACTATTGCTTTAAATTGTTCCAGTTTTGATGAATTTGTTCAAGAGTTGAATCCGTCAATCGTGCTTTTTGATCGGTTTTTGATGGAAGAACAATTTGGTTGGCGCGTTGCTGAATATTGTCCCAATGCCCTAAGAATATTAGACACGATAGATTTGCATTGTTTGCGATTGTCACGTCAAAAAGCCTTCAAAGAAATGCGAGATTTTGAGATTAATGATTTGTTAACCGAAGACATTTCTAAAAGAGAAATTGCCAGTATTTTGCGTTGTGATTGTGCTATTATGGTTTCAGAATTTGAAATGGATTTGTTGAAAAACACTTTTAAGATAGACGCTTCTTTATTGTATTATTTGCCATTATTACTAGAGCCTGTTTCAAAAGATTCCATTCAAAAATGGCTGCCTTTTGAAGAAAGAAAGGACTTTATAATTATTGGAAATTTTCTTCACGAACCCAATTGGAATTCCGTTCTATATTTGAAAGAAACGATTTGGCCTTTGATTAGAAAAGAAATACCCGAAGCAAATTTACTTGTTTATGGTGCCTATCCTTCACAAAAAGTTTTGCAATTGCACCAACCTAAAGAAGGTTTCCATGTTATGGGACGAGCCGATAATGCTCAAGAAGTAGTGTCAAAAGCCAGAGTCGTTTTGGCTCCTTTGCGATTTGGAGCTGGAATAAAAGGCAAATTATTGGAAGCTATGCAATGTGGGACTCCAAGTACAACCACATCAATTGGTGCTGAATCGATGTTTGGAGATTTGCCTTGGAATGGTTTTATAACAGATAATCCCCAAGATTTTGCTTCGAAAGCGGTTTTTTTATACCAAGATAAAACAACTTGGATTCAAGCCCAAAAAAATGGAATTCAAATTATAGAAAAGCGGTACTTGAAATCGAATTATGTTGCCGAATTTAAAGATTATATTCTTACACTTCAAAATAATTTAAAGCAACATCGCTTGAATAACTTTATTGGTGCTTTGTTGCAACATCAAACCTTACAGAGTACTAAATACATGTCGAAGTGGATTGAAGCGAAGAACAAATCGTAATAAAAAGTTCATTTTATCACAAAAAAAAGTCCCGATTTGAAATTTCAAATCGGGACTTTGTATTTAATATAGAATTAACTATGCTAACATCGTAACAGGGTTTTCTATGTATTGTTTTAATGTTTGTAAGAATTGTGCTCCAGTTGCACCATCAATAGTTCTGTGGTCGCAAGCCAAGGAAAGCATCATCGTGTTTCCAACAACAATTTGACCGTTTTTCACAACTGGTTTTTCTACAATAGCACCAACTGAAAGAATTGCAGAATTTGGTTGGTTGATGATTGAATTAAATTCGGTAATACCAAACATTCCAAGGTTAGAAATAGTGAAAGTACTTCCTTCCATTTCTGAAGGCAATAGTTTTTTACTTTTTGCTCTTCCTGCAAGATCTCTAACGTTTCCGCCAATTTGAGACAAACTCATTGCGTCTGTAAAAGGCAATACAGGAACGACTAATCCATCTTCAACAGCAACAGCAACCCCAATATTCACGTGATAGTTGATAAGAATTGAATCTTCTCTCCACTGTGAATTAATTTTTGGATGTTTTTTTAATGCCATTGCGCTTGCTTTTATCACCATGTCGTTGAAAGATACTTTTGTATCGGGAACGTTATTGATAATTGCTCTTGATTTCATAGCTTCATCCATTGTAACCTCAATCACAAGGTTGTAATGTGGTGCTGTAAATAAAGATTCTGCCAAACGTTTTGCAATAATTTTGCGCATTTGTGAGTTCTTGATTTCTTCTGTAAGTTTTTCTCCTGCTGCTACAAATGGTCTAGTGGCTGCAACTTCAGCTTGAATAACTGCATTTGGTTGCGCACTTTGAGTAGTTGTACTTTGAGTGAAATTCTCAACGTCACTTTTTATGATACGGCCATTTTCGCCAGAACCACTAACTTGCGAAAGGTTGATTCCTTTTTCATCAGCAATTTTTTTTGCTAAAGGAGAAACAAAAACCCTTTCGTTTGAAGTTGCAGTTGGTTGTTCGTTTATAGTTGTTGGTTGTTGGTTGTTGGTTGTTGGTTCTAAAACAGTTTCAACAGCAGCTGTGCTTGCTCCTGATTTGAAATTTTCAGCAATTCCAGTAATATCAGTTCCTTCAGGACCAATAATCGCTAATAAAGAATCGCATGGAGCAGTTCCGCCTTCTGGAATTCCAATATATAATAAAGTACCCGCATTGAAAGATTCAAATTCCATTGTGGCTTTGTCTGTTTCAATTTCTGCAAGAATATCTCCTTCGGAAACTTTGTCACCTACTTTTTTCAACCATGTTGCCACAGTTCCATCAGTCATGGTGTCGCTCAAACGAGGCATCGTTACTACAACAACTCCTTTAGGTAAAGTGGTTGTTGGTTGTTGGTTATTGGTTGTTGGTCCCGAAACAGTTTCTTCTGCAACAATAGTTTCAGTTTTTGGAGCAGATGGGCTTAGTAAAGAAGAAATATCTTCGCCTTCTTTTCCAATAATAGCTAATAAAGAATCACAAGGAGCTGATTCTCCTTCTTTAATTCCAATATATAAAAGGGTACCAGAATTGAAAGATTCAAATTCCATGGTAGCTTTGTCTGTTTCAATTTCTGCAAGAATATCACCTTCAGAAACTTTATCACCAACTTTTTTAAGCCATGATGCTACGGTTCCTTCTGTCATTGTATCGCTCAAACGCGGCATTGTTATTACTGTTGCCATATCGATTAAAGTTTATGAGGTATAAATGGATAGTTTTCTTGTTCGTATACCACATCGTATAATTGTTGTACTTCTGGAAAAGGAGACGCTTCGGCAAATGCTACGCATTCCTCTACTAAGTCTTTTACTTTTTCATCAATTGTCTCAATTTCTTCGGCTGTAGCATATTTTTGGTCCATGATTACATCAAGAACTTGTGTAATTGGATCTATTTTTCTGTATTCTTCAACCTCTTCTTTTGTACGGTACAATTGTGCATCTGACATAGAGTGTCCTCTGTAACGATACGTTTTCATTTCTAAAAATGTAGGTCCGTCACCACGACGTGCTCTTTCAATTGCTTCATGCATTGCTTCGGCAACTTTCACAGGATTCATTCCATCAACAGGTCCGCAAGGCATTTCATAGCCTAGACCAAGTTTCCAAATATCAGTGTGATTGGCTGTTCTTTCTACGGAAGTTCCCATTGCATATCCATTATTTTCTACAATAAATACTACTGGTAATTTCCATAACATTGCCATGTTAAAAGTTTCGTGAAGAGAACCTTGACGTGCAGCACCATCACCAAAATAGGTCATGGTAACACCACCAGTTTCAAAATATTTATCAGCAAATGCAAGACCAGCACCAACAGGAATTTGAGCACCAACAATTCCGTGACCACCATAAAAGCGGTGTTCTTTAGAAAAAATGTGCATCGAACCACCCATTCCTTTAGAGGTACCAGTAACTTTTCCTAACAATTCTGCCATGATTTTTTTAGGATCAACCCCCATACCAATAGGCTGAACGTGATTTCTATAAGCAGTAATCATTTTGTCTTTAGTCAAGTCCATAGCGTGCAATGCACCGGCTAAAACCGCTTCTTGACCATTATATAAATGTAGGAAACCTCTAACTTTTTGCTGAATGTAAAGCGCTGCTAATTTATCTTCAAATTTTCTCCAAAGTAGCATGTCTTCATACCACTTTAAATAAACTTCTTTTGTAACTTCTTTCATTTGACTAAATGTTTTTAGTGTCTTTTTAATATTGCGATGGCGCAAAATAATATCCTTACATAAATTTGCGAAGTGCAAAAATAATACATTCCTACTAACAAGTAAAATTTAATAGTATTTTTATTTTATAATTTAGTACTCCTTGATTAATAGTAACTAAAAAAGAGTTTTTGCTACTATATTCTTGAATTATAATAAATTAATTAAAGAAAATGTAATTTTATTTTCAAGTATTAAAAATAGGAGTGATTGCTTTCTGATTTTACAACAATTTTTTATCAAACATCAATGGCAATAAATTTTTCAATGAATCGGATTTATAAACACTGCCGGATTCGCCCATAAAGTAAATTTCTATTGGCACTTCTTGTTTGATTTCGTACTCCGAAATTGATTGGCGACAAGCTCCGCAAGGCGGAATTGGTGTTAATGTAGGATTGGTATCAGAAGTTGCACTTATGGCAATAGTAACAATTTTGGCTTCAGGATATAAAGCACCCGCTGAAAAAATAGCCACTCGTTCTGCACAAAGTCCAGACGGATAGGCTGCGTTTTCCTGATTGGAACCTAACACTATTTTTCCATTATCCAAAAGTATAGCAGTACCAACACGAAATTTTGAATAGGGTGCATACGCTTTTTTTCTGATTTCAATGGCTTGTTCCATTAACAATTGAACGTCAGAAGGTAATTCGGATACAGAATCGTAATCGGTAAATTCGGAAGTAATTGTAATTTCTTTCATATTTAATTAGGAAAAAAAATCCAAATTTCTAAAGGCAGAAATTTGGATTGTTTAGTAATAATTATTTTAATTTATAGTTCTTCATATTTTTCTCCAAAATTGAATGTAAGAGAGAATCGAAGTGTATTTTCTAATGGGTTTTGAACTTTTGAAGCCGAGAACAAATAGGATACATCTACATTAACTACATTATATTTGAAGCCAGCTCCCAAAGTAAAATATTTTCGTGCACCTTTCATTGGGCTTTCATGAAAATATCCTAAACGCATTGCAAAGGAATCTTGATAAAGATATTCGGCTGAAGCAGAATAAGTAATTTCTTTTAATTCTTCACTGAAACCTCCTGGAGCATCACCAAAAGATTGGAAAATTCCTGAAACCCAGCCGATTTTTTTATAATTCGCATTATTTTCAGCTATTTCAGTATTTGTAATTGTTCCGTCTCCGTTCAAATCAGAATCTTGAGGCGTTGGAACAAGTAATTTATTGAATTCTAAACTGGTAGTAATTTTGTTATAGTCATCAAAAATAAAATCAAAACTACCCCCTAGTCTCATTTGCGCAGGCAAAAAGTTTGCATTTATTTCATTAGAAACAGTTGAATCATAACTAATTTTTGGTCCTAAATTTTGAAAGTTGAAACCAATTCTGTACCGACCGTCAAAATCATTAAAGGCTGTTTGTTCCGATTGAAAAAAACCTGCTATATCAAAAGCAAATGAATTTGATGCACGGGTATCATTGAAAGCATCTTGGATTTTTAAATTTGAACTTATAAATCTTCCGGCAACGGACATTGAAAATTTATCGCTCAATTTCAGTGCATAAGAACCATCCAATGAAAATTCATTTGGCTTAACGATATTTGCAACATCATCAATGTTTTGACGCAATTCAATTTCTCCTAAACTAAAATAACGAATACTTCCCGCAAAGGCACTTCTTTCATTTATTCTATTAAAATAGGTCAATTGTCCCAATGAAATGTCATTTACTAATGCGGTAAGATAGGGTGTGTAACTCATTGAAAACCCTTGTTTCTCTAATGAAAAGGCATATTTTGCTGGATTCCATTGTTGCGAAAAGGCATCGGCAGAAGTAGCTACTCCTTGATCACCTAATCCAGCAGCTCTTGCATCGGCGGCAATTAATATAAAAGGAACCCCTGTAGTTATTACCCTTACACTTTCCTGAGCTTTTGAGATTTGTACTGCTGATAAACAAAGCATTATTATGGCTATTCTTTTCATTCTATTTCAAAATTTTATTAAACAAATATAGTACATTATTAAAGAATTACAAGTTTTTCAAACTTTTCAGTTTTTTTGTTAGTCAATGATGATTTAACGGTTAATTTATAAACGTAAACGCCTTTTCCTATTTTATCGCCAAAATCATCTCGACCGTCCCAAGAAATTTCTCGTGATAAAAAACCATCGGTTGTGACCAATTGATTTTTTGTCCAAACAATTTTCCCAGTAATCGTCATCACTTGAACTTGAACTTCTAAAGGTTCAAATGGATGGTTGTGTGTGAACCAAAATTGGGTGTAATTTACAAATGGATTTGGGTAATTTAAAACGTTTGTGAGTGTCATGGTTTCATCGCCAACGACAATAAATTGGATTTCGGCTGTGATTGGATTATTATAAACATCCCACGCTTTGAAGGTTATTGTGTGCAAACCCACAGCCAAATTTCGAAATGGAAATCGCAATTTTCCTTTCTTGTAATTGTCCAATTCCGTTTCATAATAATCATTCATTATATAAGGTGCACTTTCATTTCCGTCTAAAACAGCCACAATATCGTGTCCAATTCCACTTGCGGTGTTAATTCCGTTTTCATCTTCCAAAAATGCTAAAAAGAAAGGCGATGCATTTGTAATTCCCCCATTAATAAAGGTTTGATCGTTCATGAATAATTTTGCTGTTGGTGCTCTGGTATCGGCTGTAGCTAATGTATTGATGCCGCCAATTTTAATTGTAGTATCCACTCCAGCTTTATCAACAAATGCTTGATTTTTTTTGGAGTAAAAACTGATTCTCCCATTTCCAACAGTTATTTTGATGTCTCTTGGAACAACAAAACCAAACTCAAACTGCCCGTTTGTAACCGATGCATTTCCTCTGAAAATAGTTTCTCCCAAAGTCGCAAAGTTAATCGAGGGGCTACTTCCATCATTATTGAAAGTAGTTTTAATAATGTTTTTGTCAAAAATATTTACCGCCAAAGCACCGTTGTAGGTTGGTAAAAGCACATCATTTTCATCTGTAATTTCGCCTGAAAGTTTCACATATGCCAAGGATTGAAAATCGGGAATTGTACCTGTAATTGGAATGTCATTTACTTTCGTTAAACGGATTTTTGGTTTTGGAATGGCCAACATTAGTGCAGGATCTCCAATATAAAAAACCACATTTGATGAAGAACTTGGGTTACTATTTTTTGCTAATCGTAAAGCTTCTGCAATTGATGTATAATTGTTGGAACCATAAGAAAATAAGTATTCCGATAATTTATCATTAAAATATTCTGCCGATCCTTGACCAATGGAACGGATGGTTGTAATCATAGAAATGGCACCGCCTTTTGGATTCCAATAGGTGTATTCCCCAGCAGTTGGCCGGTATGGATTATCAAATCTAGAAAAATCACAAGTTATGGTAATGAATAAAGGATATTTATATTGATTACTCAAATTTTGCCCATCGGATTTCTCCCAAATTCGTTCACCAGTTAAACCGTCTTCGCCACCATGTCCAAGATAATTGAAAACTAAAGCTCCTTTTTCGAATGCATTGAAAATATCTTCCCTTGCTTTTGGATACCGATTTCCGCCTGATGAGGTTTCCTGAACATAAGAATCTAATAATACTTTTTTGATATTTATAAATGGTTTTTCCAATACAATTCTATCCGCCAATTGATTTTGTTTGTTTTGCAAAGAGGCATCTGAAGGTTTGTCGGAATCATCAGAAATAGCAACATAATTATTTCTCCAATTTCCATAGGATTTCGTATCATAATATTCAAAAACCTTATTAATCATTTCTTCAGCTTGCGAAGTTGTGCTCACTAACATTCTACCTACAGTAATATCTATTCCACCAAAATAGTAAATAATATTTCCTTCCGTGGGATCCATGTATCCGAAAAAGTCATCAGATGCATAAGAAGATTCTCCAGCAGTCGTACTATTCAAAGCATGATAAATTGGAACGATATTAGAATTATTTGGAATTCTATTTTTGTAATCAAAAGATGCGTCTCCAAAAAGATTGATGTATTTTACTTTTTTATCTGTTGAAGAAGCATTTTCATAGACATATTTTATGAAATTTCTAATGGCTGCAATATCCTGTTTTCCCGAAGAAAATTCATTATAAATGTTTTCTAAATTGACCACCTTGACATTCAATTGGGAATAATTTCTGTGGAAAGCGGCTAATTTTTCAGCTTGAATATTTAAAAAGGAAGGGGTTATAATTAAATAATCAACATCCTGAAAAACGCCTTGCGCATTTTTGAAAATAGTACCTTTCAAATCTTGATTGGTTACTTTTGTTTGTGATTCTTTTAAAGGACTGTAAAAATCAGCTTCATCAATTGTGATGTAATTTCGAGTTTCACCCAAATTTGCTTTGAATGAAAACGTGTTCAAACTTGGATTTTCAACTTTGGTAGCATTGTAAATATCGGTAATGTCCCAAACTTGTTTGATTCCCGATGCAGAATTTAGTTGGTATTCTGCTATACCAGATAACGTACTCGCTTCATTATATTGGAATCGGAATTGTTTTCCATATCCTGTCAGGTTTCTTTTAGATTTTAATATAATATTATCTAAATAGGCTTTTGCCGATGGAACGCCATTGTTGTTGTAAGTCAATTTGATTTTAATCGTATTTGAAGCGGAAATAGTTGTGTTTACGGGTAATGAAGCGATATTAAGTTCGGTTCCTGAGCCCGCACTAATTGGGGATAAATTGATTGTGCCAACTAATTGCGAATTGGATTCAACTTTGAATGAAGTGGCATTATAAGCGTCAGAACCTACATTAATATTCAGAATAGCAAGGGAAGACGGAACTGCGTTTGGCGTTTCAAATGCGAATTCTTGTTCGTTATTAATATTGAAAGGCTCCCCAAACCATTGTCTTCCAGATCTAACAATATTTATTAAATCGACTTCATGAAATTGGTAATCGTCAAAAGTGGTAATTATTTGTGTGGCAGGA
>JBIIFA010000219.1:0-2872 GCA_044237565.1 Flavobacterium sp.
TTAGTTAACAGTATTCAGTATTGAGTATTCAGTAATTGCAACGGCTGTAAACTGCCAACTAAAAACTGACTACTGAACACTAATGATTATAACCGAATCTTTTCAACATATTGGCGTTGCTTCTCCAGTTTTTATTCACTTTTACATACAACTCAATATGGATTTGTTTTCCAAAAAACTTCTCTAAATCGGCACGCGAATCCACCCCAACTTTCTTTAGAGCAGCGCCTTTGTGACCAATAATAATCCCTTTTTGGGTTTCGCGTTCCACCATAATCAGGGAACGAATTCGGATGATATTTTCGTCTTCAAAAAATTCTTCGGTTACGATTTCCACGGCATACGGAATTTCCTTGCTGTAATTTAGGAGGATTTTCTCACGAATAGTTTCATTTACGAAAAAACGTTCTGGTTTATCGGTCAACTGGTCTTTTGGATAATAGGCTGGCGATTCAGGCAATAATTCGATTATTCTTCCAAAAACCTCTGGAACATTGAAATTCTGCAATGCCGATATTGGGAAAATCTCTGCATTTGGAACTTTTGCGGCCCAAAAAGCGACTTGTTCTTCTAATTTTTCTTGGTTTGATAAATCGATTTTGTTTAATAAAAGCAAGACGGGAATGGTGGCGTGGATGATTTTATTGAAAAACGATTCGTCTTTTAAATCTTGTTCGCCGATTTCTACCATATATATAAGGACGTCTGCGTCTTCAAATGCCGATTTCACGAAGTTCATCATCGATTCCTGCATTTCGTAGGCGGGTTTGATGATTCCTGGTGTATCGGATAAAATCATTTGAAAATCTTCTCCATTTACAATTCCAAGAATTCTGTGGCGTGTAGTTTGTGCTTTGGAAGTGATAATCGACAATCTTTCACCTACAAAGGCGTTCATTAGAGTCGATTTTCCAACATTTGGATTCCCAATAATATTTACAAAACCTGCTTTATGTGACATTTACTGCTTTTTAATTTTTGCAAAGGTAAACATATCAGCCCAATAGATGAAATAAAAACATTTTTTAAAATTTTAGTTGCAATTCCCGATTTTGGTTGTATATTTGCACCCGAAACATCGCGGGATAGAGCAGTAGGCAGCTCGTCGGGCTCATAACCCGAAGGTCACAGGTTCGAGTCCTGTTCCCGCTACTAAAGAGGACCCATCCCATTTTTGAGGATGGGTTTTTTGCTTTTCAACATCATAAAACGCTGATAAACATTTAGTTAACCCGAACAAAGCATTAGTTTTTGAGGTTCGATATTTTCTATTTATGATTGAATAATGAAACCCTTCAGGAAATACCAAATATTGGAACTTTCTTTTTTTACTGTAATCCAAAGAGTCATAGAATTTACTGGGGTTTTGAGTTATTTTTAAGAAGAAATTTATTGCTTTTTCATGGTTCGATATTTTTGTTGGCAAATAATCCAATTCTTTTGTTTTTTGAATTATGGCATCATTAATTTTTTGGCTTTGTCTTTCAAAAATATCTTTAGAAATTTCATTTATTGCATATCGATATTCCATTTTATCATAACTTGTTTTCAACTCATTTAATTCCGTTGAAGCAAGTCTTTTTTTCTCCGAAAGGTTAGACATCTCATCATCTATTATTTTTTTGAGTTGCGCAGAAAACAAATCTTTCAATTGCCCAGAAAAATTAAACTCTTCTAAAACTTCACCAAATTGTTCGTGTATCCCTGCTCTTAAAGATTTTTTTGAACTTGAAGCGTTGACTGTTTTATGGCAGGAATTGCACTTATAATAATAAATATTTTTTGCTTTATTTAGATAAGAGGTCATGGTATCATCACAGTCAGAACACATAAGAAATTTTGGAGCTAGAGGCGTTTCTTCCTTTCCAGCTATTTTGACTACACCAAACTGCCTTGAACCTTCAAGGATCCGCTGCAATTGAATGTATTCTTTAAACGTTATTAATGGTTCCCAAGAACCCTTGATTATTTTACCTTCCAATAACGAATTGACTATTCTTCCAGTATAAAACTGATTTCTCCAAATCTCTGAAATTCTTTGTTTTCTAATTTTTACTCCTTTTGAATCCAACCATTTTATAATTTCAGAATCGGTGCTTGATTTGTAGATTTTCATTTTAAATGCTTCCTTCAAGAATTGTCCGTCACTGTTAATTTTTATTTCTTGAAATGCTTGTACTTTTGTAGGGTCCGTTACTCTTGGCCCAAAGTGGTCGTATCCTTTTGGAGTTTTCCCAAAAACTTTACCGTTCTCAAGTGCATTTATTAATCCTGGAATAATAGTATCTTGACGACTGAAATTTTCTTTCTGAGCATATAAAAGCTGTGTTGAAAATTCATTTTCAGCTCTTTCATTAAAAGTATGGTTGTCGGTGCTTACGGAATACAAATAAACATCAAACTCCTTCCTAAGACGAACAAAAAGTTGAATGTGCTCTGCACCTGCTCTACCAAACCTACTTGGAGACCAAATAAGAATCATTTTTGGACGTTTGGTAACTGGCGTTCTCTTGATCTTGTCCATTAATTCTTTAAGAGTGCTTTGTGTGTTAATTCTTTTAGAACTTTCGTACTCTGCATCAAACTCTTGAGTGATAATTAAATGATTTTCTTTTGCGAATGCTTTAATCTTATTCACTTGGGTTTCAATGCTACCATTGTTTACAAACTGGTCTTTTGTCGATACTCGTGTATAAGACCAAACAACCGCATTTTTAAAATCGTTAAGTGTTAAGTTTTTCTTTTTCATTTTTGTACTGTTCGTAAATTATTCTGGTAAACTCATATAACTGTTTTGAAAATTCAAATGAATCTTCTTCTTTAAGCACTTCTTTTAATATTGGTGCAATTGCTATTAGCTCCTTATAATCTA
>JBIIFA010000220.1:0-2845 GCA_044237565.1 Flavobacterium sp.
TTGTCCGAACGGTAATCCTCAACATAAAAAGGGGGATTTGAAACTATTAAATCGTACTCGTCTTCTGGCTCTTCCACAAACTCATCTAAACCAGCATGGAAACAAAATAATCGGTCACTCCAAGGGGAACTTTCAAAATTATCAACGGCCTGTTCGTAGGCATTTTCATCAATTTCCAAAGCATCAATTTGGTGGGCATCACATCTTTGCGCAAGCATTAATGCGATAATTCCAGTTCCTGTTCCAATATCCAAAATACTGTTTGGGCTAGTATCTATTGGAACCCAAGCGCCTAACAAGACTCCGTCTGTTCCTATTTTCATAGCACATTGATCTTGGTTTACAGCAAATTGTTTGAATTGAAATATTGACATTATGATTTTTCTGATTAAAGAATTTAGATTTCAGAATTTATCGATTAACCGAATAAACAAATAAACTTTTCTAAAGATACATTTCAACCAAACAGTCAGGTAAATCCATCAAAACTTTTTTATTTTCTCTGTCAATTTTAAGAATAAAATGATCCACCATTGGGATTAACATTTCCACATCATCATTATTAATAACTTCAAAAAGTGGTTGTGCAGTAGTATCGTTTACAGAAACTATTTTTCCAATAATTCCGTGGTGTTTATCTTCGATTTCGAATCCGATAACTTCGTGAAAATAGAATTTATTGCCGGTGAGTTTTGGCAACAATTTTAAAGGAAGATAAATTGCATTGCCTACAATTGCATCTGCCTCTTCCTCGGTAGTTACGTCTTCAAACCGAATTCTAAGAAAATCGTTTTTATGAAGGGAACTACTTTCAATAAAAAAAGGAACCAAGTGTTTGTTGCATTCAACAAACACTGATTCCAAGTTTTCGTATAACTCCGGTTCGTCCGTATCTAAATAGGCAAGAACTTCCCCTTTGAAACTAAATTTTTTCGCGATTTTACCTAAATAGAAACAATCTTCTTTACGCATGAATCGCTAAATGAATTAAGCCTGAGCTTCTTCGTTATTTTCTTCAGTAGCTGGAGTTTCTTCAGTAGCTGGAGTTTCTTCAGCAACTGGAGCTTCTTCAGCAGCAGGAGCTTCTTCAACTTCTGCAACAACTTCTTCTTCTACAACTGGAGCTTCTTCAGCTGGAGTCTCTTCAACTTCAACTTCCGCAACAACTTCTTCTTCAACAGCTTGAGTTGCAGCTGCAATTGCATCAGCTTCCGCTTGTGCAGCATTCGCTAAACGTTTTGCATTTACATCTTGTTCTGCTTTGAAAGCTTTGGCTTTAGCATCCGCTTGCGCTTTTGTTAAACCTTCTTTTTTAGCATCAACTTTTCCAGATTTTGCTTCTAACCAGGCAGCTAATTTTGCGTCAGCTTGTTCTTGAGTTAAAGCTCCTTTACGAATTCCTCCGTCAAGGTGGTGTTTCAATAATGCTCCTTTGTAAGATAGAATTGCTTTCGCAGTATCCGTAGGTTGAGCACCATTGTGTAACCATTTCACAGCGCTATCAAGATTTAAATCGATAGTTGCAGGATTTGTGTTTGGATTGTAAGTACCAATTTTTTCAAGGTATTTACCATCTCTTTTTGAGCGAGCATCAGCCGCTACAACCCAGTAAAAAGGTTTTCCTTTTTTACCGTGTCTTTGTAATCTAATTTTTACAGACATAATCTTATGATTAAATTTTGAGGTACTCGACCTCTGTTAATTAAGGGTGCAAAGATACATAATTTTTTGAATGTAACTAATGTGCCATTATAATATTTATAATTACACAAAAATAATATAGAATAAAAGATTAATTTCCACCAAAATCTTTTAGCATTTTTGTTTAATTAGTCTATTTTTGTATTCATAAAGATGAAAAGATGAAAAAAATAATCTCTCTACTATTAATTACAATCGTGCTAAGTTCTTGCACTCAAGAGGTAACCTTTAATAATCCTTCCGTTCAGGGGACAAAAGACAACTATTTTTGGAGAGCTAAAAGTTCTAGCGCAACAGTTGATGTTCCAAACGAAACTATAACCATTGTAGCTTTAAGCCAATTTGAAACATTAACCTTGTCTATTCCGCTTCCAGACGCTACGCAATCCTACCCAACAACTAATTTATTAGGAACTGGTGAATTAAGTGACGCTACTTTTAGTTATGACATTAATGGACAAAATTTGTTTTACGAAACTGGCGCAAATGCCGAAGACGGTCAAATTATTCTTACAGAATATGATGTGTTAAATAAAACTGTAAGCGGAACGTATCGTTTTAACGCTTTCAATGTAACGAACAATCCACTAGGAAATACATTAGTAAACTTCAAACAAGGTGTTTTTTATAAAGTCCCTGTTATAAATTAATTGTAAAACTCCTTTACAAATACAAAAAATGCTCAATATTAATTGAGCATTTTTTGTTTACAAGAAGTAATAATTAGTCTTATTTTTTCTTAAGCGTTATAGGTAATCGCTTCTCTGTCAATTTTTCCAACCAAGCCAACCAATACTTTTCCAGGACCTACTTCTGTAAATGAAGTAGCGCCGTCTTTTATCATTTGTTGCACCGATTGCGTCCATTTTACGGGAGCCGTCAATTGAATAATCAAGTTTTTCTTAATTTCTAATGGATCAGAAACAGCACTAGCCGTTACATTTTGATACACAGGGCAAATTGGATTTGAAAAAGTAGTAGCCTCAATCGCTGCCGCCAATTCCTCTCGAGCTGGCTCCATCATTGGCGAGTGAAATCCTCCACCCACGGGCAATAATAAAGCTCTTTTTGCACCGGCAGTTTTCATAGCCTCACACGCTTTTTCAACCGCTGAAAATTCTCCAGAAATCACCAGTTGACCTGG
>JBIIFA010000221.1:0-2830 GCA_044237565.1 Flavobacterium sp.
TTTCAAATTCCTGAAAGTCAGAATCAAGTAATACATTTTCTTGAATTATTATATCATTAATATAAATTCGAACTCGGTCTCCATCAACAAATTGGTTGTCTCGACAGAGTATTTTTAAAAATATCGCTTTGGTCTTAAAATCTCCCAGATTTTGGTTTTTTCTAAATGCCTGAAAAACTTCCCCATCGCCTACTTTATTCAATTTGTCTTGATAAACGATTCCAGGTTTGATAAAATCATTTTTCAATGTCAAATCAATAGGCTTGGAACCCCCAATTTTTTTAAAAATAATTTCTGGCTCTTTGTTTAATGGAACATCATTAAAATTTGGTTTAATAGAAGGTAATGAATTGAATTTTGTAGGTGTTTTTTGAGATTTAGAAACAGGGATTTTCTTTACAGGAGAAATCTCAATAGAATTATTTCCGTTATCAAACTGTGAATATCCAGTGGCAACAAATAAAAGTGTACTAATGAATGATAAAATAAATTTCATAAACTTAAAAAAGGTGTCAAATCTAAATTTTTGATAAATATAAATAAAAAAACTTCGCTAATAAATACATTAACGAAGTTTTAAGCAATAAATACTGTATATCGAAGATTTTTTTACTTCGAATTATAAACCGAAATAGCGTCTTTCAAAATTTCTACCGAACGGATCAAATCCGATTTCTTCAAAACATAAGCAATTCGAACCTCGTTCAAACCAACTCCAGGAGTTGAATAAAATCCTGCAGCGGGCGCAACCATTACCGTTTCTTTATTCAAATCATACGATTCCAACATCCATTGTGCAAAAGTATCCGCATTGTCAATTGGCAATTGCGCAATACAATAAAAAGCGCCTTTCGGCTTGCTCACTTTTACACCTTCAATTTTATTTAATTCTTCAACCAATGTATCTCTTCTGTCTCTGTATTCAGTAATTACTTCATCAAAATAACTTTGTGGTGTATCTAAAGCTGCTTCACTTGCAATTTGTGCAAATGTTGGCGGACTCAATCGTGCCTGTGCAAATTTCATCGCAGTGGCCATCAATTCTTTATTTTTAGAAACAATACAACCAATTCTAGCACCACACATACTGTATCTTTTGGAAACAGAATCAATCATAATCGCATTTTCTTCCAATCCTGGAATATTCATCACCGAATAATGAACATCGCCATCATAAGTAAATTCACGATATACTTCATCGGCAATCAAAAATAGATCGTGCTTTTTTACCAATTCCGCAAGTTGCGTCATTTCCTCTTTGGAATACAAATAACCAGTTGGATTTCCAGGATTACAAATCAAAATTGCTTTGGTTTTTGGAGTAATTAATTTCTCGAAATCTGCAATCGGAGGTAAAGCAAATCCTGTTTCAATTGTTGAAATAACAGGCACCACTTTCACGCCAGATGCAGTCGAAAAACCAATATAATTCGCGTAAAAAGGTTCTGGAATAATTAACTCATCACCAAAATCCATGGTGCTTCCCATAGCAAAAAGCAATGCTTCAGAACCACCCGTGGTTATAATAATATCGGCAACATCAATCGGCAAACCAGTCTTTTTATAATACTCAGATAACTTAGTTCTGTAACTTTCAAAACCCGCAGAATGACTGTATTCTAAAACCTTTATATCTAGGTTTTTAATAGAATTCATCGCCACTTCTGGGGATTTTATATCGGGTTGACCAATATTCAAATGATATACTTTATTCCCTTTCTTTTTAGCAATATCAGCATATGGAACCAATTTACGAATTGGAGATTCCGGCATCTGATTTCCTTTATTTGAAACTTTTGGCATAATTTATAGTTTTGAAATGCAAATTTGCAATATTTATTTTGAAAAAACAGTGGATTTATAAATCTTTATCAAACAAAAAAGCGTCCCATCCGAAACGCTTTTCCATTATTAAATACACAAAAAATCAATTTTCATTACAAACATATCTGTGAAATCTATGTTTAAATCCTTTATTGACTCGGCAACGCCTTTTTCTTTTCCAACAAGTTAACCTCAGGCTTCACAATTACTTCGCCTTTTATTTTTAATGCAATTTTCCCGCCTTCTACATTCACCGCATTTGATTCTACTGTAATCGTTTTGCGAATTGGACCAGGATTCATATTGTATTTCACTTCAATTTTATCAGTCATTCCTGGCAATATAGGCCCTGTCGGTTTTGTAGGAACGGTACATCCACAAGTCGATTGCACATTCGTAATAATCAATGGCGCATCGCCCGTGTTTTTAAAAATAAATGTCCGAAGTCCACTGTCGGATTCCTTCGTAACTGTGCCATAATCAATCGTGTTGTCTTTATTCAAAAATTCAATTTTAGCACCAATTTGGGCAAAACTAACCGTATTTAGGGCAATAAAGGAAAATAATAAGAATAATTTTTTCATCGAATCTATATTAAATTAGTTAATGTAAATTTACTTTCTTTTAATTAATTGCACAAATTTTTAAATCCCTTTTTAAACTGTGCATAATTATTTACTTTTGTAGCAATTACAATAAGCGTACCAATTTCCTCTTACTTTATTTTGGAGCGAAAATTTTGGCTTTTTCAGTAATTAATTTTCCTGCTGACCGTTTCAATCTCCGCTAAAAAGCGAAGGATTTTCAGTTCCATCAGGGCTAATTTTTTTTCATTTGAATACTTAGAAATGTTCAAAAAAAACACAACAAATACAAATAACGAACAAATAATAAAATGACAATTCCATTGCAATTTGACGCTAAAAACATAGAAGACAAATGGTACGATTACTGGATGAAAAACAACTATTTTCATTCCACACCCGACCATAGAACGCCTTATACC
>JBIIFA010000222.1:0-2813 GCA_044237565.1 Flavobacterium sp.
ATTTTACAATGGAAAATAATTTTAAAATGATTGCCAAAACCTTTTTTGGTTTTGAAGAAATCTTAGCAAATGAGTTGAAAATGCTTGGTGCGCAAGATGTTGAACAAGGTGTGAGAATGGTTAGTTTTAAAGGCGATAAAGGTTTTATGTACAAAGCAAATCTATCTTTGAGAACTGCTTTAAAGGTATTAAAACCAATTTATTTTTTCAAAGCTACAAACGAACAAAATTTATATAAAGGCGTTCAAGGAGTTAATTGGTCGAAATATATTGGCGCAAATCAAACTTTTGTGATTGATGCAACGGTGCATTCTGACAATTTTAATCATTCGGAGTTTGTTTCCCAAAAATGCAAAGATGCTATTGTGGATCAATTTAGAGATAGAACAGGACAACGTCCGAGCATCGATAAAATTCACCCTGATTTAAGAATTAATATTCATATTGACAAAGACCAAGTTTCGGTAGCTTTAGATACTTCCGGAAATTCGTTGCACCAACGTGGCTATAGAACGGCAACAAATATCGCACCTATTAATGAAGTTTTGGCTGCGGGAATTTTATTGCTTTCTGGTTGGGATGGTCAAACCGATTTCTTAGATCCAATGTGTGGTTCGGGAACTTTTCTTGCAGAAGCCGCTATGATTGCGTGTAATATTCCAGCAAATATCAATAGAAAAGAGTTTGCATTTGAAAAATGGAACGATTGGGATAATGATTTATTTGACTCAATTTTAGAATCATTAATGAAAAGAGTTCGTGAATTTCATCATACTATTAAAGGTTTTGATAAAGCACCAAGTGCCGTAAATAAAGCAAAAGACAACATCAAAAACGCTAATTTAGACGAGTATATCACTATTGAAGAACGCAATTTTTTCGATACAGAAAAAACATCTGAAGGTAAATTGCACATTGTTTTCAATCCTCCTTATGATGAACGTTTGGATATTCATATGGAAGAATTCTACAAAAACATTGGTGATACTTTGAAGAAAAATTATCCTGGTACCAATGCGTGGTTCATTACGGGAAATTTAGAAGCTTTGAAATATGTTGGATTAAAACCTTCAAGAAAAATCAAGTTATTTAATGCAAGTATTGAAGCCCGTTTGGTGAAATACGAAATGTATGAAGGAAGCAAAAGAACTAAGTTTCAAGTGGTAGAAAATCCTACAGAATAATATATAAATTTAAAAATTATGACAAAATTACAAGTAAAAGCGTTTGTTTTTCAATTGTTGAGTTTTGCAACTTTGTTTATTTTGGGACGCTATTTGATAGAAAATTATACCTATTTAACTGGACTTTGGATACCATTTACGGCATTTGCAGTAGGAACACTTTTAGCTCCTAAATTCCAAGCGGTAAAAACAAATGCCGGAGAAAAGTTATATATAAAATGGATGTTTATTAAAGGAATAAAAGAAATCAAATAATTATTTCTTTTTCTCTACTTTTTTTTGTGAAGATTTCGTTTTATATAGCGGAAGAAAATAGGAAACGGTATAATTGAATCCAACTCCAAAATCGCCATTGTAGGTTCTATTAAAACCTGGAATGTACAAATTGTCAAAGTTGTCAGGTTTTTTATTAGAAATCATTCGGTTCATTCTTACACTGAAACCAACGTAGATGTTTTTCAAAACTTCGGCTTTAATCCCAACTACAACTTCAAACCATTGTGCCGACAATCCGTTGAATTTTTCTCCAGAGATAACAGTTGGAGCTTCAGGGAAATAAGTTGAGGTATTGTACAAATTATAACTATTGAGTTGCTGACTGAAAGTACTTGCTCCATAGCGCATTCCAATAAACACCATATTTCTCATGTCCAACCAATTTTCATAGAAATTATAATCAAAACCCACTTTTATATAGGTTCCCTTTGTAGAAAAGTTCAACCGATCATCAATAGTGGTTTTGTCTTCATTTCCTAATTCTGCTGCTAAATAGTAATTTTTCGTAAGTCGGTAATCCCCAACAAATTCAATTCCTTTGTAATTTTTATCGTAAAAAGAGCGAGTTAATTTGAATAAATCGGCACCAACTCGTATTCCGAATCGTTCAATTTTAGGAGGAATACTATCTGTTTTTTTCTGTTGTGCATTTACTAAAAATGACAGCAAAATTAGTGTAATACTAAAAGTAAATTTTGATGTGTGTTTCATTTTCAGTTGTTATATTTGAAGTTTCAACAGTAATATTTTGAATCCAATATCCGTCAGGAGTTGAAGTTTCATTTTTAATATATGGAGTTGTTGGGTCAAATGTGAAAATAGTTTTATAGCCACAGGCTCTCGATACAAAGATGCTTTGTCGTGTATAATTGAATTGCAAAAAATCTTCATTATCAATAGTTGCATCTGTACTATTCAGTATCAAACCGTATTTTGTTAAATCTTCATTTGTTTTTAATGTCAATTGGATTTTACTTTCACTAATAAAACCAAGAACAGAAGTGCTTCCAACTTCTTTTACTGCTAAATTGGTTACTTTTTTTAAAACTGTTGGATTCAATATGTCATAGAATTCTATGATTAGTTTTGGTGTTGTAGCGGTTGTGGCATCACAGATGTCATCTTTTTCGCAACTCGAAAATGATAATGATAGTAGTAAAAGAAGTAGAATTATTTTTTTCATTTTATTTCGCTTAAATGGATTGAAAAAAGACTTATTTTTGAAAAAGTTATTCTTTTTTTAAAGCCTCTTCATATTTTTCTCCAACAACTGTCCAATTAATAATATTGAAAAAAGCATCAATATAGTTTTTTCTTTTGCTCTGATATTGAAGATAATATGCATGTTCCCAA
>JBIIFA010000083.1:0-7932 GCA_044237565.1 Flavobacterium sp.
GGTTTCATCGTCAAAAGTCTCTTGGAAACTTCCTTTTTCGAAATCTTCAATTGGCGAAACTACTCTTGGATCACGCAACAAACTTTTTGGTGTGAATACAATAAGTGGTTTGCGGAAATTGGTTTTCATTTGTCTTCTCAACAAATGGTAGAAGTTTGCAGGTGTTGAACAATCGGCAACATACATATTATTTCGTGCGCAAAGTTGCAAATAACGCTCCATTCTTGCTGAAGAGTGTTCGGCTCCTTGGTTTTCATATCCGTGTGGAAGTAACAGTACAATTCCGTTTTGGTTGTTCCATTTATCTTCGCCACAAGAGATGTATTGGTCTAACATAATTTGGCATCCATTGCTGAAATCTCCAAATTGTGCTTCCCAAATTGTTAGTGTTTTTGGGCTTGCTAAGGCATAACCGTAATCAAATCCTAAAACGCCATATTCTGACAAAAGAGAATTGAAAACATTGAATTTTCCTGTTTTCCCTTGAATATTATTAAGTAAAATTACTTCTTCTTCTGAATTTTCTACTTTTACGACAGCGTGACGGTGAGAGAATGTTCCGCGTTCCACATCTTGACCAGAAATACGAACGTTGAAACCTTCTTGCAAAAGCGATCCATAAGCCAAATGTTCCGCCATAGCCCAATCTAACTTATTGGTTTCAAAGAACATAGTTTTTCTGTCGTTTATTAATTTTTGAATTTTACTAATAAACTTTTTGTCCGCTGGCAAATTACAAACGGCATTTGCAATATTTGTAAGTCCTTCTTTTGGATAGGAAGTATCGAATTTTTCAAGCATTTGAACGTTGGTAACTTGCTCATAACCCAACCATTCGTTTTGCATAAATGGCGTAATTATAGTTACATCTTTCTTGCGAGATTCTTCTAAATTTACTTCTAATTTTGCTTTGTATGCTGTTTCTAAAGATTTTATGAAATTCGCGTCAATTACACCTTCATCAATCAACTTTTCAGTATAAATATCTCTTGGATTTTTATGACTTGCAATGATTTTATATAATAAAGGTTGTGTAAAACGAGGTTCGTCACCTTCATTATGACCGTATTTTCGGTATCCTAATAAATCGATAAATACGTCGCTTCCAAATTGCATTCTGTAATCCAACGCAAATAACATTGCGTGAACAACGGCTTCTGTATCATCTGCATTTACGTGCAAAACGGGTGATAACGTCACTTTTGCAACATCTGTACAATACGTCGAAGAACGCGCATCTAAATAATTGGTTGTAAATCCAACTTGATTATTAATGACAATGTGAATGGTTCCGCCAGTTTTATAGCCGTCCAATTGTGCCATTTGAATAATTTCATACACAATTCCTTGTCCGGCAACTGCGGCATCACCGTGAACGGCAATTGGCAATACTTTTGAAAAATCGTCTGGGAAATATTTATCTTGTTTTGCTCTGGTAATTCCTTCAATTACAGCTCCAACGGTTTCTAAATGTGATGGATTTGGTGCTAAATTTAAATTGATGTGTTTTCCAGTTCTTGTTTTTTTGTCAGAAGTTAAACCCAAATGGTATTTTACATCGCCGTCAAAATATTCTTGGTCATAGTCTTTTCCGTCAAATTCAGAGAAAATATCCTGAGTTGATTTTCCGAAAATATTTGCCAATATATTCAAACGCCCACGATGCGCCATTCCCATTACGAATTGTTCCACGCCTTTTTCGGCAGCAGCTTCAATTAACGCGTCTAATCCTGCAATTATAGATTCTCCACCTTCAAGCGAGAACCTTTTTTGGCCTACATATTTAGTATGCAAGAAATTCTCGAAAGAAACAGCTTCGTTTAATTTGGTTAAAATAACCTTCTTTTCATCAGAAGTGAATGTCGGCGTATTGTCATTTTGACCTAATTTCTTTTGAATCCAATCAATAACTTCTGGTTTTCGGATGTACATATATTCTACACCGATAGATTGGCAGTAGATTTTATCCAAGTGAACGATTATTTCAAATAAGCTGCAAGGGGCAATATTAATCACTTTTGCAGCATCAAAAACAGTGTTTAAATCGGATTGACTTAAACCGTAATTCTCAATTTCTAATGTTGGAGCATACAATCTTCTATCGCGAACAGGATTTGTTTTGGTAAACAAATGTCCTCTTGTTCTATAGGCTTCAATCAACTTTAATACTTGAAATTCTTTATGAAGTTTTGCTGAAATTTCACTGAAATCTTGCCCTTCAGAAGAAGTTGAAAGTGTTACTTCGGAACCGCTTTCCCCATTAGAAGAAGTAATTCCAAAGTCAAAACCTTGAAAAAAGCTTCTCCACGAAGGCTCAACGCTATCGGGATTTTCTAAATATTGATCGTATAGATGAGCAAAAAATTCAGTATGTGCTGCATTTAAAAAGGAAAACCTATCCATAATTTTATTTAATGTCCTGATTTGTAAAATTGTCACGCAAAAGTACAATAAATGAAATATAATATTAAATAATTTGGATACTTTTATGTTTTATTAATCAAAATTTAAAAATCAATGAGAAAATCATACTTTTTAATAGTTTCAAAAATCAATTTGTTATTTTTATTGGTTTTAGCTTCAGGCGTTTTATTCTCGCAAAGTCAGGCTATTGCTTCAAAAACTAAAAGTGAATTTTGGAAAAATGTTCAATTTGGAGGAGGATTTGGATTGAATGTTGGCTCTGGATTTACCGATATTACTGTCGCGCCAAGCGGGATTTATAATTTTAATCAATCGTTTTCGTTAGGGATTGGACTCCAAGGAAGTTATGTTTCCTCAAAAAACAATTTTTCTTCCGTAATTTATGGTCTGAGTTTGATTTCATTGATTAATCCCATTGAAGAAATCCAACTTTCGGTTGAATTAGAACAATTGAGAGTAAATAGTACAATAATTATGGCTGGAGCGCCAAATTTAAAAGACAATTTTTGGAACACTGGATTGTTTGTTGGTGCTGGCTATGGCTCTGATAATGTTATTGTTGGAATTCGTTATAATGTGCTTTACAAAGAAAGTGATTTTGTTTACAATACCGCATTTATGCCCTTCGTAAGAGTTTATTTTTAAACCAATTACAATATAGGTTGGGTTCAATCGTTGGGTTAGTATTAATCGATAAATTAAACCCAAAAAATAAAAAATTATTTATTTTAAATATTTATTCAACTATGAAAAAAGCTGTGCTTTTAAGTTTATTATTTTTTTTGATTTATGCTTGTAAAAGCGAAAATAATGTATGTAAATATTTAGAAAAAGATGGTGTTTGTATCAAGATAATTAATAAAAGTGGAGAAGAAATTAAACATTTGTCAGTAAAATATGAAGGAGGGAAAAAAGAAATTTTTAATTTAAATAATAATGAAGAAGCATTTATTTCTATAAATTCTCCAGGAGAAGGTTCTTATATGTTGGTTGCAGTTTTTGAAAATGGTGAAATTGTTAAATCAAAAGAAACATACGTTGAAGCTGGTTATGAAATGACAGAAATTATACATTTAAAGAAAATTGAAACTAAAACCAATATGTTTGAAAGTGTCTACCGCTAAGGTATTAAAAAAAATAAATAGATTTTCGATAAATTTTTTGGTAGCAATAAAGTAACTTTCTTAATTGCTACTTAAGTATTATTTCTATAAGTCATTGCAGATTCTATGTTGAGATCTATTTAATGCAGCAGTATATTTAATCTAGTTCAATTTTTATTGGACTATTTTGAAATAACGAGCGGTATTAAATATCACAGAAAAATAATTTATTGTTAAATATCAATTTTAATTTGGTAGAATGAAATTTAGTTCGGTAGTTTGCATTTCAAATAAGATCAAAATGAAATTAACTTTTTGCACAATGTGTTGTATGATGCCGGAATTTTCCGCAGAGACAGCTATTGTGTAATTTTAAATTCTTAAAATATATCAATTAAAGCCTCTGCGATTTGCAGAGGCTTTTTTTTTAAAATAAACTAAAACACTAATTATGAAGAATTCGATTTCAAATAAAATGATGATGTGTGGTATGATGTGCTTCTGTGCACCACCCAAATATTGTCAAAAGTGAAAGAGAAACTCTTAATTATAGTTCAAACTATAAGCTCTTTTGGAACCAATCAAAAGGGTTTTTTTATTTAAATCAAGCAACAATTAACAATTAAATTTTACAACTAATCATTAAATCAATTAAACATGAGCACAAAAAAATTTGCAACAAACGCATTACACGCAGGGCACGACGTTTCTAAACATGCTGGAACAAGAGCAGTGCCAATTTATCAAACTACATCTTATGTTTTCAATAACTCGGATCACGCAGCCAATTTATTTGGGCTTGCAGAAGCAGGTTTCATTTATACCCGTTTGAACAATCCTACAAACGACATTTTGGAGCAACGTCTAGCCGCATTAGAAGGTGGAATTGCCGCAGTGGTGACCGCATCTGGAACATCGGCAATTGCAACAGCCTTATTGGTTTTGCTAAAATCGGGCGATCATATTGTAGCTTCAAACAGCTTGTATGGCGGAACTTATAATTTATTGAAAGTGACTTTGCCAAGATTAGGAATCACAACAACATTTGTAGATCCTTCAAATCCTGATAATTTCACAGCTGCCGCCAAAGAAAATACGAGAGTGTTTTTTGCAGAAACTTTGGGAAATCCAAAATTAGACGTACTTGATTTAAAGAAGATTTCGGCAGCTGCTAAAGCCTTCAAAGTACCTTTTATTGTGGATAATACCGTTCCATCTCCGTATTTATTGAACCCAATTCAATTTGGTGCCAACATTGTAATTCACTCTTTAACGAAATATATTTCTGGAAACGGAACATCATTGGGAGGAGCAATTATTGACGCCGGGACTTTTGATTGGAGTAGCGGAAAATTCCCAGAATTTACAGAGCCATCAGCAGGTTATCACGGATTAATCTACCACGTAGCTCTAGGAAATGCAGCATTTATCGCAAAAGTTAGAATCGAAGGGTTGCGTGATTATGGCGCTGCTTTGAGTCCGTTGAATGCGTTTCAAATTATTCAGGGATTAGAAACTTTACCTATTAGAGTTCAAAAACACAGCGAAAACGGATTGGCTTTAGCCGAATGGTTGGAAACACAAGAAGAAGTGGCTTGGGTAAATTATCCTGGGTTAAAATCGAGTAAATATTATGCTTTAGCACAAGAATATTTACCAAAAGGACAAAACGGAATTGTGACTTTTGGATTAAAAGGTGGTTTTGAAGCCGCCAAAAAAGTGGCAGATCAAACCAAATTATTCTCATTGGTGGCTAATATTGGAGATACAAAATCATTGATTATTCACCCAACTAGCACAACACACCAACAATTATCTGAAGAAGAACAAATCGCAACAGGCGTGACTAAAGATTTAATTCGTTTGTCTGTTGGTATTGAAGATATTGAAGATTTGAAAGCCGATTTGAAAGCCGTTTTTGAAAACATCGCTAAAACAAAATTAGTTTAACAAACTTGTCTAAATAAATAAAAAGTAGTTACTTTGTGCCTTTAAGTTCAGAAACGTATTGAAATGTTATAAAGAAAGGCGGAGGGATTAGACCCGACGAAGCCTTAGCAACCCTGCAAACTTTTGTAGAAGGTGCTGCATTCTACCGCTTTTTTAGCGGGAAGATAACAAAAAAGATTCTCCTAGTTTTCTAGTTTTTCTTTATAATATTTCCAGGCACAGATCAAACAATCATTAAGATTTGAAATTGGAAAATAAATTAAACCATATTACATTACATAATTTCACAACCGAAAGCGGTGCTTTTTATGGCGTCATAAATTTGAGTTGTCAAGTTTTTGGACTCCCAATAAATACAGCTCCAATCGTTTTGGTTAATCACGCACTAACAGGGAACTCTCAAGTGGCTGGGAAAAAAGGTTGGTGGAGCGATTTAATTGGGGACAATAAAACAATCGATACTACTTTTTATACTGTTTTGGCTTTCAACATTCCTGGAAACGGATATGATGATAACTTTGACAATCTTTTGATCAACTACAAAGATTTTTCCGCTAAAGATATCGCTGCTCTTTTTTGGGAAGGAATAAAAGTGCTTAAAATTAAGTCCCTTTTTGCAGTTATTGGAGGAAGTTTGGGCGGTGGGATAGCTTGGGAAATGGCAGCATTAAATCCTACTAAAATTGAGAATTTAATTCCAATTGCTACAGATTGGAAAGCTACAGATTGGGTAATTGCCAATGTTTTAGTACAAGACCAAATTCTAAATAATTCGCAAAATCCTATTGCAGATGCGCGTTTGCACGCCATGCTTTTGTACAGAACACCCCAATCATTAAAGTTAAAATTTAATCGGAAAGAATCTGAAATTGCCAATGGTTTCCAAATAGAAAATTGGCTGAACCATCACGGGAAGAAGTTGCAAAATCGTTTCAATCTTGCATCTTATAAACTGATGAATCACTTGTTGAAAACGATTGATATTACTAAAAACAAAATTGCTTTTTTGGCTGTAGCCAATACAATTACGTCCAATATTCACATTATTTCGGTTAATTCGGATTTGTTTTTTATACCAAGTGAAAACCTTGAAACGTTTCAAGAATTAATTCCTTCAAAAGAAAATGTCTTTTATCACGAAATAAAATCCATTCACGGACACGATGCTTTTTTGATAGAATTCGAACAATTATCAGCCATTATCAGTCCCATTTTCATTAAAAAAACAAAACAAATTGATGTCAACAACTAAAATAAATGTTATCCTTTTTGGAATCGGAAATATTGGTAGCACTCTTATAAATCAAGTTAAAGAAAGTCAAAAATTCTTTTTAGAAAAGAAAAACATTGAATTACGATTTTCAGGAATTACAAATTCCACTCTCGCTTTTTTGAAAAAGAGGTAGAAATAAACACAAAACAATTAGTATGAAAATTACCTTAGACAGAGTAAACGACAAATACCATTTTGAGTTAAAAAATGAACGTGGACATATTGTAAACGTGGATAACAGAGCTGAATTTGGCGGTGATGATTTAGGCGCAAGCCCTATGGAATTAGTGTTAATGGGAGTTGCTGGTTGCAGTGCCATTGATATGATTTCTATTTTAAAAAAACAACGGCAGGAAATCAATTCTTTCAAAGCAGAAGTTGAAGGGCTTCGAGTTCAAATTGAAGATGCCAAACCTTTTAAAGAAATTACCGTTGTATTCTTTTTGGAAGGACCAATCAATGAAGAAAAAGCAGCTCGGGCAGCACAACTTTCATTTGAAAAATATTGCTCTGTTTCTAAAACATTGGAACCAACAGCAAAAGTAAATTATAACGTGGTTTTGAATGGAAATCCCATCCCCGACCCTTCCCAAAGTGAAGGGAGCCAAGATAAATAAATAATAACAATACACTTTCTGCACCACGCCTTGGCGTGGCTGGGGTGAGGAAAATAAACAATAATGAACGAATCCGAATTTGGTTTTGAAACACAAGCCATCCGCACCCAATTAGAACGATCTCAATTTCAAGAACATTCCGTTCCTTTATACTTAACTTCTAGTTTTGTGTTTGAAGATGCTGAAGATATGCGCGCTTCCTTTTCTGAGGAAAAAGACAGGAATATTTACAGCAGATTTAGCAATCCAAACACAACCGAATTTGTTGAAAAAATTTGCAAAATGGAAGGTGCCGAAGCGGGTTATGCCTTTGCCACTGGAATGGCTGCGGTATATTCTACTTTTGCTGCCTTGTTGAATTCTGGGGATCATATAGTTTCTGCAAGTAGTGTTTTTGGTTCTACCCACGCTCTTTTTACCAAATATTTCCCGAAATGGAACATCCAAACTTCGTATTTCGATATTAATAAACCTGAAACAATTGAAAGTTATATTACTGAAAACACCAAAATTATTTATGCTGAATCGCCAACAAATCCTGCAGTTGATATTTTAGATTTGGAAT
>JBIIFA010000010.1:0-23491 GCA_044237565.1 Flavobacterium sp.
GACAACCAGAAAAAGCGAAGTCAGTTTTAGAAGATTTTGAGAGACAAAAAATATAATTTAAATAGATAATATTCATAAATAAAGGATTAATAATGCGGACTCATTTTATTGCAATAGGTGGAAGTGCTATGCACAATTTAGCATTGGCGCTACATAACAAAGGTTACAAAGTTACGGGTAGTGATGACGCTATTTTTGAACCATCAAAATCAAGGTTAGAAAAAAAAGGAATTATGCCAGAAGAATTGGGTTGGTTTCCTGAAAAAATAACGTCAGATATTGATTCTGTAATTCTTGGGATGCACGCTAAGGAAGACAATCCAGAATTGTTAAAAGCACAAGAATTAGGACTTAAAATTTATTCGTATCCTGAATTTTTATACGAACAATCGAAAAATAAAACGCGAGTTGTAATTGGTGGTTCACACGGAAAAACGACAATTACTTCGATGATTTTGCACGTGATGCATTTCCATAATATTGAAGTTGATTATATGGTTGGCGCACAATTGGAAGGTTTTGATACAATGGTTCATTTAACGGAAGAGAATGATTTTATTGTTCTTGAAGGAGATGAATATTTGTCTTCGCCAATGGACAGACGCCCAAAATTTCATTTATACCAACCTAATATTGCTTTGATTTCAGGAATTGCTTGGGATCATATTAATGTTTTTCCAACGTATGAAAATTACGTTGAGCAGTTTGAAATTTTCATTAAAATGATTACCAATGGTGGGATTTTGGTTTACAATGAAGATGATTTAGAGGTGAAACGCGTGGCTGAAGCTGCAACAAATCCAATTCGTAAATTGCCGTATTCAACGCCTAAATATTCTGTAAAAGACGGAGTAACTTTGTTAGAAACACCAGAAGGCGCAATGCCAATTGAAGTTTTCGGAGCTCATAATTTAAATAATTTGGCTGGTGCAAAATGGATTTGCCAAAATATGGGTGTTGATGAAGCTGATTTTTATGAAGCAATTGCAAGTTTTAAAGGGGCTTCAAAACGATTGGAGAAAATTGCCGAAAGCAAAACAAAAGTTGCCTATAAAGATTTTGCACATTCACCGAGTAAAGTTGCCGCAACTACAAAAGCTGTAAAAGAACAATATCCAAATCGCACTTTAGTAGCGTGTTTGGAATTGCACACGTATAGCAGTTTGAATGCTGAATTTCTAAAAGAATACCAAGGGGCATTAGAATTTGCTGATGTTGCCGTAGTTTTTTATTCTCCAGATGCAGTAAAAATAAAACAATTGGAAGAAGTAACGTACGAGCAAATTGCACAAGCATTCAAACGTGAAGATTTGATTATTTATACCAATCCAAAAGATTTTAAAGACTATTTATTTAATTTAAATTTTGAAAATTCAGCTTTATTATTGATGAGTTCTGGAAATTACGGAGGATTGAATTTTGATGAAGTTAAAGGATTGATTGCATAATAAAAAGCAGTTTTTTACCTATTATTTAAACGCCATTTAATTATATAAATATGGAAAATAATTCGTTTCCGATTACAAATTGGTCAGAAGACGACCGCCCGCGAGAAAAATTGATGTTAAAAGGAAAAGCTGCATTAAGCGATGCCGAACTTATTGCGATTTTAATTGGTTCTGGAAGTCGGAATGAAAGTGCAGTTGAATTGAGCAAAAGGATTTTGTCAAGTGTAGATAATAATTTGAATGCATTAGGAAAATTATCGATTGCACAATTGGTGTGTTTCAAAGGAATTGGCGAAGCGAAAGCAATTTCTATAATTGCAGCAATGGATTTGGGACGAAGAAGAAGGGGAGAAGCAGCGGCAGAATTAAAGAAAATAACGTCGAGCAAGATGATTTTTGAAATTATGCAACCTGTAATTGGAGAATTGCCACACGAAGAATTTTGGATAATTTATGTCAATAATTCCAATCTTATTATCTCAAAATCGCAATTAAGCAAAGGTGGAATTACTGCAACGTTGGTAGATGTTCGGTTGATTTTTAAAAACGCTTTGGAAATTGGTGCAACCGGAATTGTTCTGTGTCACAACCATCCATCGGGAACCTTGAAAGCGAGTGATGCGGATATTAAAATTACAAAAAAAATAAAATTAGCAGCCGATAGTTTAGACATTACAATTTTAGACCATATTATTATTGGTGAACATGGTTATTTTAGTTTTACAGATGAAGGAATCTTATAATTTATATGAAAAAATAATAATTTTATCACTACTTATATTCGTTAGAATTGCCTTATATTCTCAAGAAGCAAAAAAAACATTCACTATAAATGGGAATATCGAAGGCGATTATAATGGGATGATTTATCTCCGTTCAAGTGCACTTGAAAATATAAATGATAGTTGTTTGGTGGTTGATAATAAATTCAAATTTATTGGTAAATTAGAAGCATCGGCTAAAGTTTCGTTGACTTTAAAACCGACTTCTACCGTAGCATTTTTCTATTTAGAAAACAGCAGTATTGATTTGACGATTGCTACAAGCGTTTTCAAAAATGGAACTGAAGATATTAACGATATAGAAATTAAGAAAGTTTCTGGCTCAAAAACGAACGATTTGATGACTTCAATTGATGAATATCAAAAAAAAATTGAAAAAAGTGAGTTTTCTATAGAGGAAAAAAATAATAAAATTTACAAGAAGTATTTTGAAACGGTAATTGAAAATCCAGAATATCCAGTTTTGGATTTGGTATTAAAAAAACCAAAAAAGAACCAGTTTTTATCGGCGGATCAAATTAGTGATTTAATGCTTTTTGCTCCAATAAAAAAGAAAGTTGAAATTGAAAAAGTAAAAGACACTTTAAAAATAAATAACAAAACGGTACTTTCAAAAAAGTTGAAAATTGGTAAAAAAATGGAAAATTTTAGTTTGCCAAATCAATTAGGGAACTCAGTATCAATTGAAGATTATAAAGGAAAAGTTGTGCTAATTAATTTTTGGGCTTCGTGGTACAAACCCACTAGAAAAAACAATGCTGAATTGATTGAAATATATAGTAAATACAAAAACAAAGATTTTGAAATTGTGAGTATTTCGATTGATACTTTTGCTGATAATTGGATTAAAGCTATAGAAAAAGACGGCTTGACTTGGATAAATCTAATTGAAATAGGAGGCTGGCACGGAAAAGTTACCAACCAATTTGAGATTAAGGGTATTCCGTTAAACATACTTTTGGACAAAGATGGAAAAATAATTGCTGTCAATTCAACTAGGGAAATGCTTCTTAAAAAATTAGATTTTCTGTTAAATATAGATTCAAATAATTAAAATTCGACTATGAAAATTTCTGATGTTTTCTTTGATTTAGATCATACACTTTGGGATTTTGAGAAAAATTCTGCGTTGGCAATTGAAACTATTTTCAAGAAACACGCTATTGATGTTGACTTGCAATTATTTTTAACGCAATATGTCCCAATAAACATTAAGTATTGGGAATTGTATCGTGTGGACGAAATAACGCAGTATGAATTGCGATTAGGAAGATTAAAAGATACATTTGTATTATTAAATTACAAAATTGATGACGAAAAAATTATTTTTTTATCGGAAGAATATATTGAATACTTGCCAAAATTCAATCATCTTTTTGATGGCGCAATTGCAATTTTGGATTATTTAAAACCGAAATACAATTTGCATATAATTACTAATGGTTTTCAAGAAATTCAAGGAAATAAATTGCGAAACTCTAATATTGGACATTATTTTAAAACCATTACCAATTCAGAAATGGCGGGTGTAAAAAAGCCCAATCCTAAAATTTTTGAATATGCGGTAGCTGTCGCAAATGCACAAAAACAAAGTAGTATTATGATTGGCGATTGTATAGAAGCAGATGTAAATGGCGCCTTGAATTTTGGGATGGATGCTATTCTATTTAATATTGACCCATTGAAAACACATATAAATATCAAACAAGTTTCTCATTTATTAGAATTAAAAAATTATCTTTAGATTATGAAAAAATATATTATTTTACTTGTAGTTTTGGCTTCAATCCATGGTTTCTCTCAAACCATCAATGATTATAAATACGCAATCGTTCCTTCAAAATTTACTTTTTTAAAGGAAAAAGACCAATACCGATTGAATACACTTACAAAATTGTTAATGGAGAAATATGGCTTTGTCACTTTTTTTGATACCGATATTTTACCTGTTGAAGTAGCTGAAAACAATTGCAACAAAGTTTTTGTAGAAGTTCAAAGCATTGGAAATATGTTTATGACCAAGTTGTCCGTTGTTTTAAAAGATTGTAAAAACACTATTTTATTTACATCTGTAGAAGGAAAAAGTAGAGAAAAAGAATATCAAACTTCCTATAATCAAGCCTTGCGAGAAGCGTTTAATTCATTTGAAACATTAGGATATAAGTACAATGGAAATAGTAATGACAATGTCAATAGCAATGTCAATACAAAAGAAAATAGCAATGTAGAAGTTAGTAATTTAAACAATGACTATAAAAAAAACAATGATTTGGTATTATTCGCGCAACCTATCGAAAACGGATTCCAACTCATAGATGCTACTCCAAAAGTGATTATAAAAATCTATAAAACATCAAGCCCTATTTGCTTTATTGCTAATAAAAACAATATTCAAGGAGTTTTGATTTCAAAAGACAATCAGTGGTTTTTTGAATATTTAAACAATTCCAATTTAGTATCAGAAAAAGTAGAAGTGAAGTTTTAAATCGACATCAACTAACTCATAACTCTTCTAATACCCATATTTATCCTTCCAACGATTTTTCAAAAACTCACGAGTTCCATTTTCCCTTGAGTTATTCCCTGGATTATAAAGCAAAGTTTCAGCTATTTCATCAGGCAAAAACTCTTGTTCGGCAAAATTATTGGCAAAATCGTGTGAATATTTATATTCCTCGCCATAACCCAATTCCTTCATTAATTTCGTCGGTGCATTTCGCAAATGAATAGGAACAGGCAAATCTCCAGTTTGTTTTACCAGCTGCTGCGCCTGATTTATGGCCATATAACTTGCATTACTTTTTGGAGAAGTAGCCAAATAAATCGCACATTGACTCAACAAAATCCTACTTTCAGGATATCCAATTGTTGAAACCGCCTGAAAAGTTGTATTGGCCATAATGAAAGCCGTTGGATTTGCATTTCCAATATCTTCACTCGATAAAATCAACATTCTTCGGGCAATAAATTTCACATCTTCACCACCTTCAATCATTCTCGCCAACCAATAAACCGCCCCATTTGGGTCACTTCCACGTATCGATTTTATAAATGCCGAAACAATATCATAATGCTGCTCCCCAGTTTTATCATACAAAACCGTATTTTGTTGCACTAATTGCAATACTTTTTCATTCGTAATCAAAATCTTGTCTTCATTGGAAGCGTTTACGACCAATTCAAAAATATTCAATAGCTTGCGTCCATCGCCACCCGAAAGCCGCAATATCGCCTCAGATTCTTCCAACACAATATTTTTAGTTTTCAAATACACATCTTCTCGCATCGCCCTTTGCAATAAATTTTCTAAATCCGACTTTGAAAAAGCATTCAAAATATACACTTGACACCGCGATAATAAAGCGGGAATCACCTCAAAACTTGGATTTTCAGTTGTGGCACCGATCAATGTAATCCATCCTTTTTCAACCGCTGCCAACAACGAATCTTGCTGCGATTTGCTAAATCTATGAATCTCATCTATAAATAAAATAGGGTTTTTCGCAGTGAACAATCCGCCACTTTGCTTCGCTTTTTCAATGACATCACGAATATCTTTCACCCCAGAATTGATTGCGCTCAAAATATAAAACGGGCGTTTCGATTCCTGTGCGATGATTTGTGCCAACGTCGTTTTCCCCGTTCCCGGCGGTCCCCAGAAAATCAAAGACGGAATAATTCCCTTCGCGATTTGCTGTGTCAACGAGCCGTTTGGTCCCACCAAGTGCAACTGACTCAAATAATCTTCCAATTTCTGCGGGCGAATTCGCTCTGCTAAAGGTGCTTCCATAAGAATTTGAAAATGAGATAATTTGAAAATGAGATAATACATTCAATTGAACGCCTTACAAATATAATTATATTAAATCATTTTTGAAGTAACTTTCAAATTATCTCATTTTCAAATTTTAAAATGGGTATGACAAAATAGCACCTTGTTTTTTTGGTTTTATTTTTGATTACTTTTATTTGTATCTTAAATAAACTGATTAACCCTTTATAAATGAACGACAATCATTTCAAGTTTTCACCTTCCGTAATCCTCATTCCCTTTTTATCGGTTGTATTACTTTGGTTTGTCTTTTGGATTGACGTGCGTTTTCATTTCAACTTAGACCAACTTGGAATTTATCCTCGCACTTTATCAGGTTTAAAAGGAATTTTTTTCAGCCCATTTCTACACGGAAACCTAGAGCATCTTTATAATAATTCCATTCCATTGTTACTATTAATTGCCGCTTTACGCTATTTCTATAGAGATTATATTTTCAAGATTTTATGTTATGGAATTCTTATTTCAGGAGTATTAACCTGGATTATTGGTCGTGATTCCTACCATATTGGCGCAAGCGGATTAATTTATGTTTTAGTAAGTTTTATTTTCTTTAAAGGAATAATGACTAAATATTACCGATTGGTTGCGCTTTCACTTCTTGTTGTTTTAATTTATGGAAGTATGGTTTGGTACATTTTTCCAAACATACAAGAAGGAATTTCATGGGAAGGTCATTTGGCAGGTTTGATAACTGGATTTATATTTGCAATAATTTTCAAAACCCCCGAATATAAAAAATTCATAAAATACGATTGGGAGCATCCAAATTATAATAATAACGAAGATAAATTTATGCAGCGTTTTGACGAAAACGGTAATTTTGCAAACCTTCCAAAAATTGAAATTGGAGAAGAATCGGAAATTGAAAATCCACTTTTCTACATTTCAAATCCTAAAATTAATTACGAATATATTGAAAATAAAAACGTGATAAAACAATAGTTTTAACCCGTTTCATCATTCTTCCTTGAGGGATTAGGAAGCTTATTTTCTTTGGCTGATGGTACTTAATATTTATATGGTTGTTAAACTTATATTTTTTATGATTTTACATAATAAAAAAAATCGTAACTATTGGTTACGATTTTTTTTTAATATTTAAGAAGATAAATTAATCAACTGTGAAAACTTGAGTAGCTCCAGCTCCATAGGCTCCAGCAGAACTGTATACAGACACTCCATCTAAAGTAACAGCTATTGCTCCTCCACCATCTGCATACGCATCAAAAACTGAAAAAGTATAAGTTCCAGGGGGAATACATGCTGCATGACTTTTACTTCCTTTAGTACCTGCTGCATATCCACCATAACCAGCCGGTATTTTACTAGCTAATACAGTTTCTCCCAAAGAGTTTCTTATTCGCCAGTATACCTCTTCAGGATAATCGTCAAATTTTACTGTAACATTTAGCTTTTTTGTTCCCGTTCCACAACCTCTTGCTATCATAATTGTTCTAGAACTTCCAGCTAATATATCTGGAGTTTGAACAATTGAGTATTTAAAAGATTTATCAACAAGCAAATCTAAATTGACATCTTTAAAAGTCAAATCTACTGTTCCTACGTTTGAATTTGCAGGAATCATTACTGATGTTGGGGCAACAAAAGCATTAGGATCAAGATCTGTAGTTATTGCTAAGTCTATTGTTCTATCTTGACCAATTACATTAGCTGTATAAACTTTGATAGATTTTTTAGTCTCTTGCCCTTGTTTAACAATTACATTTGTCAAGTACGATTCAAATGAAGCGTATGGTGTTCCTGGAGCACTCATATCTTCTTCACAACTATTGAATAAGAGTGTTGTAAAGAATAAAAGTGAAAATATTTTAATTTTTTTCATTATGTTTATATTTTAAGGTTTTTATCTTAATGTTTTTATCTAATTTAAAGATTATATAAAGTGAAATAGATTTCAAATTATTTTTTGTCCAAATATTAAACTTTAATTGTTTTGACTCGAAATAAATGGATTATTTTGAATCTCAGCATTTGGTATTTCAAAAGTTAATCTTTCGTCGTTATGAGGAATTGGAATACCTACATTGGATAAGTGGTTAGCCCCTCTTGTAACAGTAGCTTTATTACGTTTCATTGCTAAATAACTTTTTCCTTCACCCCACAATTCTAATTTAGTTTGTAAGTAGATATGGTTTTGCAATTGTACTCCACTTAGTCCATCTACATAACTTGGATCTGTAACCCTTAGAGACATAAAGTTTTTAAGAATTGATTTTGAACTAGCTTCATTTCCAGATTTTGCAGCACACTCTGCAGCTAATAAATGCACTTCAGATATTCTGTAAAAGAAAATATCGTTTTGAACCGGAGTTCCTGCACCAAATTTAACTTTTTTAGCGTCATAAAACTTGTTTAGAGGTAAGAGATGCGTAGCGCTTGAAGGTTGATTGTTAAATTGAGCCTTACGTTTGTCAGTAGCTGGAAATTGAGCGAATAAATTTGCATCCATAGCTTTATAATCACCTACACCAGCATAACTGTAAGAGTAGTAATCTATTTGACCCCAGAATGATAATAAACCAAGATTAGTTTCGGTATTTAAATCAACTCCCCACATCCAATCAAGAGAAGATAATTGATTGAATCCGCCAGTCAATTCAGCATCTCTCATAGCCGTAAAACCACCGTTGTCAATTACATCTTTTGCAGCGGTATATGCGCCTGCATAATCTCCTTTAGCGGCCAAAGCATACGCTAAGATAGTTTTAGCTACCTCTTTGTTGATTTGAGATTTATTTGCTCTTGTAAAATTGTTCAATAATACAATAGATTCATTTAAATCTTTTACAATTAAATCATAGATAACAGAAGCCTTTACCTTAGGTCCGTTTTGATCTGCTAATGAAGTGTAAATTGGTAAGATCTCTTGATCAGCATTGTATTCATTTTGATACAATTGAGTAAGGTAGAAGTATGAATGAGCTCTCAACGCTTTTGCTTGTCCCATTACCGCTTTTGCTTTTTCTGTGGTAGGATTTCCATTATTACCGCCTAAACCATCAATGACTAAGTTTACAGATCTGATAATTCTATAATAATATCTCCAAGCTACATAGTTACCCGTGTTGATTGTATAGTCAAGGGGAGCCTTGAATTCTGTAATATCCGTTCTATACCATCCATATAAACTTTGACTCAATGCCATGTCTCCACACAACATATCCATATAAATATCGATACCTTTTTGACCAAAGTCATCATGACCTGATGTTCCACCTGTCCCTGCAGTGAAAGTTAATTTATAAGCACCTGTAATAGTACTTTCTAAAATTTCAGGTTTAACCTCAGCTGCATCTGCTATCTGTTCAGGAGTTAAAAATGCTGAGGGTTCCTTATCTAAGAAGTCTTCTTCACAACTAAAAGAGAAGAATAAAATTGCAATTGCAAAACAAATTTTTAATAATTTTTTCATGTTTTTCTATATTTTATATTTTATTAAAACTTAACTCGAACACCTAATGTTAATGTTGTCACAGGTGCATACAATGCTCTACCAGAACTTCCAGTTTCGCTTGTGTTTGGTAAAAATCCTGCTCTTGCTGTGGATTGAAATAAGTTATCCCCTGCCAGCCATACATTAAGAGATTCGATACCTAAATTAGAAATCATTTTGTTATTAAGCGTATAACCAACTTTTAAGTTGTTTAATGCAATATAGTCAGATTTTGTAAGAAATCTTGTTGAAGCAGAAATTGCTTGGATATCTGTAGCATCTGCTAATCTTGGGACATTTGTAATGTCTCCTGGTTTTCTCCATCTGTTTGTAATATCAGTATGGAAGTTATTTTTACCAGCTCCAAAACGATCTTGCATTAACTCAGCATATTGGCCATCGTATGCATAACCTCCCATACTGTACGTAAATTGAGCAGAAAAGTCAAAGTCATGAATTTTTGAAGCCAATCTGAATGCACCTTGTAATTTTGGAATTGAAGATTTGTTATTGTATACCTGAGATGCATCGGAATAAGTTTTAGTAACCTGTTTTTTGAGGTTTGTGTCACTAACTCTTTTCTGATACTCAACAATAGATGCAGTCTGATTATTGTTATTTAAATCACTTGGATTATCAGGATTTTGAATAAACCAAGGAGTTGCGTTTGATGTAGGTTCCCCTGCATCTAAGATTCCATTGTCATTTCTGTCATCCCAATATTGATACCACATTGGAGTACCGTCTGATGGATCAACACCAGCCCATTCTCTCAAGAAGAAATCAAAAATTGATCTTCCCTTTGACCATGCATATACACCCTGAGTATCTAAATATTTTTCCTTACCTGTTGCAGGATCTAAAGGCATTGTAATCAGTTCGTTATTAAGGAAAGCACCGTTTACAGTTAAATCTAAACTAAAATCCTTTTTTTTAACTAAATGCCCAGTTAAATCAAATTCCAAACCTTTGTTCATCAATTCACCATCATTTACAGTTATAATTGCAATACCTGCTGATGGTCCAACTCTTCTACTAAAGATTAAGTCCTCAGTTTTTTTACTGTAATAATCTAATGATCCGTCTAAAAATTTACCTAAAGTAAATTCAGTACCTACTTGGAACATTTTAGAAGTTTCCCAAGTTAAATTAGGATTTCCATTTCCAGTTGGTGAGATAGAAACACTTCCTGCTAAATTTGATACGCCGAAACTATCATATCCAGAGTAATAACCTACTCCATTTTGATCTCCAGTGATACCATATGAAGACTTCAATTTTAAGTATTTAATCAAGTTATTGTCTTTTAAAAAGTTTTCTTTGCTTAAATCCCATGCTGCACCGATAGAACCAAAATTACCCCATTTATTATCATTCAAATAACGTGAAGAACCATCCGTTCTTAATGATCCAGAGAAAAAGTATTTATTATCAAAACTATAGTTGATTTGTCCAAAGTATGATTCTACAGAAAACCCTTCATTATAACCAGAAGGAGTTGACGTTACTGTTATAAAATTATTAAGTTCTAAAATAAATGGACTAGCCATTTGTTTAGCTGATTGATAGATGTAATTATTATCAAAAACTAAACTTTCATGAGCAGCCAATACATCTAAACTATGATTTCCCCATGACTTATTATACTTTAAAATTTGTTGGAAGTTTTGATTTAAATATTGATTAGTACCAATTCCTAATGTACCACCATCTCCTTTTAAAGGTCCATAGAATGGATTTGTAAAGTCTCTGTTTTCATATGTTGAATATTGAGCACCATATTTAACTAGAAAACTAAAGTTTTCTGAAATTTTAAAATCAAAATCAAAATTTGCATTCAACTCATGTGCTTCAGTTCGGTCTAAATCATATATTGCGGAAGCAATTGGATTTAAACTGTTTGAATTTGGTCTATTCGGCCCATAGTCATACAAGAATCCCCCAAATAATGGATCAACAATTTTATTTCCATTGGCATCTCTTTCAAAAACAGGATATACTGGAGCCATTTTGTCTGCAAATTCAAAAATGTTTTCAGCACCATTAGTTTGACCATTATTTGTACTTCTTGAAAAAGTGTGACCTACATTAGCCCCAACTTTTACCCAAGGCTTGATTTGAGAGTTTAAATTAAGACGAGAGGTGTATCTTTTGTAGTCAGAGTTGATAATGATACCTTTGTCTTCTAAATAACCAAATGAAGCATAATAATTAGTAGCTTTACTTCCTCCACCCATACGAAGGTTTGTTTCATTTCTCATTGCGGCACTTATAGCCTCATCAACATATCTTTCTGGTGTGAATTTTCTTGTAACCCCAGGTCTTACAGTAGCTGTTAATGGATCAATCAAATCTGCTGCAGTTGCAACATTCCACATGTTGTAACCAACCCCAATACCATTTGCTCCTAACAACCTTCCATTTGCAAATGCAATTGGATCGACATTAGTAGCAACTCCTCTGTTATAAAGTCCTTCCCAAACCAAACCAACCCATTGTTCCGGATTTGAAATCACATCATATCTAGGAATTAACTGGTCATTTACACTCATTTTGGATTCAACTTCAATAAAAGTTTTGGCTGAAGCACCTTTCTTAGTAGTAATAAGAATTACACCATTTGAACCTCTTGAACCATAGATGGCAGTAGCAGATGCATCTTTTAAGATAGTTGTAGTTTCAATATCTGCAGGGTTAATAGAGTTAATACCTCCAATGTAAACTACACCATCAACCACATAAAGAGGACTTCTATTCCCATTTACAGAACCAAAACCTCTAATTCTGACAGTACCAACAGATCCAGGTTGCCCTGAACCATTAATTACTGTTACCCCAGCTACCTCACCAATTAAGGAATTAGTAACATTAGAAAAGCTTTTGGCTTCTAATTTTTCTTTACTAACTACTGTAGCAGTACCAGTATAAGATTTTTTTGTAGTTTTACCATAACCAAGTACAATTACCTCATCTAGATTATTGCTTCCTAGTTCTAACTTTACATTTATTATGTTTTCAATTCCTACAGTTCTTTCAAGAGTCTTGTAGCCTAAATAACTAAAAACTAGAACATCTCCTGCTTTAGCTTTAATAGAATACTTTCCATTTGAATCTGCTTCTCTAGCTTCAGAAGTACCTTTCACAAGCACAGAAACATTAGGCAAAGAACCAGATTCATCTGAAACTGTTCCTGAAATAGTCTTTTCTTGTGCAAGCGAAATTTGCACTACAAAAACTAGTAATAGCGTTAAAATTTGTTTAAACTTTGTCTTCATATTTATAAATTTGTGTTAATTTAAAATCAAAATTAATAAAATTTGTTTATTTATCGTGCTTTTATTAACATTTTTTTAACATTCAATTAAAACGTATTTTAATTGAGAAGATTAATAAATACAATTAGTAAGACGATTTAAATACAATTGAGGGAATGTTTATCCAGCGATTAGATAAAAATGGTAATTTTGTGATCTTGCTGTAGTTAGGATGGATGTAGAATTCCCTAATTATTTTTCCTTGAATTCCTCGTAAATATTAAATCAGAAATCTTTAACTTCTCTGTCTTACTGCTTCATATAAAAACGCACCGCACGCAACCGATACATTCAATGATCCAATAGTTCCAAACATTGGAAGTTTCGCTTTTTCATCTACAATTTTCAATACCGAAGGATTTACACCTCTATCTTCCGATCCCATAATAATTGCTACGGGTTCATTTAATGAAATATCATATATATTTTGATCTGTTTTTTCAGTGGCCGCAACTGTTTTAATTCCGCTAGCTTGCAATAAAAAAATCGCATCTTTTATGTGTTCAACTTTACAAATGGGGACATTAAAAACAGCACCAGCTGAAGTTTTGACCGTGTCGCCGTTTACGGGAGCGGAACCTGCTTTTTGAACAATTATTCCATTTACACCAGTACATTCGGCAGTTCTGATGATGGCGCCAAAATTTCGTGCATCTGAAATTTGATCCAAAATCAAAAATAATGGCACTTTTCCAGACTCAACAGTAGCATCCACTAAATGTTCCAAGTCAATGAAACCGATTGGTGAAATAGAAGCCACGGCACCTTGATGGTTATTTGGAGTTAATCTGTTCAGCTTTTCAACTGGAACATAGGAAAAGTTAACGTTGGCACGTTTCATGACTTTCATCAAGTCTTTCATCAATTCCCCAGATATTTCTTTTTGTATAAATACTTTATCAATTTCTTTCCCAGATTGAATCGCTTCAATTATTGCACGTATTCCAAATATTAAATGTTCTTTTTCCATGGGACAAAGATATGGAAACTAAATTATCTTTTAAGATTGTTTTTTTTTTACGATGCACATAAAATTTAAAAATTATAAGATACGAGCCATATTTTTTCTTGTTTTGTTAAGTTTTAAGGGAATGGATTACAAACGATTTATAAAGACATTGCCAGTGTATTGGAATCATTCCATTTAAGATTTTTTTTAATTCTAAGATTTATTAAATTTTAGTTTTTTATCTTAATTTAAAACTCTTATTTTGTTGATATTAAATGAATTTTTTCCGATTTGTAGTAAAGTTGAACCAATAAAACATATGAAAATAAGTGTGCCATTCCTTTTTATACTTTTTACATTAGCAACTCCTTCTTTTGCTCAAAAAGAAGCGGCTATCTGGTATTTTGGGAACTATGCCGGACTTGATTTTAATTCAGGAAGCCCGGTAGCATTGACAAATGGCAAATTAGTTACTAAAGAAGGATGTACTACTATTTCTGACATAGATGGTAAATTACTTTTTTATACAGATGGTTCATTAGTTTACAATAGAAACCATCAAATTATGCCTAATGGTTATGGTTTACTGGGCCATAATTCAAGTACTCAGTCGGCTATAATTATTCCAAAACCAAACAATCCATACATATATTTTATTTTTACTGTTGACCAGCCGCTTCCTGCAAATGCAGATGATAATTTATTAAACGATTTGGATCCCCCTAATAATGGATTGAATTATTCTCAAGTTGACATCCGTTTAAGTAATGGTTTAGGCGACATAGTGACGACTGAAAAGAACGTTCCTCTTGTTACTTATAATCCAAATGATAGTGAAGAAGTTAAGTATAAATGTTCCGAAAAAATCTCAGCCGTTCAACACAGTGATGGTGTTTCTTTTTGGGTGATTACACATTTTGTAAGTAATTTTTATGCTTTTAAAATAAGTAATCAAGGTGTCAGTAAGACTGCTGTTAAGACAGCGACTGCTCTTACTATCCCAATTGGTGGTTATCTTGCTAATGCCATTGGATACTTAAAAGCATCTCCTAACGGAAAGAAAGTAGTTATAGCAAATAATGCATCGAGGAGAACGAGTGAAAATGGGCCAAAAGGCAATCCTATCAGAGATACCGGCAATGTTTTACTTTATGATTTTGATTCAAGTACCGGAAAAACAAGCAATGAAATCATGTTGCTGAGTAATTCCAATCCTTATGGAGTAGAGTTTTCGTCTAAAACCAAAAAATTGTATGTTACAACAAATAGATTTAATGCCGATGGTGAAACTATTTTAGAAAGTTCATTAGTCCAATATGATCTAAAAAGTGCTAATATTCCAAAATCAAAGACTATTATAAATACTTCCAATCTTGTATCAGGAGCTTTACAATTAGCCATTGACGAAAAAATTTATCGGGCTGGATATGTTGCAACTGATTTTAAACGCAATAAATTATCAGTGATCAATAATCCCGAATTAGATGGAAACAATTGCAATTATATGCCCAATGCAATTGATTTGAAAACAGGCAGCACAGAACAGGGATTGCCACCATTTATTACCTCATTATTCCTTTATACTTTCAGTTACGAATTTAATTGTTTTGGTCAAGCTACTCATTTTTTTATTAATTCTGTAGAAACCATTGATTCTGTCGTTTGGGATTTTGGCGATGGAACGACGTCAACAGATAGAGAACCCTATCATACTTATTTGGCATCTGGTGATTTTAAAGTGACGCTGACAAAAACGGTGAATGGCGAAAATAGAGAGCCTTTAGAAAAAACTATTACCATATATGAAACTCCAAACATATTGGTAACCCCTTATAAGCTCATCCAGTGTGATACGCAAGATGCCTTTCCTACAGACAGTTTGTCAACATTTAATTTGTCTCTCGCCAATGAATCCTTGTGTTTAGGACAAACCAATTTTGAAGTTAATTATTATCACAGCATTGCTGAAGCAGAAAATGATGCCGAAAACATTCAATTTATTTCCGTCATTTTTAAAAACAGTATTCCGGATGAAACTCTATATGCAAAAGTATTTCAGCCCAACTCATCTTGCTACAGCATTGGAAGTGTTATTTTACGAGCTAATAAAAACAATTCAATACTGCCTGAAACATACAACAAATGTGACAGCGGTGATGGAATGGCATTATTTGATATAGACGAAAAAAAGGGATTAATCAAAACCGAGTTAAGTTTGCCTTTGGATGTTGTTTTATTTTTTTATTCCGCAAAAAACGATGCCGATTTAGGAGTGAATGAATTAAAAGGCCAATACTTATCAACTCCAAAAACACTCTATATTCGAGCTGAAAATAACGACGGCTGTTATGGAACCGGTCAATTTAATTTGGTTGTAGATCCAATTCCAAAAATTAATCCGTTGGAGAATAAGATAATTTGTGAAGACTCAACTAACTCTTTAATTGTATTGGATGCCGGAATTTTAGGCCCCGACAGTGTCCGCGATTTCACCTATTTATGGTCGACAAATGAAACAACTCCTACAATCAATGTTATCAAAGAAGGGGAATACAGTGTTATTGTAAAAAATAAATCGGGTTGTACAGCCTATCATAAAAGCATTGTGACTATGTCCTATTTGGCAAGAATAAAGAGCGTAATTGTTGAAGATTTGCAATCTGCAAACAAGGTAATAATTGAAGTTACAAATCCAAATGTTTACCGATATATGCTTCAATTTGAAAATGGTACAGTAACTCCCTTTCAAAATTCACCTATTTTCGAAAATGTACCGGGTGGAATTCACGAAGTAATAATCGAAAATTTAGATGGATGTGGACAAATAAATGAAAACTTTGCTGTTATAAGTGTTCCAAGTTTTTTCACTCCAAATGGTGATGGCTTCAATGATTATTGGAATGTAAAAGGAATAATGTCCAGTTTTGATACCAATTCTTCAATTTTTATTTATGACAGATATGGAAAATTTCTTAAACAATGGATTTTATCGTCAAACGAAGGTTGGGATGGAACCTTTAACGGTGCTCAGCTTCCAGCCAATGATTATTGGTACTTAATAAAATTTGAAAATAAAAGAGAGTCAAAAGGTCACTTTAGTTTAAAACGATAATTTAGAAAATGGCAGCAATACCATTTTTATCAATATGAGTATTTATATTATTTTCCCCCGACAAAACCATAACTGTGGGAAACATTATTTTTTAATGCTCTAGAAAAGTATAGATTTAATATTGAGCATTCTTTTACATTATGGGTGCCGCTTTTTTTTGACAAATAGCAATGATTATAAAAAACTAAATTCAATAAACGTTCGCAACATCATCTTCTATAATTTCTTAGGGTATTTTCGTAAATTATTTTGGCTATTAAACAAAAAAAACCATCAGCTTTCGCTGATGGTTTTAAAATTATTTTAATGAGGATTAGAATTTATCCCAGAAAACTTTTGTTGTTTGGTTATCGCCTCCTATTGCAGTAGATGCTGCAGTATAGTTGGTTTTATTCAAGTTTTGTTCGTTAATAGGATAAGTATATCTTGTAGGAACTGGATCTTCTGATATAGCCGGCAAGTTAAAGCCAGGGAAATCATAAGTTCTCCAAGCAGTCCATGCTTCATAACCTCTGTTATACATGGCTAACCAAAGTTGAGTTCCAATTTTCACTTTCCAAGTTCCTGGAGCAGTAGCATAGTTTACGTCAGGATTGAGTAAATAAGTTGCTACATCTGAAGTTCCCCAATAGTCAAATGATGCTGTAATCCCTTTGTTGTAAAAACTTGCAGCTGTAGCAGGTGTTCCAGAAATAGAACGTTCCGCAGCGTCTGCTAAGTAAAAGCATACTTCTGAATAGTCTATTAAACTAGCAGGATTTGTAGGATCTATTATTACATCACTTACGTGAGTATATGCTGAAAAACTATTGTTATCACCATAAGGTCCACCTTCATATACACCTGCTCCTAAATTTTGATCAAAATAGGAAGCTCTTCTCGGATCAGCAAGTGCATTCATCTTGTCTACTAAAGTATTAGCAATTACAAAATCTGATCTTCCAGATTGAACTAAATCAACCCAAACTGGATTGGTATTAGGTGTTGCACTAGAATAAACTAAAGTAGCATTATCTGCATTAGATGTAAATACACCTCCACTAACAGCTGATTGAATAGCTGCAGTTGATTTAGCCACCAATGCAGGAACATCCGCAACGCGCAATCCCATTCTTAACAATAAAGAATTAGCAAATTTTTTCCAGTTAGCAGGATTTCCACCATATATGTTATCTGCTGCGCCAAAACCGCTATCAGTTAAATTTGGAATTGCAGCTGTCAAACGAGTAAGTAAATCTCCGTAAATAGTTGCTGCATCATCGTATACAGGCAATACGTAAACTCCTGCATTCAAGGCTTGGCTATAAGGAATGTTACCGAAAGTTTCTACCATTTGTGCCCAAGTATAAACTGCCAATATCTCTATTTGGGCATTTTTTGTTTTTCTAGTCTGAGCTGATAATAAAGGATTTTTATCATTATCATTATTAATTTTTGCAGTAGCTAAATCAAATAAGACATCCGTATATATTTCGCCCCAATGATTCTGTGGAATATTACGTGTGTTGAAATCATAATTGGCTTCATCTACGTAAGTTGTTTCAGTCCAATGTTGCCCTAACATCCTAAAGATATTAGTGTTTACATTGGTGCTCGTCATTTGATCAAACAAACTCTTTGTTGCAGCATTGAATAAAAACTCTGGACTTACATCTACAGGGTTCTTTGGATCTATATTTTTAGCTTCATATTGGTCGTCAGATTGACATGATGACATTAAACTAAAAATAGTTAAAGTTGTTAATATTATCTTTTTCATAATTAAATTTTTTAAAACTGTAGTTTAAGACTTGCTCCGATTTCTCTTATAGAAGGGTAAGCACCAGATTGGTATCCTTGAACATTTCCAGAACTTAGACCCGCTTCTGGATCTGCGTATGGAGTGTTTTTATCGATAATCCATAAATTTCTTCCAATTACTGAAAATGATGCACTAGTGAAAGGTAATTGTTTCAATATTTTTGCACCAAAATTGTAAGTCAAACTAGCCTCACGCAATTTAATGTAACCTGCGTCATAAACGTGAAGTTTATTAGGAGCTCTAGCATAACCCCAAGCATTTGCATAAATATTGGCATTAGCTCTAACCTGATTTGGTGTTCCATCAGGAGCAACACCTGGCATAATAACACCACCACTGTTAGCTCCATAGTTCCCAGGTGTTCCTGTAACGATGTCTCTTACTGGGTTTCCTAACTCGTTGTCAGCGGCTGAGAAGTCATACAAACCTGTTGCATAACCATACCATGTATCAAGAGAGAAAACATCTCCACCTTTTTGCATATCGATCAAGAAACTTAAATTGAAATTTTTATAAGTAAAACTGTTGTTAAGACCTGCTTTCCAATCTGGATTGATGTCTCCAATTACGATGTTACTTGTAGTTGTTCTTTGATAAGTTCCAATTCTTGATGCACTTCCTGTTTGATTAACGATTGGTTGTCCATTTGCAGCATAAATAAAATCACTACCCCTAATCGTTCCATAAGGCTGTCCAGGTGTGGCATTAATGGAAACACCGCCTTGTAAGGAAGCTAATTGTAGGTTTTCAATACCGTTAAGCAATTCAACAACTAAACTTTTGTTTTGAGACCAGTTAACATTTAAATCCCATCTGAAGTCATTTGTTTTAAATGGTGTGGCATTAAACTGTACTTCAAATCCTTTGTTTTCGATAGTTCCTGCATTTAAAACGGCTGAATTATATCCTGTGGATGTTGATAATGGAATACTTGTAATTTGATTGATGTTTAAATCGTTATAGTACGATATGTCAAACCCTAGACGTCTGTCCAAAAAGGACATTTCTAAACCAAATTCATAGCTTTCTTGTCTCTCTGGTAAAAGGTTTTCGTTGGCTAGACTGCCATTATTTGAAGCTATTCCTGTTCCGCCAAAAGGAGTTCCTATGTTATAGGTTTTAAATACTCTATAAGGGCTTGTGTCACTACCAACCTCCGCATAATTGGCTCTTAATTTTCCAAATGACAACCATTTGGCATCAATATAATTAGAGAAAACTAAACTTCCAGAAACAGAGAAATAATTATATCTGTTATTGTCTTTTGGTAAATTAGAAGAACGGTCTGATCTGAAGGTTCCTTCCAAGTAAGCAGTACCGTCATAACCTAAACTAGCTCTGATATATTCACCATCAACCATACTGTTTGCAGCATATTCATTAGGAGCAAGAATCGGAGCAAAACTATTTGAAAGTGAGTAAAGTCCTGCTTTGTTTAACCCCCCGTTGGTGGCGGCATAAATACTGTTTTGAATATTGTTTCTTAAGTTCCAACCAATATTCCCTTCTAAATTTAATTTTTCAGTCAAATTTTTATTGAAATTCAACATTAAATCATAATTGTATTCGGCAACATTGTTGTTGTATCTTGAATAAGAAGATACGTCTGCACTTCCAACATTTATTCTTTCCTCTTGCAATTCGCTGTAAGAGTCAAATGAGAATCTACCCATTATGCTCAGCCAATCAGTTAGCTTTTCTTCTAAAGCTACATTACCAAAATATCTTGATCTTGTGTCGGTCTCATAATTTTCATAAAATGTCCAATAAGGATTATCGGAATAAATTGGCTTCAAATTAGTGGAGGAATTTGGATTCCAGGTAATGTTCTCTCTTGTTAAAAAATAAGCAGCTTTTTGCTCGTCAAAATCAACGTTCATTTGGCTCCATTGTCTAAATTGCTGCATTACGTTCCCAGATGAATATCCAGTTCCATTTCTTCCTTTTCCATCAGTTTTTACGAAATTAAAACTTGTGGAAGCTTTTAATTTTTCGGTCAATTTGTGTGAACCTGAAAAAGCGATAGTATTTCTTTTAATGTTAGAGTTTGGTAAGTTACCTTCTTGTAATAAATTGGTAAAACCTAGTCTAAAAGAACTTTTTTCATCACCTCCATCTAATGAAACAGAGTTCACCGCAGTACTTCCTGTACCCCAAACAGAATTTGGATTGGCTTTACCAGCAACCCAAGGAGTAGCTTTTCCGAAAGTTTCAGTCAATTGAGGATAAATAGAATTCCATTGATAAATCAATAATGACGGGTCAAATGCAGCTCCATAAGAAGCATCCTCCGTAAAAGGAGTTGTCAAATCATTAATACCATCTCCGTTGATATCAGCTTCATTAAAATAAGCATCTTCATTAGGACCATAGTAAGGACCATAACCAGCTCCGTATTTGTTTTGATATTTAGGCAAAGTTTCTTTGTCAGCAGTTCCTGACGTAAAACTAGAATTAATCGTTATTCCCATGCCTTTTTGACTTTTCCCTTTTTTGGTAGTAATCATTACAACACCATTAGAAGCACGAGAACCATAAAGTGCAGTAGCGGCAGCTCCTTTTAAAACGTTGATGGTTTCAATATCATCCGGATTAATGTCGGAAGCAGCGTTACCATAGTCATAACCACCTCTACCTGTCTTTTGACTTGATGAGTTTGAGTTACTGTTGTCTATTGGAACACCATCGACCACAAATAAAGCTTGGTTGTTACCCGCTATAGAGTTGTTTCCTCTAATAACCACTTGGGTTGAACCACCTAAATTCCCTGAAGTTTTAATATCTAAACCTGCGATTTTACCGGATAGCGAATTCACAAAGTTAGAAGATTTCACTTTGGATACTGCTTCGCCTTTTACCTCTTGCGTAGCGTAACCAAGAGCTTTTTTCACTCTTTTAATACCTAAAGCTGTTGTTACCACAACTTCGCTTAATTCTTGCGAATCCGACTCTAGTTTCACGTTTAGTGAAGTAGAACTTGCCGTAATTTCTTGACTTTTCATTCCAACAAAGCTGAAAATCAAGACTTGGCTTGATGTTGCTTTGATAGAAAATTTTCCGTCAAAATCAGTTTGTGTCCCCGATTGAGTCCCTTTCACTAATACACTCACGCGCGGTAGCGGCATGCCTGCATTATCAGAAACAACACCAGAAACAACTCTTTCTTGCGCAAATGTAATTTGCGCCACAAGTACTACAAATAGTACTAAGAATCCATTGAACTTTAGTTTCATTTTTAAATATTTTGAATTAGTCTTACAAACATCTTAATAAATTGTTAACTTTCCTAACGTTTTGTTCATTTTTTTTATGCGTGCATACTAAATTTAACATATGACATATTTTATATTTAGTTATAAAATTGCTTTTCGGCTTTTTTCAGTATACTATTTTAAAAAACAACATTGTAACGGATAGTAACTATAGAATCGTAAAATTTTATTTCTTGGGCCTTTGTGGTTCCATTCGCCAAGGATATTTTTATCAGTCCATTTTTTGTTTTTAACCCCATTCCTAGGCCTAAACCCAGCAAGTTGCCTTTATTATCCGAACTCTTGTCTTGATAATAACCATAATCCATTATGGTATGAATAAATAGATCTTTTGAAATAATATAGCGATATTCAGAAATTAGGGCAGTCATAAAATTGGCTTGTAACGTATTTTCGGAAAAGCCCCGGATGGAATTGATGCCTCCAAAGCGATATAATTCATTAATTATGTAAGTGTCACTTTTTAAGAAATAATTTTGATAATTTATGTTTAAACAATTTTTTCGGTTCAGATAAAAGTTGTGCATCGCATTTATGTGAATGTAGGTTTGTTTATTTGTTCCTAATGTTTGCGCTAATTGATTTGTTGTTCTTTTTCCAATTCCCATTTTAAGTGCGATAGAGGATTTTTTTGGGAATGTTACGTTTTCAGAATCCTGTTTTGTGTATTCTAAATTCGATGTCAGAAAAGAGTTTTTGTAATCACTAATAATGGAGCTATTTTTATTTTGAATATCACTCGATTCAGCCGATTGATATCCTAAATAAAGTCGGCTATTGTAATTGAAAAAGTAACCAAGATCAATGGTAGTTCTTGTGTTTTGAAAGATACTATCTTGTTTAAAAATATTTAGACTTGCTTTAATCCCAATAGGACTTTTGAAAATATACGGTACTTCAACCCCTAAATTAAATGTTTTTTGGTTGCCGCCATCGCTTTTCCAATAAAGCGAAAATTCTTCACCAGCATTCATAATATTCACCAATAATAAATCCAAATATCCATTGAATGCCAATTTGTTATTTTCATCATTTGAAAACCCAACATAACCATCAAATTTATTTGCCTTTGACTTTTCCAAATAAACATAGACTTTGGTAGTATCTTTTGTGAATAATATTTCTGGATATTTTGTTTGATTTACAAATCTAAATTTTTCAAAATCATTAAATATTTTCTTTAGATTTTCCTGATTGAAAGTTTTGTTTTTATGAAGACGTACTATTTCTTTTTTGTGTCCTTCGGGAAATTTATCATAGCCATTAATTACAATGTCATTCAGTTGACGAAGGTTTCCAGTTTCTAAAACTAATTCTGCAGTAAGATATTTTTTTATTTTTCTAAAATTCACAAGTTTTAATTTGGAAAGGGAATAACCATTTGATTCTAATTTGCCTAAAGTTTGATCCAAAAAAGATTCTGTTTCGCTTATTTTCATTATTAATGTATCGCTTTTAGATTCAAAATTAACAAGCGATTTTAATGTAGAATTTCTACCTATATATATATGTATAAAATTCGTT
>JBIIFA010000084.1:0-7863 GCA_044237565.1 Flavobacterium sp.
CATTATCATAAAGTATGTTTTTTACTATTTTTGATAAATTATTTTTAAAAAACTCGTAAATTGCACCTTTAAAATTATCACATTCATAAATGGAAGTTCAAAAACCCTACATACCAGTTCATAAAGTCCGGATTGTAACTGCTGCCGCCCTTTTTGATGGTCACGATGCCGCTATTAATATTATGCGTAGAATTATTCAATCTACTGGGGTAGAAGTAATTCATCTTGGACACGATCGAAGTGTGGAAGAGGTTGTAAACACTGCCATTCAAGAAGATGCAAATGCCATTGCAATTACGTCCTACCAAGGCGGCCACAACGAATATTTTAAATACATGTTTGATTTGCTTAAGCAAAAAGGAGCAGGACACATCAAAATTTTTGGTGGTGGGGGAGGAGTAATTTTGCCTTCTGAAATTGCTGAATTACAAGCCTACGGAATCACACGCATTTATACACCAGACGACGGTCGCGCCATGGGATTACAAGGAATGATTAATGATTTAGTTCAAAAATCGGATTATGCAATCGGAGATGTATTAAATGATGAAATCAATCATTTGGAAGAAAAAAATCCAAAAGCTATTGCAAGAATAATTTCATCGGCAGAGAATTTCCCGGAAATAGCAAAACCAATATTAGAGAAAATCCAACAAAAAAATATAGCGTCAAAAACACCAGTCCTCGGAATTACAGGAACTGGCGGTTCTGGAAAATCATCTTTAGTTGACGAATTGGTTCGCCGATTCTTAATCGATTTCCCTGAGAAAACCATTGGATTAATATCTGTTGATCCATCAAAAAGAAAAACAGGCGGTGCATTATTAGGCGATAGAATCCGAATGAATGCCATCAATAATCCACGAGTTTATATGCGTTCATTGGCAACACGCCAATCTAATTTAGCACTTTCAAAATATGTTGCCGATGCCATTCAAGTATTAAAAGCTGCAAATTACGACATCATCATTTTGGAAACTTCTGGAATTGGGCAATCGGATACCGAAATTATGGATCATTCCGACGTTTCTTTATATGTAATGACACCAGAATTTGGTGCTGCCACTCAATTGGAAAAAATCGATATGCTTGATTTTACCGATTTAGTAGCACTAAATAAATTTGATAAACGGGGCGCTCTTGATGCCGTTCGTGATGTGAAAAAGCAGTACCAACGCAATCATAATCTTTGGGATGTAAATCCTGACGAAATGCCTGTATTTGGAACAATTGCTTCTCAATTTAACGATCCAGGAATGAATACGCTTTACAAAGCGATAATGGATAAAATCGTTGAAAAAACGGAAAGTGATTTGAAATCAACATTCAAAATCACTCGTGAAATGAGCGAGAAAATATTCGTAATTCCACCTCACAGAACCCGTTATTTATCTGAAATTGCAGAAAATAATCGTAAGTATGATGCCATTTCATTGACACAGCAAAAAGTAGCACAAAAATTATATGGTATTTTCAAAACTATTGAAAGTGTTTCTGGAAATGAACCAATTTTGATTAAATCAGGCATTGAAATTTTGAATGCTGCCAATGAAAAATCAGAAGACAAAGTTTTTATTTCACTTTTGTTAAACCAATTTGAGAAAATAAAAATGGATTTAGATCCCTATAATTGGGAAGTGATTTTAACTTGGAATGAAAAAGCGGCTAAATATAAAAATCCATTTTACACATTTAAAGTAAGAGATAAAGAAATCAAAATCGCCACACATTCCGAAAGTTTGTCGCACACACAAATTCCCAAAATTGCTTTGCCAAAGTACGAAGCTTGGGGCGATATTTTGCGTTGGAACTTACAAGAAAATGTACCTGGAGAATTTCCATTTACCGCTGGTTTGTATCCTTTTAAAAGAGAAGGCGAAGATCCATCCCGAATGTTTGCAGGGGAAGGCGGACCAGAACGAACCAATAAAAGGTTTCATTATGTGAGCGCAGGATTACCTGCGAAAAGACTTTCTACGGCTTTTGATAGTGTAACTTTATATGGAAATGACCCACATATCCGACCTGATATTTACGGAAAAATCGGAAATGCGGGAGTTTCAATTTGCTGTTTGGACGATGCTAAAAAACTGTACTCGGGTTTTGATTTAGTTCACGCTTTAACTTCGGTGAGTATGACTATAAACGGACCAGCTCCAATGTTGTTAGGCTTTTTTATGAATGCTGCCATCGACCAGCAATGTGAATATTACATCAAAGAAAACGGATTAGAAAAAGAAGTGGAAGCTAAAATTGCTGCAATTTACAAACAAAAAGGAACTGCCAGACCAAAGTACCAAGGGGATTTACCTGAAGGAAATAATGGTTTGGGTTTACTACTTTTAGGAGTAACAGGAGATTTAGTTTTACCTTTAACAGTTTACAATGAAATAAAAATCAGAACCCTTTCGCAAGTTCGTGGAACTGTTCAAGCTGATATTTTAAAAGAAGATCAAGCACAAAACACCTGTATTTTTTCTACAGAATTTGCCCTTCGTTTGATGGGTGATGTTCAGGAATATTTTATAAAAAACAATATAAGAAACTTTTATTCGGTTTCCATTTCGGGTTATCACATTGCAGAAGCAGGGGCAAATCCAATTTCGCAATTGGCATTTACACTTTCTAATGGCTTCACTTATGTGGAATATTATCTGAGTCGTGGAATGGATATTAACGATTTTGCACCAAATTTATCTTTCTTTTTCTCAAACGGAATTGATCCTGAATATGCGGTTATTGGTCGTGTGGCTCGTAAAATTTGGGCGAAAGCAATGAAATATAAATACGGTGCCAATGAAAGAGCGCAAATGTTGAAATACCACATTCAAACATCTGGACGTTCTTTGCACGCTCAAGAAATAGATTTCAATGATATTCGTACTACGTTACAAGCTTTATATGCAATTTACGACAACTGTAACTCGTTGCATACCAATGCTTACGATGAAGCAATCACCACGCCAACGGAAGAATCGGTTCGGCGTGCAATGGCAATTCAGTTGATTATCAATAAAGAATTGGGCTTGACAAAAAACGAAAATTCTATCCAAGGTGCTTTTATAATTGAGGAATTAACCGATTTAGTGGAAGCTGCCGTTTTAGAAGAATTCGATAGAATTACCGAACGCGGTGGAGTACTTGGTGCAATGGAAACGATATACCAACGTTCAAAAATTCAAGAAGAAAGTTTGTATTACGAAACGTTGAAACACACCGGAGAATTCCCAATTATTGGGGTAAATACCTTCTTGAGTTCTAAGGGATCACCAACGGTTATTCCGGCAGAAGTTATTCGTGCAACTGAAGAAGAAAAGCAATACCAGATTGATATGTTGACCAATTTACACCAGTCAAATCAAGATAAAGTTAGCCAACATTTGAATGCTTTACAAGAAGCAGCCATCAAAAATGAAAACTTGTTTGAGCATTTAATGGAAGCTACAAAAGTATGTTCCTTGGGACAAATCACAAGTGCATTATTTGAAGTTGGTGGTCAATATCGAAGAAATATGTAAGCAGAGAACCACTTTTTGCAACGCAAAAAGCGTGTGAATCGCTTATCCCGCTTTTTAGCGGGATCTTTTTCTGTATAGTTTTGCAACTCAAAAAGCGTGTGAATCGCTTATCCCGCTTTTTAGCGGGATCTTTTTCTGTATAGTTTTGCAACTCAAAAAGCGTGTGAATCGCTTATCCCGCTTTTTAGCGGGATCTTTTTCTGTATCGTTTTGCAACGTAAAAAGCGTGTGAATCGCTTATCCCGCTTTTTAGCGGGATCTTTTTCTGTATCGTTTTGCAACGCAAAAAGCGTGTGAATCGCTTATCCCATTTTTTATCGGGTGTCTTATCCTGAAATAGCGATTTACAAAAAGTATCCTTATAGAAAACCCTAAAGAAAGTCGCTATGTAAAGCGGAAACAAAAAGACTACACTATGTCTTTCACATCTTAGTCTATTATCTCAATATTAAGATTTCTTACGTTATAACTTTTTTATCAAAAATAACAGATTAATGTTACTTTTACACAAAATTATTAAAAATGAAGAATCAGATTTATAAGTGGATTTTTTTTCGTTTGATGGGATGGAAAATCGTTGGCGAAATTGATGAAAAAATAACCAAATGCGTTTTGATGGTTGTCCCACATACGAGCTGGCACGATTTCTATTTAGGGATTTTCACACGTGGAATTACAGGAGTCGAAATGAACTGGTTGGGAAAAAAAGAATTGTTTATCTTTCCATTTGCCTGGTATTTTAGATACATGGGTGGCGCTCCGTTAGATAGGAAAGGCAGTTTGAATAAAGTAGACGCAATTGCCGAAGTATTTAAAAATAAGCAAATATTCCGATTGGCAATTGCGCCCGAAGGAACTCGAAAAAAAGTTACGGAGTTAAAAACGGGTTTTTATTATATTGCAATAAAAGCGAATGTTCCAATAATCCCCGTGGCTTTTGATTTTGGTAAAAAAGAAGTGCGTTTTGGACATCCATTTCTTCCAACGGGATCTTTAGAAGATGATTTGAAAGTCCTAACGCGTCATTTTATAGATACAAAAGGAAAAGTCCCAGAATTTAGTTTTGAAGTTAAATAAATCATTAAGAAGGTTCTTTTATTTAGTTACAATTGTAATTACAAATATGTTTACTTTTGTAATTCAAATTTTAAGTTATGAATTTCGAGAAATTATTCAGTCAATTTAAAGAATCTAATTTATTTGGTCGTTACATCACTTTGGATGATATTGAGCCATTATTGATGAAATTTAATGCCAATAATCAAGTTCAAATAATCGGTTATTCAGTCCTTGGAAAGCCTATTTATCAATATCAATTGGGATTAGGTTCCAAAAAAGTTTTACTTTGGTCACAAATGCATGGAAATGAAAGCACGACTACAAAAGCACTTTTTGATTTTCTAAATTTTCTAAATAGCGATTCTGAATTTGCTGATAAAATGCTAAAAGAATTTACTTTTTGTTTTTTGCCAATGCTCAACCCTGACGGAGCTTTATTATACAAAAGAGAAAATGCAAATAAAGTAGATTTAAATAGAGATTCTCAAGCACTCACTCAGCCTGAAAGTATTTTGTTGAGACAAACATTTGAAAAATTTAAACCAGACTATTGTTACAATTTACATGATCAACGTACTATTTTTGGTGTTGGCGATGCAATTCCAAAACCAGCCACAGTTTCATTTTTAGCGCCTTCTTATAATGAAACAAGAGAAATTAACGAAGTACGAGCTAAAGCAATTGAAGTAATTGTTGCAATGAATACTGTTTTGCAAGAGTTTATTCCGAATCAAGTGGGCCGTTTCAATGATTCATTTAATATTAATTGCATTGGAGATACTTTTCAATCTTTAAATGTTCCGACGATTTTAATTGAAGCGGGGCATTATCAAGATGATTATAATAGGGAAATAACTCGAAAATATATTTTTATAGCGCTTGTATCTGGTTTGAAATATATTTACGAAAACGATATAGTTATCAATAAAATCGAAGATTATCTGAATATTCCTCATAATAAAATCTGTTTTTATGATTTTATTTATAAAAACATCAAAATTAATTATGATAATAATAAATTAATTACGAATTTTGCAATTCAATATAAAGAAGAGTTAATTGACAATCAGCTTTTATTCAATGCCTACATTACTGATATTGGTGATTTAAAGGGCTTTCATGGATATTTTGAGTACGATGCAAAGGGTGCTTTGTATGAAAATTTAGAAGGAAACATTCCTAAAATAGGCCAAAAAGCAGATTTTTATTTAGATAAAATCATAAAAATCAGTAATGGATTGATTAAAATATAGACTTTTAAGTCTTCTGATAAGAATTAATTAAAACAAGAATAGAAATAAAATAAAATACATTAAATAAAAAACCTACTTATGAGCAAGTTTCGTTTAGATGAAGTCGATCATCAAATTTTAGACATGTTGATTGACAATACAAGAGTTCCATTTACTGATATTGCAAAGAAATTATTGATTTCGGCTGGTACAGTTCACGTGCGAGTGAAAAAAATGGAAGATGCAGGGATAATTATGGGGTCATCATTGACGTTGGATTATGAAAAATTAGGATATTCTTTTATCGCTTATGTTGGTGTGTTTCTTAATAATACTTCACAAACTAAATTTGTTTTGGAGCGGATTAATGAAATTCCCTTCGTGACTGTTGCACACATTACCACAGGAAAATTTAATATTTTCTGTAAAATTAGAGCAAAAGACACTAAACATGCTAAAGATGTTATTTTTATGGTTGATGATATAGAAGGAGTTTATAGAACTGAAACCATGATATCGCTTGACGAAAGTTTGAACGATAAAAAACGTTTAATGCACACGATTTTCAAAAACTTGTAGTTTTTATAAAGTTTTATTTTATAAAGCCTCAAGTTTTTCTTGGGGCTTTTTAATGCCAATTTTTCACCAATAATCTAATTGCTAAAATGTACACGCTTCCAAAAATTGAAAGATTCAACCAAAACGTCCTTTCTAAATACCAAGTTTATAATAGTCTCTTTCTAACGCTTCCTTTTGATGACATTGACAATACTGGGGTATTATTGCCATTATTTGCAGAAGTGTGCGAAAAAGGGTTTAAAAAACAAGAAACGCCAATTCAAATTGTAGATTTCTTTGTGACTAAATATATGGATAACGCTTCTGAATCTGAGCGAATCGATTTGTTTTTTCGATTTATTCAATATATTGAAAGGCAAATTGTGCTTTTTGATGCTGTTGAAGATGCTGCATTTCCAGTTGTAAATAACTTAGAAGGCAGAGGTTCCTTACGAGATATTAAAGAAATTGCAGAAGAAAAAGAGAAGACAGATGAACTGAGAGGATTTTTAAACGATTTTAATGTAAGACCAGTTTTAACGGCACACCCAACGCAATTTTATCCAGGAACGGTTCTCGGAATTATTACCGATTTAACAGATGCAATACGAGAAGACAATTTACTTAAAATTAAAGAATTATTATCGCAATTAGGAAAAACACCATTTATAAAATCGGAAAAACCAACGCCATTTGACGAAGCGGTAAGTTTGATTTGGTATTTAGAAAATGTCTTCTATGAAACAATTGGAGAAATGATGTTGTACTTGCAAAAGAATATTTTTCAAGACGATGAAATAAACAATCCAATTTTCAATTTAGGTTTTTGGCCTGGAGGCGATAGGGATGGAAATCCATTTGTCACTACTACAATTTCACTTAATGTAGCTGAGCGACTTCGAACTTCCATATTGAAGCGCTATTATGTAGATATTAGAAAATTAAAAAGAAAGCTAACATTCTCAAATGTAGATACTTTGATAGCTGAACTTGAATCAAAAATTTATCGTTCTGTATTTTATTCTCAAGGAGAAATTTACATCACTTTAGAGGAATTTAAAGCTAAATTACATCGAATTAAAGCTATTGTAATCGAGCAACATCAATCTTTATATTTAGATGATTTAAATTCACTTTTGAATAAAGTAAACCATTTTGGTTTTCATTTTGCCTCATTAGATATTCGTCAAAATAGTAAAATTCATAATGGAGTTATTAAAACTATTTTGGAAAATGCTCCCAAAAAAGAAAATCTACCAAATGAAAAAGTCTATTATTCCTCTAGTGAAACTGAGAAATTAGCAATGGTTTCTCAATTGACAAATGATTTAAATCCTGACGATTATCAAGATGAAATGACTAAATCGACATTGGATTCAATTTATGCTATGAAATCCATACAAGAAAAAAACGGTGAATTTGGAAGCAACCGCTACATTATTAGTAATTGTGAGAGTGCAATTCAGGTGATGGAAACATTTGCTTTGTTTCGTTTG
>JBIIFA010000085.1:0-7851 GCA_044237565.1 Flavobacterium sp.
TAGCAACTGCATCTGCGGCTTCTTTTTTTAAATCCAAAAGGGCTATTTGGTAGCCTTGTTTAGCCAATGCTTTTGCCAATGTACCACACAAAACTCCTCCTGCTCCTGTTATAACTACTGTTTTCATAGTTTAGTTTTTTATAGTTTGAATTAAACTCAATACGATTTTAGTTTCCGATTCGATAGTTGCGTAATCTTTGTCAGCCATTAATTGTTTGCTGATTAATTTACTTCCCATTCCAACTGCCGAAACTCCAGCCTTAAACCAACCGCCGATGTTTTCTTTGGTTGTATCCACACCACCTGTTGGCATGAACAATAATTTTGGGAAAATATCTTTAATTCCGCTCAAGAAATCAGGTCCTAGCATATTCCCAGGAAACAATTTGATGAAATGAATCCCAGCATTCTCAGCAGCAATAATTTCTGTTGGTGTCATACAACCTGGGCTGTATAAAATTCCTTTGCTTTTTAAAAATGCGGCCACTTCTGGAACAAATCCTGGACTGATGAAAAAATCAGCGCCAACTGCGAAATATTCTTCGGCTTGTTGCAAGTTTTTTATAGTTCCAATACCTAATAATAAATCAGACATTTCAGCATTTCTCACTTCCACCATTTTTGTGAAGTTTGACAAAGCTGTTTCGCCACGACTGGTGTATTCAACCGCTTTAATTCCTGCTCTGTAAATCGCTCTTAAAACTTCTATTGTTACGGTTTCGTCTGCATTGAAATACAACGGAAGCATTCCTTGTTGTACAATAGCATCTGATACTTTTTTAATGGTACTCATACTTTATATTTTAACTTTAATTACTACTTTTTTAATTTCGCCTTCGCCAATCATTGGAGCATGAACATCTTCTGGAAAAAAAACCGCAAATTGTCCGTCTGTTAATTGGAAAAATAGATCGGGTGCATCGCTAAAAAAACGAACATCTTTCTCTGGATTGTATTCTCCATTTGGTGTTTCACATTTTTCTCTTGGTTTCCATCCGAAAGTTTCCAATCCTTTTACACAAACTTGTATGTCGATGTTTTTATCATGACATTCAAACTTTGCTAAACTTGCTTCCTGTGTTTTTCCGTTTGCAGTATTTACAATTAACTTCAAACCTTCTGGTGTTTCTGAAACACCTTCGACAAGATTAGCCAAATCATTTTGGTGTAAAAACTCAAATGCTTTCGCGAAAGAAGGGTGCAAACTATAATATTTTGACGCGTTATTTAAGGTATCTATTATCATAATTTCTTAATTATCTTGCAACTCTTCCAGAAGCATCGCCTCCCATTAATTTATTAACCTCATCAACAGTAACTAAATTGGCATCGCCTTTAATTGTATGTTTCAAGCAAGAAGCTGCCACTGCAAAATCCAATGCGTTTTGGTCGTTATCAGGATACGTTAATAATCCGTAGATTAAACCTCCCATGAACGAATCTCCACCACCAACTCTATCCACGATATCTGTAATTTGGTATTGACGAGTTTGTAACATTTCTTTTCCATCGTATAAAACCCCTGCCCATGTATTATGAGAAGCAGAAATAGAACCTCTTAAAGTGGTAATTACTTTTTTGGCTCTTGGGAACTTTTCCATCATTTGTTGACAAACAGATAAGAACGCTTCTGCTTTTACATCATGTCCGTGTGTTTGAACTGCTGCGCCTTCTGGTTTTATACCAAAGTGCATTTCGGCATCTTCTTCATTTCCTAAAATTACATCGCAATAGGACGTTAATTCGGTCATGATTGCCTCACGGTCTCCACCGTATTTCCAAAGTTTGGCACGGTAATTTAAATCCGTTGAGATAGTAACACCTAATTTACTAGCTACTTTTACCGCTTCCAGACAAGCATCGGCAGAACTTTGAGAGATTGCTGGAGTAATTCCAGTCCAGTGAAACCACTCAACTCCTTGAAAAACTTCTTCCCAATTCACCATTCCCGGTTGGATATCCGACATGGAAGAATGAGATCTATCATAAACTACTTTGCTTCCTCTAGATACCGCTCCGGTTTCTAAAAAGTAAATTCCTAAACGGTCTCCACCCCAAACAATTTTGTCAACACCAACGCCTCTTTTACGCATTTCCATCATGGCGCATTCTCCAATATCGTTTTTTGGTAAACGGGTTACAAAATCAACAGGAATTCCATAATTTGCTAATGAAACCGCTACGTTAGATTCTCCTCCTCCATATACAACATCGAAATTGTCTGCTTGTGAAAATCTTAAAAATCCTTGTGGTGATAATCTTAACATTATCTCACCAAATGTTACTACTTTTTTTGACATTTTAAAGTTTATTTATTATATTAATAATGGTTTATTTAGGTTAAATATTAAAAAACAACATTTAATCGTGCACGAACACGGTTATGCAAATCTATAAAAAAAATATTATACTTTGAATTAATTTCAATAATTTTAAATAAAAAATTAAATTTGTAGCCTTTAAGGAATGTTTAACTAAAAACAATTGCCATCATAACAATAAAAAAAATTGCGAAATTAGCAAACATTTCTGTTGGAACTGTTGATCGAATTTTACACAATCGCGGTCAGGTTTCTCAAGAAAATATTGTTATAGTCAATGCTATCGTCAAAGAATACGGATACAAAAGAAATATTTATGCTAGCAATTTGGCATTTAATAAGAAATTTAGATTTGCTGTTTTTTTACCGCAATATGAAGGATTAGAATATTGGATGGCCCCAGTTTTAGGAATCAAAAAAGCAGCGGAAGAATTTGAAAGATTTGGAGTAAAAATGGAATATTTTTATTACAAATACAGTTCAACAGCATTTAAAAAAATGGCGAAAAAAGTTTTAGAAGAAGAATTTGATGGATTGTTATTTGCCCCCATATTTTATGAAGAATCGGTACTTTTTTTGAAGGAATTCAAAAAGAAAAATATTCCGATTGTAATGATTGACTCGAATATTCCAGAAATTGAAGGTTTAGACTATATTGGTCAAGACGCCTATCAAAGTGGATTTTTGGCAGGGAAGCTTATTAGTTTTGGAATAAAAACTGAGACTAAAGTTTTAGTAATGAAAATAACACGTGAAATAGAAAGTACATCTGTTTATTTACAAAGAATTAAAGGTTTTTATTCGTTTTTTAAAGACAATAAAGAGCTTTCTAATTTTAAATTCTCTGAAATAAGCATTAAAGATTCAGAATCGAACAAGCTTACTAATAAAATTTTTGAGGGAATAAATAGTGTTTTCGTTCCAAATTCAAGAGTTTACATAGTAGCTAAATATCTTAAAGACAATAGTTTAAAAAACATTAGAGTCGTTGGTTATGATTTATTAAAACAAAATTTAGACTATCTAAATGAAGGTTACATTGATTTTTTAATTAATCAAAAACCCGAGGAACAAGGATATTTAGGAATTAATCATCTTTATAAAAAATTAGTACTAAAGGAAGATATTGAAATAACAAATTACATTCCATTAGAAATCATTGTTAAGGAAAACGCTGTTTCTTTAAAAAAATCCAAATAAACGTTCGATTTATATCAAAATTATTTATATAATACTCAAATTATATAGTTAAAAACATACATACACTATCAAATTCATAATTTTTATCGGATAAAATCGAATATTCCGCTACATTGCTATATATTTGTAAGACAAATTATTAATCTTTTATGGAAGAATGTATCTCTGTTTTCGATATGCTTAAAATCGGTGTTGGTCCTTCAAGTTCACATACTTTAGGCCCATGGCGAGCAGCAGAGCGTTTTCTTGGTGAATTGCGAACTAATAATACATTGCAAAAAACCATCCGAATTAAAGTCGATTTATACGGTTCGCTTTCTTTAACTGGTAAAGGTCACGCCACTGATTCCGCAATCATGCTTGGTTTGAGTGGTCAAGATCCTGAATATATTCCCATAGAAAACATATCCAAAATAATAAAATCTATTGAAGACAAAAACGAAATCCTTTTAGGAAACGAAACTCCAATTCCATTTTATTTTCTTCAAGATATTGTTTTCAACAAAAACTTTCTCCCTTTTCATTCAAATGGTCTAAAATTTACGGCTTTCGCGAATGATAATTCGGAATATTCTTCAACCTTTTATTCTATCGGAGGTGGATTTGTCGTTAAAGAAGAGCGTGAAAATGCAAAACAAAAACTGAAAATAAAATGTGCTTTTCCGTTTCAAATTACAAATGCTGCCGAACTTTTAGACTTTTGTACTACCGAAAATAAAAAGGTTTCAGAAATAGTTTATGAAAATGAAAAATCGATGCGTTCCGAAGAAACTATCAACAAGGAATTAATGCGCATTTGGAATACCATGTTAGATTGTATGTACATTGGTTGTCACACCGAAGGAATACTCCCCGGAGGATTAAACGTGCGACGAAGAGCCTTTGATATGCATCAAAATTTAATTGGTTTAGCCAATTATAATTCCCCTCAAACTTGGCTTGAAGAAATCAGAAAAACTGAAGTTAAATTCCGTCAAATTTTGAAATGGGTAAGTTGTTTTGCCCTTGCGGTAAATGAAGTAAATGCTGCTTTAGGACGTGTCGTTACTGCTCCAACAAACGGAAGTGCAGGCGTTATCCCAGCCGTTTTGATGTATTATTTAGTTATCGAAAATCATAATGCGGGCGAAAAAGAAATTAAACAATTTTTGATGGTTGCAGGAGAAATTGGCAGTATTTTCAAAAAAGGTTCTACAATTTCTGCAGCAATGGGTGGTTGTCAGGCAGAAATTGGCGTTTCATCATCAATGGCGGCAGCGGCTTTGTGCGAATTAATGGGCGGAACTCCAGAACAAGTATTGATGGCTGCCGAAATTGCAATGGAACATCATTTGGGAATGACCTGCGATCCTGTGGGTGGTTTAGTTCAAATCCCTTGTATCGAAAGAAATACTATGGGAGCAATTAAGGCAATAAACGCTGCCGAGTTAGCATTAGAAACAGATCCTAAAAATGCAAAAGTGCCATTGGATAAAGTTATTGATACGATGTGGCAAACTGCAAAAGATATGAATAACAAATACAAAGAAACCTCAGAAGGTGGATTGGCAATAGCAGTGAATTTGGCAGATTGTTAGGGAAAAGTTCAATATAAAAAGTTTAATCGGGGAATCGTTTAATTGTAAAAGGTTAAAGGTTTATCACTAATTATAATTTAAACACAGATTTCACAAATTGTCACAGATAAAAAATCTTAAATCTTAAATCTCTAAATAAACCGTACCAATATAATTATCTGTTTAATCAAACAAATTTCATTATTTTTGCCTAAATTATTAAACCATAAATCATAATGTCTGTAGCTAAAAAAGATTATAAAAGAATAACTACCAAGTCACTTATTGAGATGAAAGCCAATGGCGAGAAAATTTCAATGCTAACGGCTTATGATTATTCTATGGCAAAAATTGTAGATTCTGCTGGAATTGATGTGATTCTTGTTGGTGATTCTGCTTCCAATGTAATGGCAGGACACGAAACTACATTGCCAATTACTTTGGACCAAATGATTTATCATGCTTCTGGTGTAGTTCGTGCCATCGAAAGAGCTTTGGTTGTTGTAGATTTGCCTTTTGGAAGTTACCAATCAGATCCAAAAGAAGCCTTGCGATCTTCCATTAGAATAATGAAAGAAAGTGGTGGACACGCAGTGAAATTAGAAGGCGGTAGTGAAATTAAAGATTCTATAAAGAAGATATTAAATGCTGGAATCCCTGTGATGGGACATTTGGGCTTGACCCCACAATCGATATACAAATTTGGAAGTTATACCGTTCGTGCTAAAGAAAATGAAGAAGCAGAAAAGTTGTTGCAAGATGCTAAAATGCTTGAAAAAATCGGATGCTTTGCTTTGGTATTAGAAAAAATTCCCGCTGATTTGGCAGCAAAAGTAGCACAAAGTATTTCAATTCCTGTAATTGGGATTGGTGCCGGTGGCGGTGTTGACGGGCAAGTACTTGTAATTCATGACATGTTGGGGATGAATAATGAATTTAGCCCACGATTTTTGAGACGCTATTTGAATTTATATGAGCTAATGACTTCTGCAATTGGTCAATATGTTAAAGATGTAAAATCAAGAGATTTTCCTAATGTGAATGAGCAATATTAAGCCCCTAGCCCCCGAAAGGGGAATTGAAATGAAGATAATTTCCGATAAAAATAACCTCCAAATACTTCACGAAGACAATCATATTATTGTGGTTAACAAGCGTGTGGGAGATATTGTACAAGGTGACAAAACAGGCGATAAACCTTTATCTGATGTGGTAAAAGAATATATAAAAGTTAAATATAATAAACCTGGAGAAGTGTTTCTGGGCGTGGTTCATCGATTGGACAGACCCACAACTGGAATTGTGGTTTTTGCAAGAACTAGTAAGGCTTTAACTCGAATGAATGAACTTTTTAGTAATCGAGAAACACAAAAAACATATTGGGCAATTGTCAAAAACAAACCATTAAATTCGGAAGATAAATTAGTTCATTTTCTAAAAAGAAATGAGAAAAATAATACTTCAAAAGCACATCTTAAAGAAGTTCCCGATAGTAAATTAGCAAGTTTAAACTATAAAATTATCGCTACTCTACAAAACTATTTTGCATTAGAAATAAATCTTCACACAGGAAGACACCATCAAATTAGAGCGCAATTATCAGCCATTGAATCTCCAATAAAAGGAGATTTGAAATACGGTTTTGATAGAAGTAATCCAGATGGAGGTATTCATCTCCATGCTAGAAAATTAGTATTTGTTCACCCTGTTTCTAAAGAAAATATTGAAATAATTGCCCCCACTCCAAATAATGTAATTTGGAATGCTATTTAAAATTAATATTCGTAACTTTATTGTTTTAAAAATTATATTTTAATCATTCTATAATCGAGAACTATGAAAAACCTACTCTTATTTCCTATTTTACTATTAACTTTTAATGGCTTTTCTCAAGACCATTTTTCGGGAATTACGACTTCAAAACGTGTTGGAATTTTAAATGTTGGTATGAATCCATCAGAATTAGCAAACCTAAATAACCACTTCGAAGTCCAATTATTTTCCTCAAGCATTAATGTATCTAACAACAAAATTGGTTTTAGCGATATCATAAATGGTAATAATCTAGAAAACATAATTTTTAAAGGAACGGAACCAGTAAATTTTAATATTGATACCGAATTTTTAGGGCCAGGATTTGCTATAAAACTTTTAAATTGGGGCTTCGCAATTACCTCAAAAGGATATATTAAAGCCAATATAGTAGATGTTGACCCAAATCTTGGATCTGCTTTAATAAATAGCGCTTTAAATGCTATTGGGAGTTCTGCGATTATTTCAAATGATAAAAATCAGAGAATAAATGGAACCGCATGGGGGGAAATTGGGTTTTCGGCTGCTCATAAAATATTTGAAACAAAAAAACATAAAATTAATGCTGGTGTCACTTTAAAATTGCTATTTCCTGGCGCTTTCGCAAATATTGGGGCCGATAAATTTAACGGTACAATAACAGATAATTTTGGGAATTTACAACTAACAAATGCCAACGCAAATTTAAACATTGCCTATACAGGAAGTCTTGGTAATGAATTCACAAATACCAGTGATTACACCAAATCAGTTTTTGGAAATCTTCAAGGACTTGCCACAGATATTGGCGTGGATTATCAATTATTAGGTTCTGGAAATAACTATAAATTAAAAATTGGAGCCGCTTTGAAAAATATTGGAAGCATGACTTTTAAATCAGCAAGCAATTATTCTACAAATTATACTTTAGCAATTCAAGGTTCTCAACAACTAAATCTAAATCAATTTCAAAATGCTAACGG
>JBIIFA010000086.1:0-7826 GCA_044237565.1 Flavobacterium sp.
AAGTTCAATTAATACTGGTATTTTTCAATAAAATTGGATTAAAATATTTAGATTTTACTTACTTTCTAATGCGTTTAGAATAGTTTTAATTTGTTCTACCTCAATTCTTTTGGCTTTTATCCTTTTGTCTTTGTCTAAAATATAAATTACAGGGGTAGAGTAGATGTCATATTTGTCTTTTAAATTATTATAACGTACTCCATCATAGACATTTATCCAATCTAATTTTTTCTCAACTACATATTTTTGGTATTTCTCAAAGTCTTGAAGTGTGTAAACGCTAAAAACTTTTACATCAATTTTTTCATTCAACAATTCATGATAAATTTTAATCAATTTAGGAATTTCTAATTGACAATGTCCACAGTCAACATCCCAAAAAACAAGCAACGTATATTTAGCTTTTATAGAATGTAACTTCAAAAATGTTTTTTCAATTTCTTGATTATTAGCATAGAATATTTTAGTAAGTTCCTCGCTAGTCTTGGCGTTTTCAAATCCCATTTTAGCAATTTTATCATGACTTTCTATTGGAATCATCGGCAATTCTGGAGCAATTTCATCAAGCAATAAAGGGCGAAGTATTTCAGCTCTAGCAACAATGTTTTTTACAATATTGTTGTCATTGTAAAGATCGTTTGCCTTTCCTGTTTTAAAATAAGCGTCTACAATGTGAACAAAAACTTTATCGAATCCCATTATTTTTGAAGTCTCATAAGTTGAAACAAAATGAGCTAATAGTATTTTGTACATGATTGAACCCTCAACCGATTGTTTCATAGTACGATCAATTTCAACTGAGACAGAATCTGGATGTCTGAGCACCACAGATTCAAAGTAACGTTTCAAACGGCCTGCAAAGAAAGGAGTTCGAACCAATCCATCTTCTTTGAAATTAACCCCATCCCAATAGTGTTTTTTATAATAACTATAAACTGCAATACTGTCGGGTCTGCCATTTGAAGCTTTTGGAATCTCTTTTAGGTATTTTTCAATTTTTAAATTTAGAGCATCACTAATAAAAGTTCCTTTATTTTTCGAAATAAACTCTTTTTCATATGTTTCTATATTTTCATTGATGATTTTTTGCTTATTCGAAACAAAATCGGCAGAATCCTTTTTAGTCATCCCTTTCGTTTTTAATAAATGAGAATCAAATTCATTTTTTTGGGTTTCAAAAAATTGAATGTATTCAAAGAAATCATTTTGTATTTTTGAATTACTACATTTTAAGGTGGATCTGTAATTTGAAATAGCATCACTGTTAATGTCCAATTTTTGATTTTCATCGTCAATAAAAAAATCAAAATAAATTGATTTACCTTGGCTAACCAGCGAATAAATCCCTTTATCTAATTTCCTTTTCCCATTAAAAACAATCCTTCCGTTCCTTATTTGAGTGCAAGTATCAACAATCATGTTTTTATCAAATTGATAAAAAGTTAAGAATGCAAGAGTGTCTTTACAGTTTTTTAAATTAATTTTTATATCATAAGAGTTTTGAGCTTTGATTGAATTTATAAAAAATATAAAAAGTAACGATAAGGTGATTTTTTTCATTTTGAACTACTATTATTTAATAACAAAACCAATTTGAATACAGCAAAAATAAAATATTTTACAAATAAAAAATACTTTGACATTTAAAATAAAACAGAATTAAGAGCTATTTAACATTACTAAATTTATTAAAAACAAAATCCACATTAACGAATGTGGATTTTAATTTTTTATATTTCTAGATTATCTTAACTGAGCGCCTAACTGCGTTTCAAAATTACTTTGAAGTTTACTCATAATTTTCTCAATTTGGGTGTCCGTGAGTGTTTTAGAATCGTCTTGAATTGTAAAACTTACCGCATAAGATTTTTTCCCTTCTGGTAAATTAGCACCAACATATACATCAAAAAGTGTAATGTCTTTTAGTAAAGATTTCTCGGATTGACGCGCAATGTTGTAAACGTCGTCAAATGCCACTTTTTCATCAACTAATAACGCTAAATCTCTGCGAACTTCAGGATATTTCGAGATTTCTGTAAATTTAATCTTATTAGAAAGTGATTTTAAAATCGCATTCCAATTAAAATCGGCATAAAAAATTTCCTGCTTAATGTCGAAATGTTTTAAAATTGATTTCTTAACAGTTCCAAATTCCACTAAAATTTCAGTTCCAGCACCAATTGCAATTCCTTCTGCAAAAACATCTGAGGTAACAGGTTTGTATTGCGTTTTGCTAATTCCTAAACGGGATAAAATAGTGTCGACATATCCTTTAAATAAGAAAAAGTCAGAGGGTTTTTGAGGATTTGTCCAACTTTCTTGCAAACGATTTCCTGTGGTAAACAAGGTTAAATGTTTAGGTTCGTCAAATCCTGATGGCAATTTATGATAGGTTTTTCCAAATTCAAATAATTTTAAATCGGAATTTCTACGATTAATATTAAAAGATATCGCCTCTAATCCAGAAAACAATAACGATTGTCGCATTGCTGATAAATCATTACTCAACGGATTTAATATCAGCACATTGAATTCTTCTCTTAGATTTTCTGATAATTTTACGTAGTCAGGCGTTGTCAATGAATTCGCCATCATTTCATTAAATCCCAACGAGGTCAATTGATTTGCAATGATATTTTGAACTTTATAATCTTCGGTTCTGCCTGAATTTGAAACAGTAGCGTTTAATTTTTTTGTAAAATTGATATTATTGTATCCAAAAACCCTTAATAATTCTTCAATTACATCAATTTCACGCTGCACATCAACGCGATAAGCTGGAATTACAAGTCCTAAGCTTGATTCAGAAACACTTGTCACTTTAATATCCAATGAAACTAAAATTTTCTTGATGGTTTCTTTTGGTATTTCTTGACCAATAATTTTTGACACGTTATTGAAATTTAAAACTACCGAAAAATCCTCAATTTTCTTTTGATAAACATCAATAATATCAGATGTAATTTCACCTCCGGCTACTTCTTGAATTAAAATAGCGGCTCTTTTCAAAGCATATTCTGTGATACTTGGATCAATTCCTCTTTCAAATCTAAAAGAAGCATCCGTGCTCAAAGTATGTCTTTTGGCAGTTTTTCTAATAGCTACAGGATTAAAATAAGCACTTTCTAAAAAGATAGTATTCGTATTTTCTGAAACTCCAGAATTTTGACCTCCAAAAACTCCTGCAATGCAAAGTGGCCCTTTTTCATCACAAATCATTAAGTCTTCCTCGTGCAAACTTCTTTCAATTCCATCTAATGTGGTAAATTTTGTTCCTGAAGCTACAGTTTTAACTAGTATGTTTCCATTGATTTTTGCAGCATCAAAAGCGTGAAGTGGTTGTCCTATTTCATGTAAAACATAATTTGTGACATCAACAATATTATTTTTAGGGGTTAAACCAATAGATTTTAATCTGTTCTTTAACCATTCAGGTGAAGGTTTTACAGTAATCCCCGAAATTGTTACGCCACAATACCTTGGAGCCAATTTGATGTCTTCAACTTTAACATCAATTTTGAGCGTTCTTTTATCAACTTTGAATTTATTTACAGAAGGCGTAATTAATTCCGATTGGTTGCTGTTTTTTTGAATTAATCCCGCGCGCAAATCTCTCGCAACTCCCCAATGGCTCATTGCGTCGGCACGATTTGGTGTTAATCCAATTTCAAAAACTTCATCCGTTTCAATTTTAAAAACTTTTGATGCTAGTGTTCCAGGAACCAAATCTTCTGCAAGAATCATTATTCCTTCGTGACTATCTCCAAGACCTAATTCGTCTTCGGCACAAATCATCCCGTGGCTTTCTTCACCACGAATTTTTCCTTTTTTTATTTCAAATGAATTTCCTTCTTTGCCGTATAATTTAGTGCCAATTGTAGCAATAGGTACTTTTTGTCCCACACCAACGTTAGAGGCTCCGCAAACAATTTGAATTGGGATCCCAGTACCAATATCTACTGTGGTAACTTTCAGTTTATCAGCATTGGTATGTTGGATACAAGTTAATATATGACCAATTACAACACCTTCTAAACCACCTTTTAAACTTTCAAACTTTTCAACACCTTCTACTTCCAATCCTAAATCGGTTAATATCGCTGCTGTATCCTCTGATTTTAAATCAGTTTTGATGAATTGTTTTAACCAGTTATAAGATATTTTCATTTGTTAATTTTATAAGATTGCAAATATAAGGATTGCTAGTTGTAGTAAGAAACAATTTTTTTATTTTTTCAATAATAGCGATTTAAATAGGCTTATTATCAAATGACAAATAGTAGTAACCTAATTCACAACAGTTTTTTGCTATCGTAATAATGAAAAATGAGGACTAAATTGTTCTTTTTTGTTTTGTTCAACATAATAAACTGTAAACCAATGGTCAATAGTTCAGTTTTTAATTACAATAAATATAAAAATTAATTATTCCAAGGTTGCCAAATATCTTTCGGCATCAAGAGCTGCCATACAACCCGTTCCTGCTGCAGTAATTGCTTGACGGTATACATGATCTGCAGCATCACCAGCTACAAATACTCCTGCAATATTTGTTTTAGAAGTCCCAGGAGTATTAATAATATAACCCGTTTCGTCTAGATTTAAAAAGTCTTTAAAAATATCTGTATTTGGTTTGTGCCCAATTGCTACAAAAAATCCAGTTGCAGGAATATCAAAAATTTCTCCTGTTGATTTGTTTTTTGCTTTGACTCCAGTTACAACTTGATTGTCTCCCAAAACTTCTATAGTATCGTGATTCATTAAAATGGTAATATTTTCAGTTTTTCGGACCCTTGCTTCCATAATTTTTGAAGCTCTAAAGTTTTCACTTCGAACCAACATCGTAACTTTTGTACACATTTTAGATAAATAATGCGCTTCTTCACAAGCAGAATCTCCTGCTCCTACAATAACAACTTCTTGATTTCTATAGAAAAAGCCATCACAGACAGCACAAGCGGAAACACCTCCACCAGTTTGAAGATAATGTTGTTCAGAAGTTATACCTAAGTATTTAGCCGTTGCTCCAGTAGAAATAATTACAGTTTCACAATGCAATTCTTTACTATCATTTATCCAAACTTTATGAATATCACCTGAAAAATCAACTTTTGTCGCCCAACCGTCACGGACATCAGTTCCAAAACGTTGCGCCTGACTTTGTAATTGTATCATCATTTCAGGACCTGTAACGCCGTCAACGTAACCCGGGAAGTTTTCAACTTCGTTTGTAGTTGTCAATTGACCTCCTGGCTGAGTTCCTTGATATAATATGGGATTCATATTGGCTCTTGCTGCATATATTGCTGCTGTATAACCTGCTGGTCCCGAACCTATAATAAGACATTTAATTTTTTCAATTGTATTTGACATCTTCTTTATTTAATTTATATTTTTAAAAGTACAAATGTAAGTTTAAATTGAAATATTCCGCATAAAAACTCATTACTTATTTAAATGAAAATTAATAAAATTCTATTCTATTAATTCAGTTGTATAAATGAAAAAAAATTATATATTTGCACTCGAATTACGGGGTGTAGCGTAGCTCGGTTATCGCGCCTGCTTTGGGAGCAGGAGGCCGCAGGTTCGAATCCTGCCACCCCGACCAAAAAAAATCCAAACTAATTCGGTTTGGATTTTTTAGTTTAAAAGCTATTTTAAAAAACTACTTCAACGTTTTTTTCATAATAACCGTATTCTCAGTAAACTTTTTAAGTTCAATTTTAGCATCTCCATAAAACTGAATTTCTGATTTTCCAGACGCTTCAATTACAGCATTTGCAACTACATTTAGGCTTGTAGTGGAATTACCTTCAACAACAAGTTCTGCCGTCTTTGCAATCAAATTCATTCCTGTAAATTCTGAATTATTATCCAATCTCAATTTTAATTCAGCAACATCGCCTTCTAAAACCGCTGACGATTTTTGATATAAATCTACTTTCAATTGAGTCGCTGCAATCAACGCTTTCAATTGTGCATTTTTACTCAATTCTATTGTTGCGTTTTCAGATTTCAAATTCAATTGCGATTTTGATTTGTCATTTTGCATTAAAGTAAATATTTTTACTTTTACATTGGCAAATAACTTAGAATAATCAAAACATTTTATCGTAAAATTATCCAATTCTATATCGGTTATAGCATTAATATTAGCCTCGTGTTTTGCAATTAATAACTTAAAGTCATTTGTATAGGTGATTTTTAAACAGAATTTTTTGAATCCCGCTACTTCTTTTAAAGTAGTTAAGCGCAAAGTATTTCCATTTGAATTAATATTAATCTCACTATGTAAATTATCATCGGCTTCAATTTCTAATGCACATTTATCTCCTTTTACAAGAAATATTTCGAAATTATCTTCAATCTCTAAATTTTCGAAACTCCCAATTTCCTTTTTTTCGATGGTTACAATTTTTGAACCTTTAACCTTTTCTCTTTTTTGCCCAAAAGAAAGTCCTGTAAATAGGAGAGCAATAAATAATAAAGTAATCTTTTTCATATTTTTGGACTTATAAATTTTATCAAAAATAGAAAAAAAAACATCCAAATTGGTGTTTGGATGTTTTTTTTATGCTCAACCTCAATAAAAAAATTATTTATGACCTTTTTCGAGGTTTTGATGATAAAGATTTTAGTTACGTGGAGTTTTAGTAACTGTTTTAATTAATTCTTTACCAGCAACTTTCACCGAAACGGTTGTTGTTTCAATACTGTCTTGATCTTCAGAAGCTACATCATCAAATTCATTTTCGCTACCAGGACAATTCAAGCATTTTACCTGAGAATCACCAACAGAGTAAATATATTCGTCGGAACTTGTATGCAAATTGAAAAATGAATTATCAGAGCAATCAAAATTTTTCATGCTAGAATTCATTTTAAATAAAGTTCCTTTTGGTAAATACAATTTAATTTCAATTTTTTGATCTCTGTATTTGTTTTTCAATTCAGTAATCAAATAATTGTCTAAAATCAATTGGTTGCCAACAATTTTATATCCGTATTTTATTTTTTCGGCTCTGTTTTTTGCGTCTTCAAATGACTTTCCCTTTGCCTCTTTATTGATTTTTATGAAAGGCAAATTCTCATCTGTTTTTTCAATTTCAAATGAAATCATATTCGAATAAACTACATCTTTATTCAAAGAATCTTTCGTAATTTCAAAATTGGTATAATCGGTTACATCTTTTGCATAGTAATCATTGTTCTTGAATTTAATCAAAAGTGTATCTTTCGGATTCAAATTAATGCTTTGTTTTTCAAAAACCCGACCATTATACGCATATTCAGAAGCTTGTTTCACACCAATAGAAATCAAAATTGCAATCGCAATTATCCAAAGTGCCAACAACACATATTTTGCAATCGAACCAATAGATTTGCTGTTTGGTGCTACAATTTTAAATCCTAATAAAAGAACAAAAAAGCTCGGAATACTTACCGCAACATAAAATAACAATCCAAAAAACCAAACTGGATAATCAGTAAAATTCCCTAATTCTACAAACGAATGAAAAGGAAAATCAGGAAAATTTGTTGTTCCAAAAGCCAAAATGCCAACTAAAAACACCACAAGAATTCCCAAACTTCCAAGAATCATTAGTACCCCAATTACCTTTGCAATCACATTAAAAAACGCTTCTAAATACCCCTTAAAATTCGTATTAAATTTTTCGCTATTCGTTCTCATTTGCTGTTTCATTTTATCAAAATCAGTCGATTTGAATTTTTCCGAAAGCATCTCAATTTCTTCTCTAACTTTTTTTTCGATATTCGAAATTGTCACAGGTTCGCCTCGCATTTCAAGTTTTTCTGAAGTT
>JBIIFA010000223.1:0-2722 GCA_044237565.1 Flavobacterium sp.
ATTAGAAATGTTAAAAGCTGCGGGTGAAGGTATTACTGTAACGGGGGATAAATTAACTACCGATCCCGTTTTTAATGGTAACAATCTGATGTGGAAAAAATTTGCAAACACTTTGCGTTTAAAAATTTCATTGCGAATATCGGAAGGTTTTCCAACATTAGCACAAAATCACGGCGTTGAAGTTATGGCCAATGAAGCGGGACTAATTTCTTCCAATACAGAGAACATTGCCATGAAATGGGAAACTATTTTAGAGAATTGGTCGTTTAATTATAAAAGATATGTCAATGTTCCAGCACAGGAGGATGTAGTTCCATTTGTGAATTTTCACTACATATTGAATATGAAAACATACTATGATCCAAGATTAAAAGTTGTAGCTGAACCATCAACTAATCCCATTACGATCAAAGATACGCTCTTTAGGTCTGGATCTACTGTAACAGACAATCCACGACAAAGAGTGGTTGTTCAATATAAGCTTCCTTATTTTGGAAGGCCTATTGGAGGTACAGTATCTCTTTCAGACTGGAATTTAAATCCTAGTAATAACATTTTGAACGGTATAGCAAACAACCGATATAGTAAGCCAAGTAAGTTATTATTTATGGCACAAGACATGAAGTTTTATATTGCAACTTACGCCGAGCTTAATTTCATGCTAGCCGAAGCTAAATTAAAAGGATGGGGCGGGAGTAGAACAGCAGAGCAGTATTACTATGCAGGGATAGACGCTTCATTTCAACAATATGGAGTTTCTTCTGGGGTTGCAGTATATAAAGAAAGGGATGGTGTTAAATGGGGGACTTCTAGTATAGGAGATAGAGACTTGTTTGGTATTGTAACCAGTGGTATCTCAGCGGATCCTATGGACAAGATTGCAAGACAACTTTGGTTAACATCCTACAATCAAGGTCATGATATATGGTGTTTACAAAAACGCACCAGACTCTTGCCATTGATACCACATTTTAGTCCTGACACATCGGTTGGTGCCGAGTATGTGGATATACCTGAAAGAATGGTTTATCCAATTTCTGAAATTGGTTTGAATAATGCGGGTTATTTAGCAGCCATCCAGGCTTTAGGAGGAAATCTAATGAGTACTCAATTGATAATGAATAAAGCCCCCCTATTTACATCAGATTATTGGAATTCTCTACCGGCAGAATTTAATCAAGAATTTGCTCGTAAGTTTTATGGGGAATCGGAGGATGATCTTAGGACAGCAGGGATAACGTATATAATATTAAGAATATTATAGTAATAATAAAAATAATTATCATGAAAATTTTTAAAAAAAGTGCATTATTAGTAATAGTATTCCTTTTTCTTTCTTGTACAGAAGATAAAGCCATCTTACTAGAAGATAATATATATAGTCAACCAATTCCTATTGTACCCGTTACTACGAATTACACTGTTGGGGCTATTTATACCAAATTCATTAGAAATCCTCTCACAATTGAAACGCCTTCAATAGGAATATATGATGGAGATATTGGGGATCCAATAACGTATTCAAATCATGTTGAACAAGCCCAAACAGCCGGTGTCGATTTCTTTATATTTGGCTTAAGGTCTTCTAATGTTATGGCAAATTATAATACAGACAAGACATACATAGATAATTTGCAAATGGCTCCAAATTCCGGTGACATAAAATTTGCTTTTAGTTATAATTTTGCTAACATGGGATTAAGTAAAACTAGTACAATTGAGACTAGGGGTTTAGTACCCACTTTTTTAAATGATTTTATGTTAATGGTGCCTTATTTCCAAAGATCTAATTATATGAAGATTAATGGTAAAGCAGTAGTTTATATGAGCAATAGTTTTAATTTGTTTTCAAATGACAATCCTTTACTATATCAACAATTAAGGTCTCAAATGCGTGCGTTAGGGGTTGAATTGTATTTGATAGGTATGCAATTAGAATGGACACCTACCTTGAGATTCTTTGGTGATCAAGTTACTGGAAAAGATAATAGATTTAAAGGTTGTGTCGATGCTTTAACCTTTACTAATTATGCTAATATTGAATTTGTTTTTTATGACAGGCTACAGTTTTTTCACAAATATGTTGATCTAGCTTGGAGCTACCATAAAGAAACATTAGCTCAACACCAAATCGAATTTGTACCTACTATTTCCCCATCCTATAATCCTAAAATTAATAATGTATCCAGTACAAATTATATTATTGCAAAAAATGCAGATTGGTTTAAAGCGAATTGCAATATTGCAAGAAGAGCATCAGGAGCCAGCAAATTAGTTTTAATAGATTCTTTCAACAATTGGAATTTAGATACACAAATAGAATCTGCGACTACGTATGGAGAGGATTACCTCAGAATTCTTAGGGGAGAATTCAAATTATAATAAAAGATACACCAAGTATTGAATTATTAAAAAAAGAGTCAAATCAAATCAAATTTTAATTAATTTGATTTGACTTCTTATAAAGTAGTTATGAATACGAAAGGGGCATAACCAAAAAATGGTTGCAAAGATTAATGATGATATGTAACCAGATTGAAAACCAATAGGCAAACAAATTACATATAACCTTTAAAAAATAATACCTATCGATAAATGAAAAAATTGGCAATTATAATTGGATTATTTGGATGCATAATTTTTGGCTTCGGTCAAAAAATTAAAAGCAATAATCCGGCTAAGGAAATAGCAATTAATAAAGGCAAAAAGAAGATTCCATCAA
>JBIIFA010000224.1:0-2721 GCA_044237565.1 Flavobacterium sp.
AAATTCTGATTGCAGAAGTGGATTTGGATTTACAAGAAAATGTACGTCAGAATTGGCCATTTCTTCGAGACAGAAGAATTGATGCTTTTGGAGATCTTACAAAAAGAGCCATCGAATAATGACAAATTCAAGAAGATTTCCAGCAGAATGGGAAAACCAACAAGTGATTTTGCTTTGTTTTCCTCACAATGGCAACGATTGGCCAGGAAAATACGGTGCGATTCAATGGGCTTTTGTAGAATTTATCAAAAAAGTGACCACTTTTGAAGAAGTTGTTTTGGTGGTTGCTGATAAAAATCTGAAAGAAAAAGTCATTGGAATGCTTGAAATTGCAGAAGTTAATTTGAAAGTTGTTTCATTTATCATTCATAAAACCAACAGGAGTTGGATGCGCGATTCAGGTCCGATTATCGTGAAAAACGGTTCCAAACGAGAAGCCTTGAATTTCAACTTTAATGGTTGGGCAAAATATAAAAACTTTCAATTGGATAAATTTGTTCCTTCGAAAGTAGCCGAAGCGTTACAACTTCCATTAACGCAAGTTACCTACAACGGAAAACAAGTGATTGTTGAAGGTGGCGCGATTGAAACCAATGGAAGAGGAACGCTTATTACTTCGGAAGAATGTTTGATGCATCCTACGATTCAGGTTCGAAATCCTGATTTCACAAAAGCAGATTACGAAGCTGTTTTTAAGGAATACCTTGGAATTACGAATGTTATTTGGCTAGGAAACGGAATTGAAGGCGACGATACCCACGGTCATATTGATGATTTGTGTCGTTTTGTAAATGAAAATACGGTGGTAACTATCGTAGAATCAGATACAAAAGACAGCAATTACAAACCTTTGCAAGACAACTTAAAACGATTGCAAAACGCAAAATTAGAAGATGGAAAACCATTGAATATCATTGAATTGCCAATGCCGAAACGCATTATTTTTGATGGATTGGTTTTGCCTGCGAGTTATGCGAACTTCTTAATTTTGAACAATTGTGTTTTGGTTCCTACTTTCAATGATGCCAAGGATAGAATTGCTTTGAACATATTGGCTGAATGTTTCCCGAACAGAGAAATCATCGGAATTAATGCCATTGATTTGATTTGGGGATTTGGAACATTGCATTGTTTGAGCCAGCAAATACCTTTTTAAAAAATATATTTCATAAAAAAAACACCAACTTTTCAGTTGGTGTTTTTGTTTGAATTAATAGTGAAAACCCTATTTGTCTTTTGTAAAAAAGAAGGTTTGTCCGTTGACTATCAAATTGAATTCGCTTTTACTTTCGTTAAATTGAATTGTTAAACCTGCTTGATCAAACGTGAATTTATCTTTACCAGCAATTGTTAATGGTAATTTTGGTTGCCCTGTTGCATTGGCAACAAGATTTCCATCTTCTTCTGTGAAATTAATTTTAATTGGAATCATTGTACTTGAAAAGTTTCCAAAATAATTGTCTAAAATCAAATCTTTTTCTAATTCTCCTTTGTCGGCACTCCAAAAATTATTAGAACTATTTACGTCAGGGAAAACGTGGTCTGGATCCAATGTGATGCTTTCAATTTCTTCAGTAGAGTCATTTTTGAAAGACCAATCTGTGTTTTTCTGCCAGATTTCGACAGGAAGTTTTACACGAGTAACGGTTCCGTTTTTAAATTTAATATCTAAAACAACTGGAAGCGCCATTTTTTCAAGGTTTTCAATAGAAATCACAGCACCTAATTTTGGATTGTTTTTTACGTATTTAACCTTTGTAATAGCTTGGTCAAAACGCCAGTTGTTTACAAACCAACCTCTCCAAAACCAATTTAAATCTTCACCAGCTACATTTTCAATAGTTCTGAAAAAGTCGTCTGGAGTTGGATGTTTGAATGCCCAACGTGCAACATACGTTTTAAAAGCAGTATCAAATCGTTCTTTTCCAAGAATTTGCTCGCGCAACATTACCAATCCTGAAGATGGTTTATAATACGCTAACATTCCCATATTCGCTTCTTTAAAGCCGTCAGGAGCTGTCATAATTGGTTCGATTGAAGGTCTTGTAAAAACTTCCGCCATTTGATGCATATCGGTATCAGGTGACTTATATTCCCCATTATTGAAATCTACAGAACTCAAAGAATTTATAAAAGTATTAAACCCTTCATCCATCCATGCAAATAAACGCTCGTTTGAACCTACAATCATTGGAAACCAAATGTGACCAAATTCGTGATCGGTAACGCCCCATAATTGATCTCCTTTTGATTCCCATCCGCAGAAAACGATTCCTGGATATTCCATTCCACCTTCATTTCCAGCAACATTTGTAGCGGCAGGATAAGGATATTCAAACCATCTTTTAGAGTAGTTTTCAATAGATGTTTTTGTGTATTCTGTTGAACGTCCCCAAGCATCAGTTCCATTACTTTCAATTGGATATGCAGATATTGCTAGCGATTTTTTACCACTTGGTAAGTTAATTCTTGCAGCATCGATAATAAAAGCAGCTGAAGATGCAAACGAAACATCACGTGAATTTTTCATTTTAAAATGCCAGTTTAAGGTTGGTTTAGCCAATGGTTTTGAAACCGCATTTGCAACATCTTCGGCAGAACGGATTACAACCGTTTTATCACTGAATTGGGCTGTCAACCAAAGTTTCTGTTGCTCTAAAGAATAAACTTCTTTTGGATTTACCAATTCCCCGGAACAAACTACAACGTGATTAGAAGGCG
>JBIIFA010000087.1:0-7712 GCA_044237565.1 Flavobacterium sp.
AATAACTCCTATTTTTATCCTTCTATAGGCGGAAGCTTTATTTTTTCAGAATTGATACCAAAAAATGATATCCTGACTTATGGAAAAATAAGGGCTTCGTATGCACAAGTTGGAAATGATACCAAACCCTATAATACGATAACAAACTATCAATATGGAGGACTGTTCAACAATTCAGCATGGTTAGCATTACAGACAACAAGAAACAATTCAAATCTTAAGCCTGAATTAACTTCTTCTAATGAATTTGGTATCGAAACACGCCTTTTTAAAAATAGAGTTTCCTTGAGCGCAACCTATTATGAATCTTCTACAATTAATCAAATTATTGCCGCTCAGACTTCATCAACAAGCGGTTTTTCAAGTCAATTTTTCAATGCAGGTGAAATACGGAATAAAGGTATTGAGGTTGTATTTTCTGGAAAAATAATAGATAATTCTTTTAAATGGGCTGTCGATTTGAATTGGTCCAAAAGTGAATCTTTAGTCGTTTCATTAATTGATGGAGTAGATCGTTTGTCATTAAGAACATGGAATAATGTGAACGTTTTTGCCGAAGTAGGGAAGCCATTAGGAGAATTAAGAGGTAATATTCAAGCAAGAGATCCGGAAACTGGCATACCATTAGTAAAGCCAAATGGTAAGGTGGAATGGACGTCAAATGGAGTGCTAGGAAATGCACAACCGGATTGGATAGGGGGGTTGAGAAATTCGTTTAGTTATAAAGGTTTTGCTTTAAATGTACTTTTAGATGCCAAAATTGGAGGTGAGATGTATTCTGCCACAATGCTAAAGACTGTTAATCAGGGAGCTCATGCAGACACTTATGCCGCTAGAGACGAATTTTTATTTTCAAGTGTTATTATGGGTGAGAACAACGAAGAACGAAGCGGGAGAGGACTTTACGGAAATGTTTATGCGGATAGTGATCGAATTAAAGGCAGACAGTATGCCGGAGCAGCGATTTCAACTACTGATGCAAACGGTAATTTAGTGGCGCTTCGTGATGCAAATGGAAACATAGTATATTCTAATGCATGGATAAGTCCTCAGGAGTATGGCTTTGATGGATTGCAAGATCAGCAGCGATTTACTTATGACGCTTCTTATGTTAAACTACGAGAAGTAACAATAGGCTATACTTTACCCAATAAATTTTTAAAGAATATGCCTTTTAAAAGAGCTAAATTTTCTTTAGTAGGGCGAGATTTATGGACCATTTATAGAAATACTCCTCAAGGGATAGATCCAGAAGCAGGAACAACTTCAGGTAATGGTCAAGGAATTGAATATGGTTCATTTTTGCCAACACGAACCCTCGGAATAAATATTAACCTAGGATTTTAATTAGAACAAAATGGAAAAAAATAAATATATGAGCAAATTGTTTTTTGTAGCTTTTTTAGCAATCGGGATGTTTTCGTGTACTGATGGTTTTGAAGACATGAATGAAAATCCAAATAATTTTAATGTTGCAACACCAGAAGCCTTGCTTGCGGGTGCTGTAAAAAGCACTGTAGATCTTGTAGGTGGTGAGATGAATGATCAAATGTATAATAATTATGCCAGTTACTATGGAGGAAAGGGAGGACAGTTTCCCAAGTTTTTTTATACAGACCCTGGTGCAGACCAATTTTGGAGACGTTTTTATGTAAATATACTCAAGAATACTCAAGAAATAATTGATAATTATTCTGATAATCCAAAATATGCAAACCGGGTACACATTGCTAAAATTTGGAAAAGTTATGTGTATTCTGTGCTAGTTTCTACTTTTGGTCCAGTTCCTTATGTTGATGCTTTAGGATCAAATACTACTACAACTTACACGAGTGAGGAAGATATTTATATTGCAATATTAGACATGTTAAAAGCTGCGGGTGAAGGTATTACTGTAACGGGGGATAAATTAACTACTGATCCCGTTTTTAATGGTAACAATCTGATGTGGAAAAAATTTGCAAATACCTTACGTTTAAAAATTGCATTGCGAATATCGGAAGGTTTCCCAACATTAGCACAAAATCACGGCGTTGAAGTTATGGCCAATGAAGCGGGACTAATTTCTTCCAATACAGAGAACATTGCCATGAAATGGGAAACTATTTTAGAGAATTGGTCGTTTAATTATAATAGATATGTCAATATTCCAGCACAAGAGGATGTAGTTCCATTTGTAAATTTTCATTACATATTGAATATGAAAACATACTATGATCCGAGATTAAAAGTTATAGCTGAACCATCAACTAATCCCATTACGATTAAAGATACGCTCTTTAAGTCTGGATCTATCATCGAACCACGACAAAGAGTTGTTGTTCAGTATAAGATTCCTTATTTTGGAAGACCTATTGGGGCTAATGTTCCCCTTTCAGACTGGAATTTAAATCCTAGTAAAAACATTTTGAACGGTATAGCAAACAACCGATATAGTAAGCCGAGTAAGTTATTATTTATGGCACAAGACATGAAGTTTTATATTGCAACTTTCGCAGAGCTCAATTTCATGCTCGCCGAAGCCAAATTAAAAGGTTGGGGCGGGAGTAAAACGGCTGAGCAATATTATTATGCAGGGATAGACGCTTCATTTCAACAATATGGAGTTTCTTCTGGGGTTACAGTATATAAAGCAAGGGATGGTGTTAAATGGGGGACTTCTAGCATAGGAGATAAAGACTTGTTTGGTATTGTAACCAGTGGTATCTCAACGGATCCTATGGACAAGATTGCAAGACAACTTTGGTTAACTTCGTATAATCAAGGTCATGATATATGGTGTTTACAAAAACGTACCAGACTCTTGCCATTGATACCAAACTTTAGCCCAGACTCATCATATGGATCTGAATTTGCTGATATCCCTGAAAGAATGGTGTATCCAATTTCTGAAATTGGTTTAAATAATGCAGGTTATGAAGCAGCCATCCTGGCTTTAGGAGGAAATCAAATGAATACACCATTGAAAATGAATAAAAAACCACTATTTACAACAGATTATTGGAATTCTCTACCGGCAGCATTTAATCAAGAATTTGCTCGTAAGTTTTATGGGGAATCAGAGGATGATCTTAAGACAGCAGGAATAACGTATACTACAATAAAAACATTATAGTAATAAAAAAAATAATTATCATGAAAATTTTTAAAAATAGTGCATTATTAGTAATAGTATTGCTTTTTCTTTCTTGTACAGAAGATAAAGCCATCTTATTAGAAGATAATATATATAGTAAACCAATTCCTATTGTGCCCGTTAATACGGATTACACTGTTGGGGCTATTTATACTAAATTCATTAGAAATCCTCTCACAATTGAAACGCCTTCAATAGGAATATATGATGGAGATATTGGCGATCCAATAACGTATTCAAAACATGTTTTACAAGCCCAAACAGCCGGTGTCGATTTCTTTATATTTGGCTTAAGATCTTCTAATGTTATGGCAAATTATAATCTAGACAAGACATACATAGATAATTTGCAAATGGCTTCAAATGCCGGTGACATGAAGTTTGCTTTTAGTTATAATTTTGCTAACATGGGATTAAGTAATACTAGTAGAATTGAGACTAAAGGTTTAGTACCCACTTTTTTAAACGATTTTAAGTTAATGGTACCTTATTTTCAAAAGGCTAATTATATGAAGATAAACGGTAAAGCAGTAGTTTACATGAGCAATAGTTTTAATTTGTTTTCAAATGACAATCCTGCACTATATCAACAATTAAGATCCGAAATGGCTGCGCTAGGCGTTGAATTGTATTTGATAGGTATGCAATTAGAATGGACACCTACCTTGAGATTCTTTGGTGATCAAGTTACTGGAAAAGATAATAGATTTAAAGGTTGTGTAGATGCTTTAACCTTTACTAATTATGCTAATATTGAAAAAGTTTTTTATGACAGGCTACTGTTTTTTCACAAATATGTTGATCTAGCTTGGAACTACCATAAAGAAACATTAGCTAAATACCAAATCGAATTTGTACCTACTATTTCACCATCCTATAATCCTGTAATTAATAATGTATCCAGTACAAATTATATTATTGCAAAAAATGCAGATTGGTTCAAATCGAATTGCAATATTGCCAGAAGAGCATCAGGAGCCAGTAAATTAGTTTTAATAGATTCTTTCAACGATTGGAATTTAGATACACAAATAGAATCTGCGACTACGTATGGAGAAGATTACCTCAAAATTCTTAGGGGAGAATTCAAATTAAAATAATAGATACACTAAGTATTAGATTATTAAAAAAAGAGTAAAATCAAATTTTAATTAGTTTGATTTTACTTCTTATAGAGTAGTTATGTTTATGAAAGGAGCATAACCAAAAAATGGTTGCAAAGACTAATAATGATATGTAGCCCGATTGAAAGCCAATAGGCAAAGCAATTACATATCACCTTTAAAAACAATACCCATCGATAAATGAAAAAATTGGCAATTATAATTGGATTATTTGGATGCATAATTTTTGGCTTCGGTCAAAAAATTAAAAGCAATAATCCGGGTAAGGAAATAGCAATTAATACAGGCAAAAAGAAGATTCCATCAAATAGTTCCATAATTGGAAAAGTTTTGTGCGGTTATCAAGGTTGGTTTAATGCACAAAATGATGGTGCCGATTTAGGTTGGAAACATTACAATGGTAAACAAGGCTTTAAACCCGGAAGTGCAACAATAGAATATTGGCCAGACGTATCTGAATTTGATAAAGACGAGCTTTATAAAACATCCTTTGTTCATAAAGATGGAAAACCAGCTTATGTTTTTAGTTCTGCAAACCCAAAAACGGTAAATAGACATTTTGAATGGATGAAAGACTATGATATTGATGGTGTTTTTATTCAAAGGTTTACAGCAGGGTTTAAAAATGAAAAATTAAAAAATAATTTAAATAAGGTTTTTGACAATTGTTTTATCGCTTCTAAAAATAATAATCGATTAATTAGTGTCATGTACGATTTATCTGGAAGCAAACCAGGAGATGTAGTTCAAAATACAATTAACGATTGGAAACAATTGGTAGATAAATACAAACTAAACAACCCAAACGACCCAAATATCTTAACCTACAAATCTAAGGCAGTAGTTTCCATTTGGGGAGTAGGTTTTGTAAACAGAGAGTACACTTTTGAAAATGTAATAGCATTGATTGATTTTTTCAAAAACGATCCAGTATATGGAAATTGTACAGTGCTTTTAGGAGTGCCTACTCATTGGAGAGAACTTAAAAATGATGCGAATTCAGATCCTAAACTTCATGAAGTAATTAAAATGGCAGATATCGTTCATCCTTGGACACCTATGAGGTATAGAAATTTAGCAGGTGTTGATAAACATAAACTAGAAAAAACAATAAAAGACAAACAATGGTGTGATGCTAACAATTTATTGTATATGCCCGTTGTTTTCCCAGGATTTAGCACAGGAAACTTAAAAGATAAGCCAGAAAACTTTGACATCGTTCCAAGGCTAAAAGGCGATTTTTTATGGAGACAAATCTACAATGCAATATCAGCAGACATAAAAACTATCTACGTCGCCATGTTTGATGAAATAGACGAAGGTACAGCTATTTTTAAAGTATCAAATAATCCGCCTGTTGGTGCCACTAAATTTATTAGCTATGAAGAAGGTGTGCCTTCAGATTACTATTTATGGCTCACAGGTCAAGCAGGAAAAATGCTGCGTAAAGAAATACCATTATCTGAATCGCAACCAACTTATTCTAAAAAAAAGTAAAAAATCTTTAGTGTTACCATAAAATGATAAAATTCAACTACATATCCAGTATCAATTATATAAACTTTTTAGTCATTGTGCTAGTGTTTTTTTCTAGCAATTCAGCATACACACAAGCAGAAAACATTGACAACATAAAGTATGTAGATCCTCAAATTGGGGGCGTAGCTCCTTTTTTAGAACCAACAAAAACTAGAATACATTTGCCAAATTCAATGGTTCGCATGTATCCTGACAGGAAAGATTATAAGGATGATCAAATAAAATCATTCCCGTTGACAACTAGAAAACACAGATCTGATCCTCTTTTTAATTTACTGCCAGTTTCAGGAAATGTATCTGAAAATTTAGTACCTATTTCTGCTTGGGATCAAGAACTAGAAATAGCCCACCCTTATTATTATTCTACTTGGCTTGAAGATTTTAATATTACTCTTGAGTTTGCTCCTGGAGAAAAAACAGGTTTTTACCGTTTTAATTATGGTAATAAAGAAATCAGAAAGTTGTTTCTTAAAAAATTAAACGGGGGAGATTGGCAGCTTAATGAAGACGGTTCGCTTGTAGGTATAGAATCATTTGAAGGTATGAAAGCTTATGCGTATGGTGTTTTTGATGTTAAAGGTGATTTTACACAAGTGAAAACAGGAAAAAACACTAATAATTCATGGATAACTTGGAATAATACCGAACTTAAGCAAGTCAATTTTAAGTACGGAATATCTTTTATTAGTATAGAGCAGGCCAAAAATAATTTGGAAAAAGAAATGCCAAATTGGGATTTTGAAAAAGTTAAAAATAACGCAAAAGAAAAGTGGTCCAATGTTTTAAATCAAATAGAAGTTGAGGGTGGAACGGAAGCTCATAGAAGATCATTTTATACTGCCTTATATCGTAGTTATGAAAGAATGGTAAATATTACGGAGGATGGAAAATATTACAGTAATTATGATAAAAAAATTCATAAAGGAGAGCAAAATTTCTATGCTGATGATTGGGTTTGGGATACTTTTTTAGCATTACACCCGCTTCGATACATCCTGCAACCTGATATGGAGTCTGATATGATGGCCTCCTATGTAAGGATGTATCAACAATCAGGATGGATGCCACAATTTCCTCAAATACATGGTGATGTTCCGCCAATGAATGGTTTTCACTCTACAATTATGATTCTAGATGCTTATAGAAAAGGCATTAAAAACTTTGATATTAATGTTGCGTATGAAGCCATGAAAAAAAATGCCTTAGAAGGAACCATGGTGCCATGGCGTTTGGGAGCAGCTTCCCCTTTAGATAAATTAGCCTTAAAATTAGGGTATTTCCCAGCGCTCCATCCAGGCGAAACAGAAACAGAACCTATAGTTGATAGTTTTGAAAAAAGACAAGCTGTTGCAGTTACTCTTGCCCAAAGTTATGATGATTGGGCATTGGCTCAACTTGCTAAAGATCTTGGTAAAGAGCAAGACTATGAGTATTTTTCAAAAACAGCAAAAAATTACAAGAATTTATATTGGAAAGAAAAGGGGTTTTTTATGCCTAAAGACGCAGCTGGAAATTGGATTGATATTGATCCAAAATTTGACGGCGGTATGGGAGGAAGAGATTATTATGATGAAAATAATGGATGGACTTATCTTTGGAATGTACAACAAGATGTTTTGGGTTTGCAAAAATTAATGGGTGGTCGTGATGCCTTTGAATCACGTTTGGATCAGATGTTTAGAGAAGGTTTAGGCAGAAGTGTTTATGCTTTAAATGCTAGGTTTCCAGACTTTACCGGTATTGTAGGGCAATTTTCTATGGGTAACGAGCCTAGCTTTCACATTCCATATCTATATAATTTAACGAAGTCGCCATGGAAAACGCAGAAAAAAATACGGATGCTTTTGAATACATGGTTTAAAGATAATATTTTTGGAATACCTGGTGACGAAGACGGGGGAGGGATGTCCGCT
>JBIIFA010000088.1:0-7706 GCA_044237565.1 Flavobacterium sp.
TTTGAATTTATATGATTTGGCATTTGAAAGTTGAATTCCATCCCGAATAGAAGCGTGAGACAATTCATCATATAAAATAATATCATTACGTTGCGGAACGGCGCCAAAAAAACCAATATTGGCATCGTATCCAGAATTAAAAATTAATGCGCTTTCAACTTGATGAAATTTGGCTATATAATTTTCTGCTTCTTGATACACTTTGTGATTTCCCGACAATAATCTAGAACCTGTTGCTCCATTTTGAATGATATTATTGTCAACTAAATAGGAATGAGTTGCATTAAAAATCGCATCTGACTTAGCAAAGCCAATGTAGTCATTCGATGCAAAATCGATTAGATTATTGGGAGATGATAGTTTTCGCAGGGAATTGTTTTGGTTGCGAGTTTCGATTTTGTTTTTTAGATTTTCAGGAAACGTCATAAAGTCAAAAGGATATTTTATTCGAAAAAACGATACAAATAGAGTAAAAAAACGGAATTTTTTTAAGACGATTTATTAAAATCCAAATTTATTGTCTTAAAATCCTTTGCCGACTTTTTTGTTTTATTTTGTTGTAAAACCAAGAAACCAGTAGTAATAAAACACCAATTACAATAAAGACAAAAGCTTTATTGTTATCTGAAATGTCCGCAAATTCTAGAAAAAATATTTTAATTAAATCCGCCACTATAAAAACTAGTGATAGTATTTTTAAAAAAAGACTTTTATATTTAATCCCTATAATTAATACTATCGAAAAGCAAAACAAAATTATCATGGAATAAGGCAAAAATCCATTTAATTTAAGAATCATTTGAAATTTATCTTCTGCCAATGTCCCGGAGCCTAAATCGCTTGTTAAAATTGAAATATAATCAAATTCCTTACAAACTATAATAGTGCTTAAGAGACACGATGTGAAAATAATAAAGCGAATTAAATTTTTCCTTTTCTTATTATTCAACAAGTACAGTTTCGTAAATGAAATAAAAAAAACAGCTGCAGCTAAAAATAATTCAACATAATGAAGCAGGACTTCAATTAGTATAAGATTATTAGTAAAAACGAAGTCAATAGAGGAGAAAGAAAAGGTAATATAAATTTGTGAAATTAATAATATAGAGAAAAAATAAATTGGGAAGTAAATCCAATTTTTAAAACTTTTAGAAAAGTAATCTTCGTTTTTTATAATAAATAAAGTGAAGAACCCTCCAACTAACAGTAAAATTCTGTTTAAAAATACAATATCATACGTTGTTGAATACAAAATCGAAAAGGTAAACCACTCAATACTAATAAAAAGTGTTATGGTTAGTGCAATGTCTAAAAAACGAATATATTTTCTTCTATTAAACCAATTTTGAACTCCGTCTTGCTTAGAATTCATGACTATTTTTCGAACAAAAAACACAAACAATAATATAATGCCGCTGTTTATAAATATATTTTGAAAAATACCTGACTGTGAATTTACAGAAGAATTTAATAAAGAAAAATAATTATTTATACTTAAATATATAAAATTTAATATTAGTAAAATTATTGAAATCATGCAAAATTTAACAAAACCTCTGACTTTGTATTGTTTTGCATATAAAAAAAGTAAAATTGAAATGATTCCAAAAAACAAACTAAAATAATAATCGCTAAAAACAAGAGATAGTGTAGCGGATATTAATACTAAGGAAATGGTATCAATAGTTGTTAATCTTGTTTCTAAAAAGTAGAATTTATTACAGCCAATTATTGACAGGATATGAACAGTTAGTGAAATGAAAACTATAAGAATTAAATAATTTAAATCCCCAAAAATTGACAATACATATCCATTTAGCGCAATATAGACAATAGTATTTATTACATTAAAGACAAGGAAAAGCTTCTGTTTTTCCTTAATAGCAAAGTACAATGAAATCGCATAGAAAATCACAAAATATAAAAAACTGATTGTAAAAAACAAACTTAAATAAGTGGCATTAGTATTAAAAACAAACTTTTTAAGTACTAAAATCATTAAAAAACCGTAAGCAAAAACACCATTTATAATAGTGGTTAAGTAATGCTTATTTTTTCTGGAGATAAAAAATAAAACAATGCTAAAAATCGAAACTGGCAAAAGAACATATAAATACCGATTGATATTATTTGTTTGCAAAAGTATTTGAAGCATGAACCCATGGAAATACAGTAAAATAGCGATTAATAATGTTTGTTTTTTAAAAATTAAATAGCTTGTAAAAAATAATGCTAAAGGAATTATTAAAAAAGCAAAAGCAACAAAGTAATTATAATAATAAAAAAATCCGCAAAAATAGATCCAATAAAAACATACTATGAGATTAATTAATCCCATCAAAACAATTGTGGTTATTATAAACCGATATGCTTGTTGAGGATATTTTGTTGAAAACCGTAATGCCAAAATTATGCCCAAAAGGCCTGGGAAGTTAAATGCAAATAAATTTATAAAAATTTCGGGAGGAAAGTTTTCTGAACTGTCGTAAACTCTAACTGTATCATCAGAAGATTTAAAAAACCCAACTAACGTAGAAAAAAAATCACTTTGTAAGCTATTAAAAAAATAATACCCTGCAATTATTAAAAATAACAAACCAAAACTTTTTAAAGCTAATAATAAATACCTTTCGGATTTTTTGGCTTTTTTAATTTTAGTTTTTACCCTGATTTTATCTCTTTGATTTTCCATTTTAATTTATATGGTTTCCATCTTGATTCTAGAAACAATTGAATAGGAACTGCTATTATTCCCCCGAATAGTTTATTAATTAACTCAATGTAAAGTAAATTATTTTTAAATTTTTTATTTGATACAAAGTTAACTTTTTTAAGTTAAAATTAATAAAATTTAATACGAATATGATTCTAGGTAATTGACATTAAAATAAAGAGCATAATTAGTGTTTTCTAATCTTATGAAGCATATAAAACTTAATTATAGCAACGAACTTTAATACCTTTTTAAAACGAGAGTATTAATTAATAAGAAAATCGATAAGATTATTGTACAATGACAGATTCCTTAAGAAATTCTTCGCAATCCGTTGTTTTTTTTAGATTTCATTGCTTTTGGAAATTATTTCATAATATAAAAAAATATTGTTTTTTAGTATTTTATTATTGTTTATCAATAATTTTTATATATTTGTGCCAACGTTAAAATTAAAAAAGATGAGAAAATTAAATTTTTTGAAAACCATTGTTGATTACGTTTGGATTATGTCAATTATTGCTTATCCACTTTTAATAGTGTTTTGTGCATTGATGCTTATTTCAAAAGAGCCAATTGACATCCCAATTAAGATATCTGGAAATTTGATTGAATTAAATACCGTCTGGAGTAAAATTGCTTTGATAATTAGTCTTTTGAATTTTGGGTTAATGCTTTATGCACTTTATAATTTCAAATCATTATTAAATAATTTTAGAAAAAAAATAATTTTTGAAGTTGACTCCTACCAATTATTAAATAAAATAGGGAATTTGATTATTCTATCGGGAAGTTTATATTTAATTTCAGATTTATTACACGCTTTTTCTAAAAGTACTATTTCAGTTAATTTAGGATTTGGACCTTTCTTATATTTAGTCGCTTTGGGTTTATTTTTCAAGGTTTTAGCGGAAGTGTTTTTAATTGGAAAACGTATTAAAGAAGATAATGAACTAACAATTTAAATATGGCAATTATAATAAATGTTGATGTGATGCTTGCTAAACGTAAAATGCGTTCCAATGAATTAGCAGAACGCATCGGGATTACAACTGCAAATCTATCAATATTAAAAACAGGAAAAGCAAAAGCCATTCGGTTTTCGACTTTAGAAATGATTTGCGAAATTTTAGAATGTCAACCTGGCGATATTATGGAATATGTAAGTGACAAATAAAATTTATACTTATTCTTTCAAATGTTCTAGCATGTCTTTCGTCATGCTTTCAATATCAAATTTATGACTCCAATTCCAATCTTTTCTCGCTAAACTATCTTCGATGCTTGCTGGCCAACTGTCCGCAATTTTCTGACGGAAATCAGGTGAATATGAAATTGTAAATTCAGGAATGTGTTTCTTAATTTCGGCCGCTAATTCTGTTGGCGTAAAACTCATGGCTGCCAAATTATAAGAAGATCGAATCTTAATTTGTTCTGCAGGTGCTTGCATAATTTGGATTGTTGCCGCAATGGCATCGTCCATATACATCATCGGCATTTTGGTTTCCGACGATAAAAAACAGTCGTATTTTTTCTCCGAAAGTGCTTTATAAAATATGTCAACGGCATAATCTGTAGTTCCTCCACCAGGATGAGACGACCAGCTAATTAATCCTGGATAACGAATGCTTCGAACGTCAACACCAAAAATATTGTGGTAATATTCGCACCATCTTTCGCCCGATTGTTTGCTAATTCCATACACCGTACTCGGCTCCATAATGGTATATTGTGGCGTATTTTCTTTTGGCGTTGTAGATCCAAAAACCGCAATACTGGATGGCCAAAATATCTTTTTTATCTTTCCGGCTTTTGCCAAATTTAATACGTGAAAAAGGGAGTTCATGTTTAAATCCCAAGCGAAAGCAGGATTTTTTTCAGCGGTAGCCGATAATAATGCCGCCATCAAATAGACTTCATCAATTTTATGAATCTCAACAAGATGCTGAATTTGATTATAATCCAAAGCATTTACGACTTCAAAAGGCCCTGAATTTACAACGTCAATATTCAGTTTTCTAATATCAGAAGCAATCACATTTTCAACCCCATAAATCGCTCTCAGCTTCTGAGTTAGTTCTGTTCCGATTTGTCCGCAAGCTCCAATAATTAGAATTTTTGTAGTCATTTGATATATTTGAACTACAAAGATAACGATTTCGTAATTTTAAAATCATTTTTGTGAGAATTCTTCAAAATTCGCATTTCTTAATTTACCTTTGTAACTTTGTATAAAATATTTATAAAATGAAACTGCAATTTTCCTGTCTTTTTTTGGTGCTTTTTCTGACGTTATCCTGTCAAGAAAATAAAGAACAACGCCTAGTTGAAAATGCTAAAAATGCCAAAAAACAAGAAATTATCTTTGATAACATCAATAAAGATTGGAATTTCAATGCAAAACCTATTAACCCAGCTTCTCAAGGATTGATTGGAATGTGGAAAGAATGGCGCATCTTTTTAAGCGAATTAAATCAGAAACCTAAAAGTACTATTGGTGCATTTCAGAAAAAAGCGAAAGAACTTTCCAAGAAAGCAGCAGATTTAAACAACAATATTCCAATTGCCTACAACAAACCAGAAGTAAAAAGCCGTATTGCCGTGTTAATTTCTAAAGTAAACGCCTTGAATCTGTTCATCAATTTAGATGAAATTCCATATCAAAAAGTTGTTGCTTTGGTCAACGAAATCAATATTCAACTGGTTTCACTTCAAACGCAATTGGATGAAATTATAAGAAAAAGCACCATTCCAAAAGAAGAAGGGGAATCCGATTTGATTCAAATGTTAGATACTTCAAGAGCCATTCCAAACCGACAAATTTTACCAAAAAATTGAGCAAATCAGTAGTAGTTAGCAGATACGACCACACCACCAAGGTGAGTCAAATTGCAGAAAATTTACAACAATCGGAAAACAAAATCCACTTAAAAGGACTTGTTGGATCGTCATTATCATTCGTTGTAAATTCCCTTTTTCACAAAAGTGAACTTCCTTTTCTTTTGATATTTGAAGATAAAGAAGCCGCCGCCTATTATTTAAATGACCTTGAACAATTAATTGGTGAAAAAGATGTGCTTTTTTATCCTGGTTCATTCCGTCGTCCATACCAAATTGAAGAAGTTGATAATGCCAATGTTTTGCTTCGTGCTGAGGTCTTAAACCGAATCAATTCCCGAAAAAAACCCGCAATAATTGTCACTTATCCAGACGCTTTATTCGAGAAAGTGGTCACCAAAAAAGAATTAAATAAGAATACATTAAAAGTTACTGTTGGTGATAAAATATCTATTGATTTTATAAATGAAGTGCTTTTTGAATACGAATTCAAGCGAGTAGATTTCATTACAGAGCCCGGAGAATTTTCTGTTCGTGGGGGAATTATTGATGTTTTCTCTTTTTCAAATGACAATCCTTACCGAATAGAATTTTTTGGAAATGAAGTTGATTCTATCCGAAGTTTTGATGTGGAAACGCAATTGTCTATCGAAAAGAAAAATAAAATTACGATTATTCCCAATGTTGAAAACAAGTTTTTTCAAGAAGATCGGGAGAGTTTTTTAGATTATATTTCCATTAAAACGGCAATTTTTATCCAAAATACCGAAGGGCTTCATTCAAAACTCGATACGCTATTTGCGAAAGCGGAAGAAGCTTTCAAAAACTTAAATGGCACGATAAAACATTTGGAACCCGAACAATTATTTTTGAATCAGAAGGCATTTATAAAAAAAGCATTGGATTTTACGATTGTAGAATTGGGTTCGAAAGCCATTTTTAGAACCAATAAAACAGTTGAATTTCACATTCAGCCACAGCCGTCATTCAACAAGCAGTTCGATTTATTGCTAAATAATCTGAATGACAATCATTTTAATGGCATAAAAAATTATCTTTTTTGTTCCAATGATGCACAAGCAAAACGATTTCACGATATTTTTCAAACGCTTGACGAAGCCAATCACGAAAGCATCAGAAAGCAATATGACACGATAAAATTTCCGCTATATCAAGGTTTTATTGACGAAGAATTACAAATTGCGTGTTACACAGACCATCAAATTTTTGAACGCTACCATAAATTTAGCATCAAAAATGGCTATGCTAAAAAGCAAACTATCACTTTAAAAGAGCTTACGACTTTGTCCGTTGGCGATTATGTAACGCACATTGATCACGGAATTGGAAGGTTTGGCGGCTTGCAAAAAATTCAGGTTGAAGGCAAAACACAAGAGGCTATAAAATTGGTTTATGCCGATAATGACATCGTTTATGTGAGTATTCATTCGCTATATAAAATATCGAAATTCAACGGAAAAGACGGTACGCCACCAAAAATTTATAAATTAGGTTCGAATGCGTGGAAGGTTTTAAAACAAAAAACCAAGGCACGCGTGAAGCATATCGCGTTCAATTTAATTCAATTGTATGCGAAGCGAAGATTGGAAAAAGGATTCCAATTCAAGCCGGACAGCTATTTGCAATTGGAGCTTGAAAGTTCGTTTATTTATGAAGATACGCCTGACCAAACCAAGTCAACGCAAGAAGTAAAAGCCGATATGGAAAGCGATCGCCCGATGGATCGATTGGTTTGCGGCGATGTAGGTTTTGGAAAAACAGAAGTTGCCATTCGTGCTGCATTCAAAGCGGTTGACAACGGAAAACAAGTTGCCATTTTGGTTCCAACAACCATTTTGGCATACCAACATTACAGAACTTTTACAGAAAGATTGAAAGACATGCCTGTTTCTATTGGGTATTTAAACCGATTTAGAACCGCAAAACAAAAGGCAGAAACTTTGAAAGATTTGGCTGACGGAAGGCTTGATATTTTGATTGGAACACACCAATTGGTTAATAAAAATGTTGTTTTCAAAGATTTAGGATTGCTAATTGTTGACGAAGAACAAAAGTTTGGTGTAAATGTAAAAGACAAACTAAAAACCATTGCTGCCAATATTGACACGCTCACTTTAACCGCAACGCCAATACC
>JBIIFA010000089.1:0-7684 GCA_044237565.1 Flavobacterium sp.
ATTTGCTTTTTAGTAAGACTTTTATAAGCCGAAGTACTCATTACCAAATACCGTCTGTCATTTGCTCCTTTTACTTCAAGCATGTTTCCAGCGAAATTATTGACTTGGTCTTCAGTGATTAAAATTACTTCTTTTTCATCGCCCTTTAGGCTGTCCAAAACCATTTTTCGCTCTTTTTTATCATCGATTGCATCGGCACAAATAACAGCGTAGGTTTCCCCCAAACACATCATTACGTTGGTGTGATAGATTAGTTTTCGTTCCCCATTTACAGTTTGAAAGGCTTCAAAAATTATCGGATTCAAATCGAAATCTTCACAAAATTCAATGAATAACTCCTCATCAGCTCTTGGTGATAAAGCACAATAGGCTTTTCCATTGGCCCTATCAAGCACAATACTTCCAGTGCCTTCAAGGAAATAACCGTCTTCTTCCGCAGAAGTATAATCGACAATATTCTCAATGATAAACCCTTTTTCTTCTAAAATATCTAATAGTTCCTCCCGACGTTCTTGACGACGGTTTTCAGCAAACATTGGATACAAGGCTACATCACCATTTTCATGAAATGAAATCCAATTGTTTGGAAAAATACTATCGGGAGTATTGGGTTCAATAGTATCATCAACTACAATTACATCAACTCCCACCGCTCTTAATTTGGCAACAAAAGCGTCGAATTCTTGTTGGGCTTTTGCGTTTACTGTTGCAGGCAATAGATCGTCAATCACTTTTTGGTAGTAATTATTAACCGCAGTTTGCTCGTTCATTCGAAACGCTACAGGGCGAATCATTAAAATGGAATTGGTAGTTTGGTTCATTTTTTTAGTTATATTAGTTGATTGATGTAGATTAAGTTGTAGGTTATAGGTTATAGGTTGTAGGTTATAGGTTGTAGGTTGTAAGTTATAGGTTACGATTTGTTGTAAGTTAATGTATTTTGGTTAATTAGTATAGTTACTGTATACCAAATGTTATATGTTTTAATATATAGTTGAATCGAAATTGAATTTCTATACATAGCATATTAATATTTTTATTTTTATTTTTTGAATAATCTAGCTAAAACATACAACTTACAACCTATAACCTACAACTTAATCTACAACCTTTCTATCCATAATCCAGCTAAAACATACGACTTACAACCTAGAACCTATAAGTTATAGGTTACGATTTGTTGTAAGTTAATGTATTTTGGTTAATTAGTATAGTTACTGTATACTAAATGTTATATGTTTTAATATATGGTTGAATCGAAATTGCGTTTCTAAACATGAATCAAAATAAAACATATTTATACTTTTAATTTTTATTTAGTAAATTACTTAACCTTAATAAACATAATCAACTTACAACCTACAACCTATAACCTATAACCCACAACCCACAACCTTTCTATCTATAATCCAGCTAAAACCTAAAACATACAACATACAACCTAAAACCCACAACCCACAACCCTCATTCTCTAACAAGCGGCAAAGTCGAACATCTTAACAACCCTTCTTGTTTGGCTATTTCGGCATACGGAATTTCTTCAACCGTAAAGCCATTTTTTCTAAGCCATTTATTTAATCTTTTGAACTTTCTTTCAGAAACAACTACATCAGGGGCAATCGAAAACACATTGGAATTCATATTATACATCTCCTCTCTTTTGAGATGAAACAGATTTTCTTCTCCAAAAAGATTTACGAGAAACAAATAATCGGCTTCTTCACGGAAACCTCGTTTATAAATAATTCCTTTAGTGTCACCAACAGGTTGAAAACAACAATCTAAATGCAGGGCATTGTCGCGCGCCTCAATTTTGGATTTCACCAAATCAAATTCTTTTACAATCTTGTTTGGAAATAAATTTCTTATAAATTCAACACCTTGCCAATTGGTTCTTGCCGTAATATAATCTTTGTAATCGCTTCCTTTATAGGTTCCAATGAAAATATAGTTCTTCCAAAGCATTACATCGCCGCCTTCTATATGAACTTCCTCTGGTGGGCGAATAACTTTTGATGGATTTATTTGATTGATGATATATTGAATGGCATCCAATTCTCGTTCTCTATCAGGTAAAATATTCGCTTTGATAAAAATATCATCAATTACAAAACCGATGTCGCGAGCAAAAATTTGATTGTAATTTTCTATCATTTCAGGGCGAAAAACCGTTACGTTATATTTTTGAAAAACGGCATTAAATGCCTCCATTTCATTAACAATATCAGCTTCCAAAGGATAGGTTCCTGCTATAATATGTTCCAATGATTTCGGATCATACGCTTCTGCAATACTGGGTGTTGGACCATTATTTATAGCTGAACCTAAAACTACGGCTCTTAATCTTGAAGTTTCGTTTTGTACGTTGAGTTGCAACATTATCTAATTTGATTTTGACTCTATACAAATATAAAAAAAAGCTTCACAAATTGTGAAGCTTTCTCATTATTTAATCAATAAATCTATCTATTTTCAATAGATTTAAATTCTCTTAAGGGATGTCCGGTGTAAACTTGTCTTGGGCGACCAATTGGCTCCTTGTTTTCACGCATTTCTTTCCATTGTGCAATCCAGCCTGGCAATCTTCCAATAGCAAATAATACAGTAAACATGTCTGTTGGAATTCCCAAAGCACGGTAAATAATACCAGAATAGAAATCTACATTGGGATATAATTTTCTAGAAACAAAATAGTCATCTACTAATGCGGCAGCTTCTAATTTTTTTGCGATTTCCAAAATCGGGTCGTTTACTCCTAAAGTTGCTAATACTTCATCAGCAGCTTTTTTGATGATTTTAGCTCTTGGATCAAAGTTTTTATACACTCGGTGTCCAAAACCCATCAAACGGAATGGATCGTCTTTGTCTTTGGCTTTCGCCATATATTTATCGGCATCACCACCATTCATTTGTATTTCTTCCAGCATTTCAAGAACAGCTTGATTGGCTCCACCGTGAAGTGGTCCCCAAAGCGCAGAAACTCCAGCAGAAATGGAAGCAAATAAACCAGCATGAGAGGAACCTACCATTCGTACGGTTGATGTAGAACAGTTTTGTTCGTGATCAGCATGAAGAATAAATAACTTATTCAATGCATTGATTACAACTGGGTTTGAAGCATAAGGTTCCGTAGGAATTTCAAACATCAAATGCATGAAATTTTCAACGTATCCTTTTGTATTATTGTAATAGTTCAATGGATACCCCATACTTTTTCTGTAGGTCCACGTTGCAATAACAAGGAATTTACCCATTGTTTTACAAACGGCTTCATACATTTCTTTTTCATTTTCAACATTCACCGACTTAGGGTTAAATGCTGTTAACGCACTTGTTAAAGAAGATAAAACCCCCATTGGATGGGCAGTTTTAGGAAAACCATCAATGATGTTTTTCATTTCTTCATTAACCAATGTATATTTTCTGATGTTGGTTTCGAATTTCTCCAACTCTTGTTTTGTGGGCAAATCACCAAAAATCAATAAGTAAGATACTTCAAGGAAATTGGCTTTATCCGCCAAATCTTCAATTGCATGTCCTCTGTAACGCAAAATTCCTTCTTCACCATCAAGGTAGGTAATTTCACTTTTGCAAGATCCTGAATTTTTATAACCTGGATCAATAGTAATTGCACCTGTTAAATCACGTAATTTATTAATATCGATGGCAACTTCGTTTTCACTTCCAACAATTACAGGAAATTCATACTTTTTACCTTCTAATTCTAAAACAGCTATTTTTGACATAGTATGTGGAAAATAATCTTATTAAATAATAATTAACAAAATTAAGGTATTTAAGGTTAACTATAAAAGAAATACGGTAACGATTTCGTTAAATTAAGTATAAAAATTGTACAATTAACACTCATATATCCGAAAACCAGAAAAATGACATAAAAAAACGTCCAATTGGCATTGCTACACATTGGACGCTTTCTATTTATGTAGATAAATCTATTTCGTTTTGAATGCTTTAACACCAGGAAAATAAGCAGTATCGCCTAATTCCTCTTCGATTCTAAGCAATTGATTGTATTTTGCCATTCTATCACTTCTTGAAGCTGATCCTGTTTTTATTTGGCCACAGTTCAAAGCTACTGCTAAATCAGCAATGGTATTGTCTTCTGTTTCCCCTGAACGGTGCGACATGACTGATGTAAATCCAGCGTTTTTTGCCATATTCACAGCTGCAATTGTTTCTGTTAATGTACCGATTTGGTTTACTTTTACTAAAATTGAATTGGCTATTCCTCTTTCAATTCCTGTTGACAAACGTTCTACATTGGTTACAAATAAATCGTCGCCAACTAATTGTGTTGTGTGTCCAATTTTGTCTGTTAAATATTTCCATCCGTCCCAATCATTTTCATCCATTCCGTCTTCAATAGAGATAATTGGATATTTAGAAGCCAATTCCGCTAAATAATCTGCTTGTTCTTCTGACGATCTTATTTTTCCTGTAGGCCCTTCAAATTTTGTGTAATCGTATTTACCATTTACATAAAATTCTGAAGCAGCACAATCTAAGGCAACCATAATTTCATCACCAAAAGAATATCCTGCAGCTTCAACTGCTTTTTTGATAGTATCTAAAGCGTCTTCTGTTCCTCCTGCTAAATTTGGAGCAAAACCACCTTCGTCACCCACGGCTGTACTCAAACCTCTGTCGTGCAATACTTTCTTAAGGTTGTGGAAAATTTCCGTTCCCATTTGCATTGCTTGTGTAAAAGTTGTTGCTTTTACAGGGATAATCATAAACTCTTGAAATGCGATTGGCGCATCAGAATGCGAACCCCCGTTGATGATATTCATCATTGGAACGGGCAATGTGTTGGCAGAAACGCCACCAATATATCTATATAATGGCAATCCTAATTCATTGGCAGCTGCTTTAGCGACTGCAAGAGAAACCCCAAGAATAGCATTGGCACCCAAATTGGATTTGTTAGGTGTTCCATCTAAAGCAATCATTGTTTGATCAATTAGATTTTGTTCGAAAATAGAAGTTCCTAATAATTCTTCAGCAATGGTAGTATTTACATTTTCAACTGCTTTTAAAACTCCTTTTCCAAGAAATGCTTTACCTCCATCACGTAATTCTGCTGCTTCATATTTTCCAGTTGATGCTCCAGAAGGAACCGCAGCTCTTCCTAAAACGCCATTTTCAGTAACTACATCAACTTCAATGGTTGGATTCCCTCTTGAGTCGAAAATTTGTCTTGCGTGAATTTTGATAATAATGCTCATTTTTTCTTTTTTATTGGTGATTTATAATAGTTTTTAAATTGTATTGCAAATATATTACATCTATTGGAATGATTATTTGAAACAAATTAATGTTATTAACTCAAACGTTTTAGTTTACCGAAAGTTTTATATTTTCAATAAACTGGTCAAATAAATAGGCCGCATCATGAGGTCCAGGACTTGCTTCGGGATGGTATTGAACTGAAAAACAGCTTTTATTAATCATTCTCATTCCTGCTACGGTTCCGTCATTTAGATGCAAATGGGTAATTTCAAAATCGGGATGTTGCTCCAATTCTTCTTTATTGACAGCAAAACCGTGATTTTGAGATGTGATTTCTCCCTTTCCTGAAATTAGATTTTTAATGGGATGGTTGATTCCTCGGTGTCCGTTGAACATTTTGTAGGTTGAAATTCCGTTGGCCAAAGCAATCATTTGATGCCCTAAACAAATTCCGAAAACGGGTGTGTTTGTTTGCAATATTTGACGGGTAACTGCTTGCACTTCTTTCAGCGGGTCTGGATCGCCAGGACCATTGGAAAGAAAATAACCATCTGGATTGAAGGCTTTCAATTCCTCAAATGAAGTATTGTATGGAAATACTTTAATGTAGCAATCTCTAGTATCTAGACAGCGTAAGATATTCGTTTTGATACCTAAATCCAAAGCTGCAATTTTATAGGTTGCTTTTTCGTTGCCGAAAAAATAAGGTTCTTTAGTAGAAACTTTAGAGGCTAATTCTAGTCCTTTCATATTAGGAACCAATGCCAACTTAGCTTTTAATTCTTCGATTGGAGTTCCGTCGGTGCAAATTACCGAGTTCATTGCCCCGTTTTCACGAATATAACTTACTAATGCTCTTGTATCAACATCGGAAATTGCAACTAGGTTTACTTTTTCAAAATAGTCGAAAAGACTCTCAGAAGCATCGGGTCTTGAATAGTTGAAACTGAAATTTTTGCAAACCAATCCTGCTATTTTTATCCCATCGGAATCGACTTCTTTTTCGTGAACGCCATAGTTTCCAATATGTGGATTCGTAGCCACCATTATTTGACCATAATACGATGGATCGGTGAAAATTTCTTGGTATCCTGTCATTCCAGTATTAAAACAAACTTCTCCGAATGCAGTTCCTTCTATTCCGATAGATTTTCCGTGAAAAATAGTTCCATCGCTAAGGAGTAGAATGGCAGGTTTTCTGTTTGCGTACTTCATTGTTGTAGTTGTTTTGTTGTGGTTGCAAATTTAATTTAAAATATGATGCTGTGAAAATTTAATACCAATTAAAATTATTGATTAGTCTAATCGTTCTGTTATAATGCAGCAGTATATTTCATTTAGTTGAATTTTTTTGAACTAATTTGAAATAACAAGCGGTATAATTTCTCGAGAAGCCAAAAAAAACTTTTTAGCCCTGATGGCAATGGAAATCCCAAGCTTTTGAGCTTGGATTGCAATGAACAGCAGGAAAAGGATTGGTTTGAATGCCGAAAAAATCGCTCAAAAAAAAAGGACAAACTAATTAAAGTATGTCCTTTTGTATTTATTAAATAATGAAACTCATTATTCTGCAGCGTCAGTAGTATCGGCTTCGGCTGTTGGAGCTTCTGTAACTTCTTCTGAAGCTTCGTCTGCTTTTTTAGCTTTTCCACCTCTACGGCTTTTTGCTTTTTTAACTTCTTTTTTACCACCGTTGTATAGTTCATTGAAATCTACCAATTCGATCATTGCCATATCGGCATTATCTCCTAAACGATTTCCAACTTTGATGATGCGGGTGTATCCACCTGGACGATCTCCAACTTTAGCAGCTACATCTCTGAACAAGTCAGTTACAGCATATTTGCTTCGTAAGTATGAAAAAACGATACGTCTGTTGTGCGTAGTATCCGCTTTTGATTTTGTAATTAAAGGCTCAACGAATTGTTTTAGCGCTTTTGCTTTGGCTACAGTTGTGTTAATACGTTTGTGCTCGATTAGAGAACAAGCCATATTAGCTAACATAGATTTTCTATGAGCAGTCTGTCTGCCTAAGTGATTGAATTTTTTTCCGTGTCTCATTGGTATGTTAAATTTAATCCCGAATTAACGGGACTAGATTATTCTTTATCTAGTTTGTATTTCGCTAAGTCCATTCCGAAGGTTAAATTTTTAATTGCTACTAGTTCATCTAGTTCAGTTAAAGATTTTTTACCGAAATTACGGAATTTCATTAGGTCATTTTTATTGAATGATACTAAGTCACCCAATGTATCAACTTCAGCCGCTTTCAAACAATTTAATGCTCTTACAGATAAATCCATATCAACAAGCTTAGTTTTAAGCAATTGTCTCATGTGTAATGACTCTTCGTCATACGAATCAGTTTGAGCAATTTCGTCAGCCTCAAGTGTTATTCTTTCGTCAGAAAACAACATGAAATGGTGAATTA
>JBIIFA010000225.1:0-2704 GCA_044237565.1 Flavobacterium sp.
CATCGAAAGAAATTTTGGAATCATAATGGAGTCAATTCTAAACGCAAAAACAGAACCTAAACTTCCCGCAAAAGCAAATAAAGAAAAACGATACATTTCAGTTTTACTAATTTCTGTAAATAGAGATTCGAAATTGAAAGTTAATTCAGGTTTGAAATAATAAAAAAGATAAATTGCTATAAATAGCGCAATCAAACTATATGAAATAATATAAAAAAACAATGCGTCTTCAGTAGAATAATAGTTGTCCAAAACCATCAAAAAAACTATTGGCAATGCTATTTTGGGGATTATATTATCAAAAAAAGTTGGAACAGCAATTTTTTGAATTATTGTAGCTTGCTTTTTAAATAAATCAATAAAAGCCAAAAACAAGGCAATTGGAAATGCCAAATAAATATATTTAAAACCTTTCAATACCGGTAAAAACGAAAACAATCCAATTGAAGTTAGTATAAGTAAACTTATCGCAATTACTGACAAAACACTGTAATTAAACAATTGTTTTTTTTGTTTGTTGTCTAATTTTGGTCCAAATTTTATTAAAGTTTGAGAAGCTCCCAAAAGCATAATGGGAAACAAAATTTGGGCTAAAGATTCTACATATCTAAAAATACCAAGCATTTCTTTGTTTTTTGGATAAATGAAAAGTGTAGAAACGATTCCTATTAAGATACCCGCATAATTAATTATGGTGAAAAAAAAGGCTTGTTTGTGAGTTGCTCTATTTTGCATAATTATTGGATATAAATTCCATTTATTCCTGCTATTGAGTTTAATCGAATTTGTTTAATTGTTTTAATATCCAAAAGTAATCTAAAATAATACAGTTTCAGTTTATAAAATAGATAAATAGATTTAAGTAATCCTTGAGATTTAAAATGAAATTTTGGTAACCCAAAAACAGAGTTTAATCCAAGAATTAGCGACTTAAATAAAGAATTATTGCAATTTATTATCTGAATTAAAACTAAATATTGTGATTGCAATATGATTTTATTACTATTTAATTCAACAATTCTATCGTGACAAATTGTAGCATCTTTCACAATTCCAATCTTAAATCCATGAAAACGAACTCTATCACAAAAATTCCTATCTTCTCCATAATGATTGAAAATAGGTTCAAAATAGCCTGTTTTTTGAAAACATTCTTTTGAAACCAACCAAGCTGCGGCATTTACAAAGGGAACGATTCTGATGGAATTCAAGTCAGTTTCTTCCTCAAATTTATTGTAATACGTACCGAAACTGCTATCTAAATTAGTTTCGTCTGCGGAATAATGCATCGGACTTACAATTCCTAATTCAGGATTTTCAAATAATTTTTCGACTAAATTTGTAATTGTATTTTCAAAAACCCAAGTGTCTTGATTTAATAAAAAAATAGCGTCCGCACCATTATTAATTGCACTATTAATTCCAATATTATTGGCTTTTCCAAAACCTAAATTATTTTTATTTTGAATGAGTTTAATGCTTTTATATTCCTTTAAAAGTGCAATAGATTGGTCGGTTGAAGCATTGTCAACAACGATAATATCAATTGGATAATTGGATTTTAACAAAGAATCGATGTTCTTTTTAATCCAAATTTCTCCATTATAAATTACTATAACAACACTTATTTTCTTTTTCAATCGAAAGTATTTTTTTAAATCAGTACAAAAATAATGATATTTGCAGTAGACTTTGATAAAAAATGAAATATTACATTATTATTCCTGCGCACAACGAAGCTGATTTTATTGCATTGACATTAAATTCTATTGCTTCTCAAACGCTATTACCCTCAAAAGTGGTGGTTGTCAATGACAATTCAACAGACCCAACGGCTTCTATTGTCAATGAATTTAGCAATGTTCACGACTATATTTCACTGGTAAATAAAATTTCAGAAGCCATTCATTTGCCCGGAAGCAAAGTTATTCAAGCCTTTCATAAGGGATTTGAAATGATCGATGCTGATTATGATATTATTGTAAAATTAGACGCCGATTTGATTTTGCCCGACAATTATTTTGAAACTATTGTAAATCATTTCAGGAAAGATGACAAAATCGGAATGGTTGGTGGTTTTGCCTATATTGAAAAAAATGGACAATGGATTTTAGAGAATTTAACCGATAAAGACCATATTCGTGGTGCTTTTAAAGCCTATCGAAAAGAATGTTTTTTGCAAATTGGAAATTTAAAACCTGCAATGGGTTGGGATACCGTGGATGAATTATTATGTAAATTTTATGGTTGGAAAGTTATTACCGATGAAAGCTTAAAAGTAAAACACTTGAAACCAACTGGTGCGAACTACAATAAAACAGCAAGATTCAAGCAGGGAGAAGCCTTTTATACGTTGGGGTACGGGTTTATTATTACTGCGATAGCTTCCGCAAAATTGGCATTTATGAAAAGGAAACCGTTTTTGTTTTTTGATTATATTCAAGGTTTTTGGAAAGCCAAAATAAATAAAAAACCACTTTTGGTTACTGAAGAACAAGCGCGATTTATTAGAAAATATCGTTTGCAAAAAATGAAAGATAAGTTTTTTTTAATATTTCGTCCAGCCGTAATTAAAATCATAATCTAAAATTCCAACAAAATACAGTATTTTTGCGTAATGGTATTCTCGACTGAATACTAAATACTGTAAACTGAACACTAAAAAAATGATGCTCATTCGCTATCTATCGCAAATCGGAAAGTA
>JBIIFA010000226.1:0-2703 GCA_044237565.1 Flavobacterium sp.
TTGACAATCATACTTTTAGAATACGGTTCACTCATATTTACAAAACGAGGACCAAATCGTTCGTCATTTTTCCCACGCAACGGATGCTCAGGCATCATATTAATATGGTCTTTGATAATTACAATTGAACCCACTTTATAATTGGAATTTACGCCACCAGAAGCATTGGAAACAATGACTTTTTCAATCCCCAAAAACTTCATCACGCGAACAGGAAAGGTCACTTCTTTCATAGAATAGCCTTCATAAAAATGAAAACGTCCTTGCATTGCAACAACTTTTTTTGTTCCTATAGTCCCAAAAACCAAAGCGCCTTTATGTCCTTCTACTGTAGAAACTGGGAAATTTGGAATTTCAGAATACGGTAACGTGAATTCAATTTGAATATCATCTGTAAAACTTCCTAATCCCGAACCTAAAATCACTCCGTATTCTGGTGCAAAATTGGTTTTTGATTTAATATAACTTACTGTTTCTTGAACCTGATTCCACATAATTTAGTATTGTTTTATCAAAATTTATCCCTTCAAAAAGAAATTTGCTTTGGATTGGTAAATAAAAAAGTTGTTCTTTTGGAATACGCTCTTTTAATCTAACGAAATCTTTTTCGGTGGTAATTATGATTTTGTTGTTGGCTTTATTTTTAATTTCTAAAATGTCTTTTTCCGTAAAATGATGGTGGTCAGGAAAAGTCAAACACTCTTCATTATTGTTTTGTATATGTGCGAAAAAGGATTGAGGTTTTGCAATTCCCGCCAAAAGTAATTTATCAATATTTTGAATCTCAGAAACTTTGCGTTTTTCATTTTCTGAATATACAAAATCGTCATAAGCAACGGTGGTAAAAAAAAGTTGCTGATTGGATTCAATATTCAACTTATTAGCAATTGCAATCCGAGATTCAATCGATAAATCAGAAGGACATTTGGTTACAATAATTATATTAGCTCTTTTTGCGCCACCTCTACTTTCTCTTAAATTTCCTGTTGGAAGTTGAAAATCATCGCAATACAACTCATTATAAGAAGTCAACAGAATATAAAATCCTGCTTTTACTTTACGATGTTGAAAGGCATCGTCCAATAAAATGACTTCTGGTTTTGAAGTTTGAGAAAGTAATTGTTCGATACCATTTTTACGATTGGCATCAACAGCGACTTGAATATTCGGAAATTTTGAATAAAACTGAAATGGTTCGTCTCCAATTATTGTTGCATTGGCATTGGCATCAGCCAAAATAAAACCTTTAGATTTTCTTTTATAACCGCGACTTAAAGTAGCAATTTTATATTTTTCAGATAATAATCGGATTAAATATTCTATTTGAGGTGTTTTTCCTGTTCCCCCAACACTCAAATTCCCAACAACAATTACCGGTACTTCAAATGAATACGATTTGAAAATGCCTTTATCGTATAGGAAATTTCGAAATGAAGTTATTCCTTTATATAAAAGTGCCAATGGAAATACTATTTTTCGCAGAAAATTCATTGTACGAAAGTATACTATTTTATCTTTATAAAAAAGTTGATTTGTTTTTTCGTTAATTTGTATATTCAAAAAAACTACTAAAAAAGTAACAAGTGATAAAAATCAAAGAAATAATTTCGGTTCTTGAAGAAATGGCACCTATAGCATATGCTGAAGATTTTGATAATGTAGGATTATTATTAGGAAATCAAGAAGCAAATACCACAGGAATATTAGTTTGTCACGATGCTTTAGAAAGTGTAATTGATGAAGCTATTGCGAAGAATTGCAATTTAGTGGTGTGTTTCCACCCGATATTATTCTCAGGATTAAAGAAAATTACTGGGAAAAATTATGTGGAACGTTCCCTTATTAAAGCAATCAAGAATGACATTGCAATTTATGCAGTTCATACGGCATTAGACAATCATCCTGAAGGTGTAAATAAAATTTTCGGTGATGCTTTAGGTTTAATAAATACTAAAATTCTAATTCCCAAAGAGCAATTTATTAGAAAATTAGTCACTTTTACCATTCCTGAAAATGTAGAAAAGGTTCGAAATGCTCTTTTTGATGCTGGTGCAGGAACAATTGGAAACTATGAAAATTGTAGTTTTAGCTCTAAAGGATTGGGAACTTATATGGGAAATGAGCACAGTAATCCTGAAATTGGCGAACGATTTGAATTTGTTGAAGCAGATGAAATTAAGATTGAAGTTACCTTTGAAAAACAATTAGAAAGCAAAATTCTGAAAGCCCTATTTGAAAGTCATGTATATGAAGAAGTGGCTTATGAAATCATAGAATTGCAAAACATACATCAAAATATCGGAATGGGATTGATTGGAGAATTAGAAAATCCGATGACCGAAAAAGATTTTTTATTGTTTGTGAAAGACAAAATGCAATGTGGAGGAATTCGTCATTCTGAATTTATTGGGAAACCGATAAAAAAAGTTGCCCTTCTTGGAGGTGCTGGAAGTTTTGCAATTAAAAATGCAATTGCTGCTGGTGCAAATGTTTTTTTGACGGCAGATTTGAAGTACCATCAGTTTTATGAAGCCGAAAATCGGATAATTTTAGCTGATATTGGTCATTTTGAGAGTGAAAGATATACAAAAAATTATATTGTTGATTTTCTTAGAAAAAAAATCCTTAATTTTGCAATCATTTTATCGGAAGAAAATACAAATCCAGTTAAGTACTTATAAATTATTATGGCGAATACGAAAG
>JBIIFA010000227.1:0-2647 GCA_044237565.1 Flavobacterium sp.
CCGATACAATGGCAACCTACGAGATTTTGAAAGCACAATTGGATCGGTATTCGGATTTGGATAATGATATGAAATCACTTTCGGAATTTACGACCCGAAAAAGATTGGCTGATTTTGCAGGAATGATTGCTTTTGATGACGATGATGAAGAGATTTTTGCTTTTGGAAAACATAAAGGTATAAAAGTAAATAAGGTTTTGGACACTGAACCAGGATATTATAGTTGGATTCAAAATGCTGATTTCCCTTTATATACTAAGAAAGTTTTAACAGCAATAAAGTTACGAAAGTTGAATACGAAATAAAACGGATTCGTGATTGTATCCCAAATCCCATAGCCCCGATAGTAGTGGAAATCCTACGGAATTGCTCGGAACGAAGCAATAACGCAGATTGAAACGGATAGCGGGAAATAGCTTCAAAAAATATGAAAATAATTTGCATCGGTAGAAATTATACCAAACATATTGAGGAATTGCAGAATGAACGTCCAGACGAACCAGTGGTTTTTATGAAGCCTGATTCGGCGGTTTTGTTGCGACAACATCCGTTTGTGATTCCAGAATTTTCGGAAGATATTCATCACGAATTGGAAATAATTGTGAAGATTAATAAAGTTGGAAAGTACATTGATGCCAAATTTGCACATAAATATTACGATGAAATTGGCGTTGGAATTGATTTTACAGCTAGGGATTTGCAGCAAAAATTGAAAGATAAAGGGCTACCGTGGGAAAAAGCCAAGGCATTTGACGGATCGGCGGTAATTGGCGACTTTATGCAGAAAAATACTTTTAATTCGTTAGAAAATCTTACATTTGAAATGACAAATAATGGAATAACGGTTCAAAAGGGAAATACGGATTTTATGTTGTGGAAAATTGATGAACTGATTGCTCATGTTTCTCAATATTTCACGTTAAAAATTGGTGATATAATTTTCACAGGAACGCCTGAAGGGGTTGCTGCTGTTCGTCCAGACGATATATTAGAAGGTTTTTTAGAAGGAAATAAATTATTTAGAATTCAAGTAAAATAATGGCAATACATTACAATTTAGCAAAAGTATATGCAATTTCAGAAAATGATCCTGAGTTTGTAGAACAAATAATTCACTTGTTTGTAAATGAAATCCCTTCGGATTTAGCGTACATAAAACAAGCTATTGAGGATAAAAATCACCGGTTGTGTTATGAATATGCTCATAAAATAAAACCGTCTTTGGATTTATTGAGTTTGAATTTGGCTTTTGAAGAAATGCTACAAATTGAAGCTTGGGCAAAATCGGAAGGTAAAAAGAAAGAAATTAAAGAAATATTCAAAAGTATTTCCAACCAAATCGAGAAAGCAATAAAAGAAATTAAGAAAGATTTCAATTTGCAAACTACCAATATATAATCTCCAATAATACCAAATTTTATCAATGAAAGCAACCATAGTTACTATTGGAGACGAAATCCTAATAGGTCAAATTGTCGATACCAATTCAGGTTTTATAGCAAAATCATTAGATAAAATTGGCGTAGAAATTCATGAAATGATTTCTATTAGCGATAATAAAAAACATATTTTAGAAACGTTTTCCAAACTTCAAAACCTAGTCGATTTAGTAATAATTACTGGCGGACTTGGACCAACAAAAGACGACATTACCAAACACACTTTTTGCGAGTATTTTGATGATATATTGATTAGAAACGAAGCGGTTGAAAAACACGTAATTGACTTGATAGAACGTGCAATGAAGCGTCCGGCTTCACAAATGAACAAAGACCAAGCTTTGGTTCCATCAAAATGCATCGTACTTCACAACCAAGTAGGAACGGCTCCTGGAATGTGGATGAAAAAAGAAAACACCGTTTATATTTCTTTGCCTGGGGTTCCTTATGAAATGAAATATATCCTAGAAAACGAAATTATCCCCAAAATTGTAAAAGAATACAAGCGTCCTTATATCATTCATAAAACAATTATGACCTATGGTCAAGGAGAAAGTTTGGTGGCAGAACGCATCGAGAATTGGGAAAATGATTTACCCGATTTTATAAAATTAGCCTATTTGCCAAGTCCAGGAAGAGTTCGTTTGCGACTTTCTGCACGAGGAACCGACAAAGAGTTTTTAGAACAAAAAATAGAAGAAAATGTACTTTCATTATCCAAAATCATCGGCGATATCATCGTGGGTTTCGATGGAGATGAAACTATAGAAGTGATTTTAGGAAGATTATTGTCAGACAAAACGAAAACATTGGCAACAGCCGAAAGTTGTACAGGTGGAAAAATTGCGCAAGTACTTACGTCTGTTCCTGGTGCTTCAAAATATTTTAAAGGTGGCGTAGTTAGTTACGCTACAGAAACAAAAATTTCGGTTCTTGGCCTTCCAGAAGATCTTATAAAAGAACATTCAGTAGTGAGTTTTGAAGTTGCAAAAGCAATGGCAATTTCAGTTAAAAAATTAATGAAAACGGATTATGCAATTGCTACAACTGGAAACGCAGGACCCACAAAAGGCGATGGAAATGCAGAAATCGGAACTGTTTTTATCGCAATTGCAACACCAAACGAAGTTGTAGTCGAAGAATTCGATTTTGGTCAACCCCGTGAAAAAGTGATAGATAGAGCTGTAAATAAGGCTTTTGAAATGCTG
>JBIIFA010000011.1:0-22189 GCA_044237565.1 Flavobacterium sp.
TGTAGATAACCGAATTACGGTTTACATTCTGACCTTTATTATTATAGTTTTGGGAACGATGGCGTATATCAATATGCCGCGTGAAAATTTCCCTGAAATATTGGAAAACAAAATTTACGTTTCTTCTGTTTTTCCAGGAAATTCCTCTGAAGATGTGGAAAAATTAGTTGTAAAACCACTTGAAGATGAGTTTAAAAATATTTCTGGCGTTACCAAAGTTACCTCAAGTTCGTTTCAAGATTATGGAATTGTAGTCGTTGAATTTGAACAAAAAATCTCTATTGAAGAAGCTAAAATCAGAATTAAAGACAAAGCAGATTTAGCGAAAGCCGATACCGACTGGCCAAATCTTGACAATGGAAGTAAGGTAGAACCAAGTATTTTCAACATCAATATTTCAGAGGAAGTGCCGATATTAAATATTAATTTGAAGGGGAATTACACCACACAACAACTTAAAAAATATGGTGAATATTTAAAAGATGAGATTGAAAATGTTCCTGAAGTTAAAAAAGTAGACATTCTTGGGGTAGATGATAAAGAGGTTGAAATTGCCATTGATGTATTCAAAATGAACGCTGCAAAAGTGAGTTTTGACGACATTCAAAATGCAGTGAAATATGAAAATATGACGCTTTCGGGCGGAAATCTGATCTCGCAAGGTTCTCGAAATAACATCAGAATTGTTGGGGAAATCAAAAACCCAAAGGAACTTGAAAACGTAGTTGTAAAATCCTACGGAGGAACGGTTTACCTGAAAGATATTGCCGTTATCAATTTTAAAGAAAAGGAAAAAACGACTTATGCTCGCGAAAGTGGTCAAGAAGTGGTGATGCTAAATGTAAAAAAACGTTCGGGGCAAAATATGATTTCTGCTTTGGATCAAGTCAAAGAAATTGTGGCGAAAGCACAAGAAACTGTCTTGCCAAAAGATTTGAGCATCAAAATGACCAACGATCAATCTAGCAAAGTCGAACACCAAGTAAACGAATTGTCAAACCATATTATTTTCGGAATTATTCTAGTAATGATTGTGTTGATGTTCACGATGGGATTGCGAAATTCCTTGTTTGTTGGAGCTGCAATTCCACTTTCCATGTTGATGGCATTTGCAATTTTATCGGCTTTTGGATTCACATTGAACACGATGGTTTTATTTGGATTGGTAATGGGATTAGGATTATTGGTTGATGATGGAATTGTGGTGGTGGATAACGTTTTTGCCAATATGAAAAAAGGTTTGGGACGAATTGAAGCCTCAAAAATCGGTATTGGCGAAATCGCTTGGCCGGTAATTTCATCAACCGCGACTACCTTGGCAGCCTTTATTCCATTGGCTTTATGGCCAGGAACCGTTGGTAAATTCATGATTTATTTTCCTATAACATTGTCTTGTGTTTTGGGTGCATCGCTATTCGTAGCAATGGTTATCAACGCCGCAATGACGGGTGGTTTTATGGATATTGAAGACAGAAATATCACTAAAAAAGCCTTGAAAAAATACACGATTATTTTCATTGTTTCAGGATTGTTATTCGTAATTCCTGGGAATATTACAAATACTATTTGGATGAAAGCCATCGGGCATTTAATCATTATTGCCTTGATATTAATGTGGGCGTATCATTTGTTCCTATTCAAATGGACACAAGATTTCCAACACAGTTTCTTCCCAAGATTAGAAGCTAAATACCAAGTTTTTCTGGGTAAAATTCTAACAGGAAAAAGAGCATTAATCGCATTAGTTGGAATTATCGCCTTACTCTTTTTCTCGTTTGTTTTATTGGGAATCTTCCCGAGAAATGTATTATTTTTTCCAAAAAACATTCCAAATCAAGCGATTGTTTATATCGAATATCCACAAGGAACAGAAATTTCTAAAACCAACAAAGCCAATTTATTTGTTGAAAAACAAGTCATTGCCATTTTAGGAAAATATGTTGAAAACGACAAAAACTACTTGGCAGAAAGCATCGTTTCGCAAGTGGGAAAAGGAGCTGGAAACCCTAATGTAGATTCTGGAAACCAATCTGAAACGCCGTATAAAGGAAAAGTAACCGTGAATTTCACGGAATTCAATTTCAGAAAAGGCGTAAATACAGATGAAATTTTAGAAGAAATTCGTGCCAAAGTAAAAGCAATTGCAGGAGCAAAAATCATTGTCGAAAAAGATTCTAACGGGCCGCCATCAGGATACCCGATTAGTTTGCAATTGTCGGGAACTAATTACGACGAAATGTTGGTGGAAGCCAATAAAGTAATCGCATTCATCAATTCAAAAAACATCGAAGGCATCGAAAAATTAAATATTGATGTCAATAAAGAAAGCCCTGAATTGGAAGTAAATGTCGATCGTGTAAGTATTGGAAGTTTGGGTGCAAGCACAGGACAAGTAGGATTTACGATGCGCAGAGCGATTTACGGACAAGAAATTTCAACGTACAAAGAAGGAAAAGACGATTACAATATAGTAATGCGTTTGCAGGAAGACCAACGCAAAAACGAAAGTGTTTTGTTCAACCAACCCGTAACTTTTAGAAATCAAAACAACGGACAAATTATTCAAGTTCCAATTTCCGCTTTGGCAACGACCGAGAAAAAATTCACGTTCAACCAAATAAAACGCAAGAATTCAAAACGAATAATGACCATTTATTCAAATGTTTTAACAGGGGCAAATGGCGACGGAATTACAAAACAAATCGAATCCGCATTGAAAGCAGCCAATTATAAAATGGCCGGCGACATAACCTATTCCTTTTCTGGTGAGCAAGAACAGCAGAAAAAAGATTCCAGTTTCTTGTTTGGCGCATTGCTTTTGGCTTTAGCGAGTATCACGATTATCATTGTATTGCAGTTTAATTCCTTGTCAAAAACCGCCATCATTATGTTCACCGTTTTACTAAGTTTCAGTGGTGTATTCTACGGTTACGTCTTTGCAGGAATGGATTTCGTAATCCTAATGACGATGATGGGAATCATTGCGTTATCAGGAATTGTCGTGAAAAACGGAATCGTATTAATGGATTTCTTCGTGCTATTATTGGACGAAAAAGTCATCGAAAACAAGCAAACTTCACACGACGATTTAACCATTGCCGAAATAAAACACGTCATCATTCAATCTGGGAAATCCCGTTTGCGACCAGTTTTACTAACTGCATTAACCGCAATTTTAGGATTAATTCCGTTGGCAATAGGACTCAATTTCGACTTTTTCTCATTGGTAACCAACCTAAATCCTCACGTTTACATAGGCGGTGACAACGTCGTTTTCTGGAGCCCATTGGCATGGACCATCATCTTCGGATTGACATACGCCACGGTTTTAACCCTGGTTATGGTACCCGTAATGTTCTACTTGGTCAAAAGAACCAAGTATTGGTTGCGCGACAGAAGAGCCACCAGCGCTAACGAAATATAAGTTTTCTTAACCTAATAAATCATCCCTGTTATAAAAAAGCAGGGATTTTTTTTGATGTTTTATTATTTGTCTTTTTTTGTCATATGATCTATATCGATTATTTAGGACTAGTCAGAATATGATTTCCTGAAAAAGAAAGACAATTCGCTCCAGATTATACAAACTTAATAACTTTCTATTATCTTTGCTTTATGCTGTTTTCCCAAATTTTAGGACAATATTATATAAAAAATCATTTGACAAAAAGCGCCTCTTCGGGCAGAATTCCTCATGCGCAATTGTTTGTAGGACCAGAAGGAAGCGGAACTTTAGCGATGGCGATTGCCTATTCTCAGTATGTTTTGTGCGGTAATTTTGATGGCGAAAACAACACTGGAAACGAATCTTGCAACTTGAAATTCAAGTCGATTTCGCATCCTGATTTACATTTTATTTTCCCAACTGTAACGACGGAAGAAGTAAAAACAAAGCCGAAAAGTTTGGATTTTATGGTAGATTGGCGTCAATTTATTGCTGAAAATCCTTACGGCGGACTGTTTGATTGGTACAAAATTTTAGGCGTTCAGAACAAGCAAGGGGAAATTCGGGTGGACGATGCGCAGGAAATTTTGAAGGCGTTGGCACTAAAATCGTATGAGGGCGGTTACAAAATTGTGATTGTTTGGATGGCGGAAAAAATGAATATTTCGGCGTCGAATAAACTGCTGAAATTGTTGGAAGAGCCACCAGAAAAAACGGTTTTTATTCTGATTACTGAAAATGAAGAAGATATAATTCAGACGATTCGGTCGCGCTGTCAGGTGTTACATTTTAATGGTTTGAGTGAGAAAATTATTGCCGACGGATTGATTCTTAGAGAAAATATTGAAGCGAGTTTGGCGGATAAAATTGCGCACCAATCGCAAGGAAATTATAATAAAGCGCTGCTTTTATTGGACGAAGAAAGTGAAGAATTGCCGTTTGAAGAATGGTTTGTTTTGTGGGTTCGTGCAGCTTTTCGGGCCAAGGGAAATGCGGCTGCTATTCAGGATTTGATTCTTTGGAGCGAGCAAATTGCAGGTTTGGGAAGAGAAACGCAGAAGAAGTTTTTGAACTTTTGTATTGACATGTTCCGACAGGCTTTGCTGCTGAACTATGAAACGCCAAAGTTAGTTTATATGGAAATGAAAGTACCAAAATTCAAGCTAGAGAATTTTGCTCCGTTTGTAAATGGAAACAATATAAATGATCTTTTTAAGGAACTTTCGGATGCGATGTACCACATTGAGCGCAATGGAAACGCGAAAATAATTTTGACTGATTTATCTATAAAACTGACTCGTTTAATTCACAAAAAATAACAAATTATGAATAATGTAGCTTCTATTTTGGTTTTGGTTTTTTTAGCCCTTACTTTTTTGCAATCAGGGTATGACAAATTATTTCATTGGAAAGACAATTTGGGTTGGCTGACAGGACATTTTGCAAATACTGTATTGAAAAAAGTTGTTCCCTTAGCGCTTTTCCATATTTTGGTTTTGGAATTAATTTCGGGAATTTTATGTGTGTTGGGTGCGATTGAATTGTTTGTAAATGAAGGCCGCACTTTTGGTTTTTATGGTGGCATTTTTTCTTGTATTACGCTATTGATGTTGCTTTTTGGGCAGCGCTTGGCGAAAGATTATGATGGGGCTAGAACAATTGTAATTTATTTTATTCCTGCTGTTACGGTGGTGTATTGGTTGAATTAGGTTTACTTTCCAATACTCGCTTTATACATTCTCATTTCGTTCCACGTGAATTTATCGCCGTATTTCTCCATTAATTCAACCAAAGATTCTCCTTTAAAACCCTTGAACACTTTGGATAAGGCATCGATTTTATCTTCTGGTAAAATTGCTGAAAGTTGTACTTGATCGGCTTCAATTAATTTTGCAAAATGCCCGTAAATCGTTTGTGGTGTAAGTTTTCTAATCGCCGCAATTTCTTTTATAGAATTTTTCTGTTGCCAAAATTCAAAAGTTTCCTGAACAGTTGATTTCTTAGGTTCTTTGGTTTTTGATGTTTTTTTAGACGCATAGCGATCTGCATCAAAATCATCTTCAACAAGTGTGATGTTTAGCGCCTTAAACTTCGCTTGAATATCGGTTATTTTATTAATTCTATAAGATTTTATTTCTTCAGAAATCAAATTTTCTTTAGAAATTGTTGCACCAGAAACAACTGTGTTTACTAATAATTTGGCTTTCATTAATTGCAAAACCGCTTTGATTTGTAATTCCTCAAGCACCAATAATTCTTCGTAATACGCTTTTACTTTTTTGACTCTTTTTACTTCTTCTAATTTCCATAAAATGTCATAAACCGCATTGTCCATTGGAATAAAGAAATAGTTGAAAGCGGCGTGAATTCTATCAGAAATGTGATTTATATCGAAGGATTCACTGGCAAATAATTTGTCCAATTGCGATAAAAATTTTCGGGATGGCTCCAATAATTCACTAATCGATTCTGCTTGTTTTTTGGCCCAAATGGCGTGTTTCGACTTTTCAGAAACTTCTGACTTTTCGTTATAACTGAACTGATGGTTCCTCCATTCCTGAGCCAAATCAGTCCAATCGAAAGTCGCTTTTAGGTAATTTCGAATAAAATTTTTGGTTTCTTGTTGCAACGAAACAGCCAATGCTTCTTCGGTTGCTTTATTTAAAGAATAATCCATCACATCTTGATCATTCGAAATTCCATTCATACGCAAAGGAGAAATCAAAATTAATCCTTTTAAGGAGCGCAATCGTGATAATGCCACATAGGCTTGTCCAGGAAGAAAAACTTGCGAAACATCAAGCGCTGCTTTGTCAAATGTTAATCCCTGGCTTTTATGAACGGTAATTGCCCAAGCTAGTTTTATTGGATAATGAACAAATGTTCCCAAAACTTCTTCATCAATTTCTTTGGTCATTTCATTGACTTTGTACCGTATGTTTTGCCATTCGTATTTTTCAACTTCTATGGTTTTGTTTTCTTCTGGAAAATGAACTAAAATTTCGTCTTTAGAAAGTGATTTTATAAATCCCATTTTGCCATTAAAATAACTCTTTTCAAGAGAAAGATCATTTTTCACAAACATAATTTGGGCGCCCACTTTCAACTGCAAATTTTGATCAATAGGATAAATTTTTTCTGGAAAATCATCTACAATATCAGGTTTGAACGTTTGTAATTTTCCATCCAAATCTTGCAACGCCTTTGCATTCATTGTGTCGGCTTTTGCATTGTGGGTGGTTAAAGTAATGTAGCCTTTATTTGCTTTTAAGTCAAAATTGGGTTGCACATATTCGTTCAAATTTTTAATGTCTTCTTGCGAGATTTGGTTGTTTCGCAAATTATTTAATATCGAAATAAAAACATCGTCCGTTTGACGAAAAATTTTAGAAAGCTCAATATATAATGGTGGATTTTGCTGAATGACATGCGAATGAAAAAAGAATTTCCCGTTGTAATATTTCTTTAAAGTGCTCCATTCTTCGTCTCGAATTACGGGTGGTAATTGTAATAAATCGCCAATAAAAAGCACTTGAACACCTCCAAAAGGCATTTTCTTTTTGCGTACCGATTGCATCATGAAGTCAATTGCATCCAATAAATCTGCGCGCAACATACTCACTTCGTCAATGATCAACAATTCCATATTTCTAATAACCGATTTCTTCAAACCGCTCATCCTGAAGTGTCTGACTAAGGTACTTTTAGTTTCAAATTTTACAGTATCAGAAAAATGTGGCGCCGAATTATCGGGAATAAAACCGCCAAAAGGCAATTGGAACATCGAGTGAATCGTAACTCCGCCAGCATTTAAAGCTGCAATTCCTGTTGGGGCAACAACAACAGTGTTTTTGTGCGTAGTTTGAATAATTTCTCTTAAGAGTGTGGTTTTGCCTGTTCCAGCTTTACCTGTCAAAAACACTGACCGATGCGTTTGATTGATAAATCGTAAAGTGTATTCTGCGGCTTCGGAAATAGTTTGCATCGGATTAAATTTAAATATGAAAGTACTACATTTATTTCAATATGATTCCTATAAATTTATTTTTTATAAACAAAAAATGCCTTCTTAAGGGAAGACATTTTTTAAAAATATATTTCAGATAATTATTTCTTTTTCTCTAAGGTTTCAATTTCTTTCTTTGCATCCGCTTTTGTGTCAGTTGCCGCTGGCTTTGAAGCCGATTTATATTTATCATTTAAAAGTTTGATGATTTCTTTTGTGATATCATACTTATCTTCTGCATACAAAATTGTAGCCGCTTCACCAGTTCCATAAATATAGGCGTATCCTTTTTCTTTTCCGTAAGATTTAATGAACTTTTTCACATTGCTCACAACTGAATCCACTTCTACTCCGCTTTCTTGTTGCAATTGTTGACCCATGGCTTGTTCCGCATATTGAAGTTGTTGCTCTCTTTTTTGTAATTCTGCTCCTTTTTGTTGCGCCCACGCTTGTCCATTTAATTGAGCGTTTTTCTGAAAACTAGCTGCTTCTGCTTTAAAAGTTGCTATTTCTGCTTCCAACTCTTTACTCATTTCTTGCGATTTGGCTTTGTATTTTGCTTCAATGTCTTTGGCTTCTGTATATTCGCTCATTAATTTTGACGTGTCAACGTAAGCGGTTTTTGTAGCGGTAACTTCTGCAGTTTTATTACAAGAGATAATTGAAAATGCGATTGCGATAAGTACTAATGATTTTTTCATCCTAATTTTTAATTGTTTTTTTAATTATTGGTAAAAGTATAAATTTTTGATTAATAAATTTAAAAAGTTTCAAACTTAGCTAATTTTATAACTATAAGGTTTTACAATAGTTTTAATCTTTGTTATAATTTAAAGCTATAAAAAGTGGCCTTATTAGATTTGAAATGCAAAACGTTCTCAAAAAAGACAGTAAAATATATGTTTCAACTAAAAATCTTCTTTTAAATCGCTTTAAACTGCTTTTTGGTTGTTTTTTAAGACGTAAATGTGCGATGAAAACTCTAAACTTCGATTTGCTTTCCAATTTGACACCAATCCAATCCAAAAGGCTTTTATAAAATTCATTTTTCCGTTTTTATATTTTTCAGATAACAAACTCACATAAAAAGAATCAAATTTCATTGGAAGCACTTTTTCCAATTTGATTTCCTCTTTTTCAAAAAGCAATTTTATTGCTGTTTTAGAAAAATGCCAAAAGTGAATTGGCACATCATACGCCGCCCAAAACTTTCCATAATATTTTGCGTCGTAGGATTTGAAATTTGGAACTGCTATAATTATTGTTCCGTTTGGCTTTGCTAATCTTTTCAATTCTTTGATTTGATTTTCTAAATTTGGAACGTGTTCTAAAACGTGCCACATCGTAATTACATCAAAAGTATGGCTTTCTAATTCTTCTGTTGTGTCTGAAAACGCTACTCCTTTTTTAACCGCAATTGCTTTTGCTTTTTCGCTTGGTTCTATGCCAATTGTAATCCAGCCATTTTCTTTTGCAGTCAACAAAAAATCTCCTGTTCCGGCTCCAATATCTAATAATTTTCCTTTGTTTGGACTACAACTATTTATTAAATTTAGTTTATTTTTAAGCGCAATGCTTTTTACAAAATGATATGCTTTTTCAAAAAAAGAACGTTTAGAATCGGTGTGAGAAATATAGTCAACGCTTTCATAATATTTTCCGAGATTATCAAGACTTGGCTGCGGCGATGTAATTAACATATCCAAAGTTTCATCATAATACAAATCAAATGTTTCTTTTGAAACAGAATAATCTTTTACGGTTAGGAAGTGTTTTTTATTTGAAATATCCATTTTTAGTTTTCAGTGGTCAGTTTTCAGTGGTCAGTATATTCCGATTTCTGAAAATGATAATTATTTGTTTAACTATAGTTTAAAGCGAGGTAAATTAATTTTAGATTTTTCCTTAACGATTCCAATTTATTTTTACGGCAGATATTTTTTCATTCTCAATTCTTGTTCCATTGCATATTGTAAAGCCATTTTTGATATAAAACAACAAGGGTGATATATATGCTTCCCCATTTTGTTTGCTGTCGTTTTCATGATCAACAACCCATCCGTTCAAATTATTTTTTCCTTTTTTTAATACTTCAAGCAACAATGAACCTTTCCCCTTTCCTTGCATTTGACCATCTACAATTATTGCAAACCACATTTCATCCTCTCTTAAAAAGGTAAATGCCCATCCTTTAATTTCATTTGCGTCAACAATAAGCAAATAATGTTTTGTGTCTGACAAACTATTTAAATACATGTCAAATTCTTCTGTTTTTTTATAACTTAATTTCTCTGGATATTCATTATTCCAAAGTTGACATAACGCTTCTTTCTGTTCTAATGATAAAACCTTTTTTTCAACAATCTCCATATATTATAAAAATTTAATTCAAGCACCGTAATGAAAACAGTGCTTGCCGCCGTAGTTTCACGTGGAACAATTTTTAGGAATCAGTATTCCGTTTTTAGTGCTATCGAGAAACTGAACACTGCTTCTGAATACTGATCACTAACCTATCGTCCCATATAAATTAGCAATACCGAAATATCACTTGGGGAAACTCCACTTATTCTCGATGCTTGAGAAATCGTAACTGGTCGAATTTTTCCGAGCTTCTGTCTTGCTTCAATTGACATTGATTTTATTTTATTATAATCAAAATCTTCAGGGATTTTAACATCTTCCAAACGAGTTAATTTGTTGGCGTTGTTTCTTTCTTTTTCGATATAACCAGAATATTTAACTTGTATTTCCGCTTGTTCCAATATCTCTAAATCAACTTCATTGGCATCAATATAATCCTTTACTTTTTGTAATTGCATCATGTCGTTCAACTCAATTTGAGGACGAGAAAACATCTTAAACATCTTATCACTTTGGTTCACCAAAGCAGTTTCTTTTGCTTCTAAAATAGGATTTGCTTCTGCTGCGGTAATGCTAGTTTCTTTGAAAAAAGCAACCATTTTTTCAGATTCTTTTAGCTTGTGTTCCATTCTTCGCAAACGCAATTCAGAAGCCAATCCTATTTCGTGAGACATTGGCGTCAGTCTAAAATCGGCATTATCTTGTCGTAAAAGTGTTCTAAATTCTGCCCTTGAAGTAAACATTCTATAAGGCTCTTCTGTTCCTTTTGTGATTAAATCGTCTATTAAAACACCAATATATGCTTCGTCTCTTTTTAAAATGAATGGCGCTTTTTCTTGAACTTTTAAAGCCGCATTGATTCCCGCCATCAATCCCTGTGAAGCCGCTTCTTCGTATCCTGTTGTTCCGTTTATTTGTCCAGCGAAATACAAACCTTCAACCAACTTGGTTTCTAAAGTGTGTTTCAATTGCGTGGGTGGAAAATAATCGTATTCAATTGCATATCCGGGACGGAAAAACTTAACGTTTTCAAATCCCACAACAGAGCGCAAAGCTTTAAATTGGATGTCTTCTGGTAATGAAGTAGAAAAACCATTTACATAAACTTCTACTGTATTCCACCCTTCCGGCTCTACAAATAACTGGTGTCTGTCTTTGTCTGCGAAACGGTTAATTTTATCTTCAATTGAAGGACAGTATCTAGGTCCGATACTTTTTATTCTACCATTAAACATTGGCGAACGGTCAAAACCTTCTCTCAAAATATCGTGAACATCCAAAGACGTGTAAGTCATATAACACGATTTTTGATGAACTAATGGTTTTGTAATATCTGAATAAGAAAATTTATCTGGTTTTACATCGCCTTTTTCTTCATTCATTTTTGAATAATCCAACGATCTTCCATCAACTCGTGGCGGCGTTCCTGTTTTCATTCTTCCTGATTCAAAACCTGCTTTTACTAAATCTTCCGTGATTCCGTAAGCTGCACTTTCGCCAGCTCTTCCTCCTCCGAATTGTTTTTCACCAATGTGAATTAATCCATTTAGGAAAGTTCCATTCGTTAAAACTACCGATTTTGCTTTTATTTCAATACCTAAAGAAGTTTTAATTCCTTTGATTTTTCCATCTTCAATAATTAAACCACCGACCATTTCTTGGTAGAAATCGAGGTTTGGGGTTTGCTCCAACATCAATCGCCATTCTTCTGCGAAACGCATTCTGTCGCTTTGAACTCTTGGCGACCACATTGCAGGGCCTTTGGATTTATTCAGCATTTTGAATTGGATTGCGGTTCTATCAGAAACAATTCCCGAGTAACCCCCAAGCGCATCAATCTCCCGAACGATTTGTCCTTTGGCGATTCCTCCCATTGCGGGATTGCACGACATTTGAGCAATGTTTTGCAAACTCATTGTAACCAATAATGTTTTTGCGCCTAAATTAGCTGATGCCGCGGCTGCTTCTGAACCTGCGTGGCCTGCGCCAACTACAATTACATCGTATATTTCTTGAAACAAAATTTTATTTATTTAATGTTCGTTTATTCTTTATTGTAAATGTTCCACGTGAAACATTGTTGTTTTTTTAACTATCAATTCCAAATGCAAAAATACAAAAAAATAATAGCCCCGATTGAAGGGAAAATCCTCGAGGTTTTTTCCGAGAGATTTGGAATGAAAGCGGGAATTACATTTGTAGAAAAACCCGAAAATTCGCTCCTAATTATTATTGTTCCACGTGAAACATTTGCATTTTTTCTTCTTCTTTATTTCGCATTATTAGTTCATCAGATTCCGATTTGTCCTTGTAGCCACAATAGTGCAAAACGCCGTGGACGAGGACGCGCTTGATTTCTTCGAGGAATGTGACGTTGAAATCGATAGCGTTTTCACGAACTCTTTCGACAGAAACAAAGATGTCTCCGTGTAGTTCGTTTCCTACAGAATAGTCAAAACTAATGATGTCGGTTAGGGTGTCGTGGTCAAGGTATTGCTGGTTGATTTCGAGCAAATATTCGTCGTCGCAAAACACATAATTGATGTCACCTTCTTTTTTATTTTCAGATAAAATTACGGCGGAAAGCCATTTTGAAAAGTCGGCTTCGTGGTCTAATTCGAAATCTGTTTCGTAGTTAAAACTAATCATTGTTTTTGAAATATTCTTGAACCTTTTGGTTGAAATTGGAACGCAAAGGTAGGGTTTGTCGGTTTAAAATCTCGATGCTGTTGAGATATTCTTGCAAATTGGAAGGCAGCGGCTTGCTTTGATTGTTGAAATCTTTAAGATTTGTTTGCGATTGACGCTTCTTTTCCTCACCTTGTTGTTGCGCTGCTTTTTCTAATTTGAGTAGTTCATATTGTAAATTTAGCATCTTTTGAAGGGTTTCGTTATTGAAACCTTTGTTCAATAATTGCTTCTCGATTTGCTTCATTTGCTCTAAAGAATTTTGACCATTTCCACCAATTCCTTCTTTGTTTAAAGCGTTTTGTAGTGCTTCACGAAGTTGTTTTTGCTCTTGATAAATCTTCATTATTTCACCTGCATTTCCTTCTCCGTCTTCCCCATTTTCGCCTCCTTGTGAATCGCCACTTCCAGATTTACCGTCTTTGCCAGATTTACCTTTATCGCCTTTACTGGGTTTCTGACCTTCGCCAGGTTTTTTTCCATCGCCGGGTTTCTTTCCGTCTCCAGGCTTTTTACCTTTTTTCATTCCTTCTTTCATCTTTTCGCCAAGTCCTTCTTGCTTTTTGATGATGTCTGGAAGTTGCATTCCCGAACCTTGCCCCTTGACTGGTTTAGGTTTACCGCCTTTTCCAGCACCAGACATTTGCATTTCCATCTGCATGTTATTTAAAGCATCGCTAAGAAAATCAGCTAATTTATTTGCAGAAGAAATCGTATATTGTTGGTGCGAAAGTCCTTTGGGGATTTGAGATTCGACGAAACTATCCAAAGCCTTGTCAATATTATAATGCACATTTCCGATTTCTTTCGTGACATCTTCGGCGATTTTTGGGTTTCTTAAAGACATTGCAAACAAACTATCGTCAACGTGTTTGAACTGTTGTTTTAGATTTTGTTGGATTTTTAAATCTTTATTAAATGACGGCGAGCCACGTTTCAAAACTTTAAACTGTTTCATTAAATCTTCTTGAGAAAAAGAAAATGCCAATAAATTATCGAGGATTTGACGCAGCATTTTAACGTCTTCTTCGAGTTGCTCCATTTCTCCTCCGGCCATACTTTCCATCATTTGACCGCCCATTTCCTTCATCTTTTTGGCGGCACTTTTCTGTTTTGGTTTGGCTTTATCTTTCTTATCTTTTTGCAATTCGTCTGATGCTTTTTTCAAATCCTCTTCAATGCTTTTTTCTTTTTCAGCATCTTTTGGAAGATCAACAGGCGCCTTCAATTCCTTATTTTCTTTTTCCAACTCTTTTAAATCTTCTTGGATTTTATCAAATTCCTTGTTAATTTCGTCTTGCTTTTCAGTTTTATTATCCTTTTCGTTTTCGGATAATTTATCTTGCTTATCTGCTAATTTATCTAATTTATCCGCAATTTGTTCTGCCTTTTTTTCAACGTAATACTTCTTGGTTAACTCAACCAATTGTTCCAAATTTTTAGTTTGGTCTTTACTCGTTTGTTTGAATTTTTCTAATTTATCAAACAACTCTTCATTCTTAATTTTATCGTTCAACTCTTTCAGTTCGTCCAATAATTTTTGGTTCTTCCCTAAATTTTTATCGGCTTTTTCCAAACGTTTTTCAAGTTCTTCCTTGAATTCGTCTTTTTTATCGGTTTTAAATTTATCCAAATTATCTTCCATCTTTTTAGCAAATTCCTTCATCATTTCGTCTTGTTGCTTTTGACGTTTGATAAAATCATTTACTTTTTGCTGGTCTTTAAAATCTAAACTTTCCTTCTCTTTTCCATTTTTTTGAAGTTTTTCAATTTCAGAAATTTGCTTATCTTGGTTTTTTAAAGACTTTTCTAAACTGTTGATATTGTTGTTTTGGTCTTGCAAAATTTGATCTTCTTTTTCTTCGTCGGTAGCAACTCTGTTATAAAACACAGATGATTTTGAACTTTTGAAATTGTGAAGAGCATCATTATCAAAAACCTCAAAATAATATTCATAAGAAACACCTTGAACTACAGGAAGATTACTTGGAAATGCAAATACAAATTGATCGTAAATATCTTTTTTAACAGAAATAGCTCCACGTTTTGCGGTTTGTGGCTTGTCTTTTTCATAATAAATAACCCGAAGTTTAGACAAGCCATAATCATCTGAAATTTGACACAAAACATAGCTTTTAGAAACCTTCAAGCTGTCAGGCGCATTGTTCACATTGATTGTTGGAAACCGATCTTTGATTACCGAAATTTGGTAATTCAATTTCTCGTAATTTTGTACTTTATTATTAGATGTAACTATATTGTATTCAGTATTTTGAGAAATATTTTTAGTTAATTTGAATGAATTATCGTCTTTCAAAAATGAATAATTAGATTTCAAATCTGACCAATTAACACTTTGCGTGGCAATCGTATTCATTTTCCAAGTAACAGAAGTTCCTTCGGGAAGTACCGCATTTCCTGTGCCTTTAATGATTTCAGATTTTTTATTTAAATACGATGGAAAATTTAAAACCATTTCCAAATTTGAAATTGACGGAACGGTTATAACCGATAATTCAAACTCTTCAGATGAAACTTCATTCGCTTCCACGTGAAACGAAACATTGGTTGTTGGTTTCTCAATTTTAAATTGGAATTCTCCATTTGCGCTGCTTTCCATAAAATAACTTTCGTCACCTATAAAAATCATTGCGTTTTCAGGAATTATTTTTCCTTCAGATTTAACTTTCAGAAGGAAATCTTTGTTTTGTTCGGTTTGCAAATCTTTATTTAAAACTACAAATTTAAAAGGCGCTGGCGGAAGAAATTGTTGTTTGAAATGCACGACTCTATTCAAACTTTGAGATAAAATTTTGCTGTTTCCGGAAACATAAAAGAAGGCAAAAAACAATATTGGAAGTAACGCAAGCGGCAAATATTTTTTGTTAGCATTAAAGTTAATCGCATTTCCAAAAGGAATTGGCTGCAACATATTTGCTTTCTGCTCAATAGACGCCAAAAGTAATTCCGGTTTCTCTTGATTGTTTTCGACATCAGAAAGTTGCAAGAAATTGGTCAATTTATCGCTTACTTCTGTAAAATAAGTTCCAATTATTGCCGATGCTTCTTTGAAATCAATACCTTTTTGAAGTTTCAATAATTTGAATATTGGAAAAGCTATAAATCGAAAGAATAAAAATAGTTCAACCAAAATAAATAAACCAAATAAAAACGTTCTTCCCGTTGGTTTCAACCAAAGAAAATACTCAATAAAAAGGGTAAATATAAAATATAGCAATCCCAAACCAACAAAAAGAATCAAGCCTCGCAAGAGTTCGTTGGTGTAAAACTTTTTAATAAAAGCTTCTAGTTTTAGGTAAATTGCATTTGATGCTTCCAATGGTTGAAAATAATTTTTTATAAACGATAAAATTACGATTTTATATGTATTACAAAAAGTTAATTTTTTAAGGCCGTAAAGTGTTGTTAAACAGCAATATATTTTAATTTAATGGCATAAAAAACGGCTTAAATAAAAACGGATATACAATAAAATATGTCTGTTTTGATTCTATATGACAAAACAAGCTTTCAATTATCACTAATTCAAATTCTTTATTTGACTGATTGAAATTGTATCTTTGCTGAAAATTTACAAAAATGTCAAAGCAAGTTCGCGTGCGTTTTGCACCAAGTCCGACTGGACCTTTACATATTGGCGGAGTTCGTACCGCTTTATTCAATTACTTATTTGCAAAGAAAAATGGTGGCGTTTTCTATTTGAGAATTGAAGATACCGACCAAAATCGATTTGTTCCAGACGCAGAAAATTATATTTTAGAAGCGTTGGAATGGCTTGGAATTTCACCTGATGAAACTATTGGTAAAAATGAAAAATTTGGTCCTTATCGTCAAAGCGAAAGAAAACATTTGTACAAACAATATGCTGACGAATTAATTAATTCGGGTTGGGCGTATTATGCATTTGATACTTCCGAAGCCTTGGATTTACATAGAAAACAACACGAAGAACAAGGAAAAACATTTATTTACAACCATCACAATCGTGAAAAATTAGATACTTCTTTGGTGATTTCAAATGAAGAAACGCTGAAAAGAATTGCGAATAATGAAGAATATGTAATCCGATTTAAAACGCCTGTTGACGAAACATTACATTTAAAAGACATCGTTCGTGGCGATGTAAAGTTTGAAACCAACGTTTTAGACGATAAAGTTTTATTCAAAAGCGACGGAATGCCAACCTATCATTTGGCGAATATTGTGGACGACCATTTGATGGAAACGTCGCACGTAATTCGTGGTGAAGAATGGTTGCCGTCAATGCCATTACATGTTTTATTGTACCGCGCATTTGGTTGGGAAGCACCTGAATTTGCACATTTACCACTGATTTTAAAACCTATTGGAAACGGAAAATTATCAAAACGTGATGGCGATAAATTAGGATTTCCTGTATTTCCATTAGAGTGGAAAACGGAAGAAGGGATTTCATCTGGTTATCGCGAAAATGGATTTTTTCCAGAAGCAGTTATCAACTTTTTAGCATTATTGGGTTGGAATGACGGAACAGAACAAGAAATATTTTCATTAGAAGAATTGGTTGAAAAATTCGATTTGAATCGTGTTCATAAAGCCGGTGCAAAATTTGATCCTGAAAAAAACAAATGGTTCAATCATAATTATTTGCAAATGCAAAGTGATGAAAGCTTGGCAAAATCATTTGCCCCAATCGTAACTTCAAATGGCATTGCTGCGTCTGAGGCGCATTTAACGAAAGTGGTTACATTGATAAAAGAAAGAGCCAATTTTGTGTCAGAATTTTGGGATTTATCCGAATTTTTCTTTGTGGCGCCAACGGTTTACGATGAAAAAGCGTCTAAAAATTGGAAGGAAGAAACACCTGAATTAATGCAACAATTAATTGCGGTTTTAGAAACAATTGAAGATTTTACAACAGAAACAATCGAAAAAACCGTGAAAGATTGGATGACGGCAAATGAAATTGGAATGGGAAAAATAATGCAGCCTTTCAGATTGAGTTTAGTAGGTGCTTTGAAAGGGCCACATTTGTTTGATATCGTGGCTTTCATAGGAAAAGAAGAAACCATAAAAAGAATTCAAAAAGCAATTATAAGTATATAATTGGCATTTATAATTCATAAAAAAGAGGCTTAATCGCCTCTTTTCGTTTTTTGTAACTTTAGAAAAAAAATATTCCTACAGAAATGTTAATAAATGCTACTATGGTTATAAATTCAGTACTTTAACAGCTAATTTAAAACGATAAAAATCTTATGGGCGACATTTTCTTAATTTTATTTTTAACCTTTGGGTTATTCGTGCTTTTCTCGTCATTTTTTACGGTAAAGCAACAAACATCGGCGGTAATTGAGCGTTTCGGAAAATTTCTTAGCGTGCGAAACTCGGGATTGCAATTAAAAATTCCTTTAATTGACAGAATTGCTGGACGTGTAAATCTAAAAATTCAGCAGTTGGATGTAGTAATTGAAACCAAAACGAAAGACAACGTTTTTGTAAAACTAAAAGTTTCAGTTCAATTTATGGTTGTAAAAGACACGGTTTACGATGCATTTTATAAATTGGAATATCCTCACGATCAGATTACTTCTTATGTATTTGATGTTGTTCGGGCGGAAGTTCCAAAATTAATTCTTGACGATGTTTTTGAAAGAAAGGACGATATCGCCATCGCTGTAAAAAGAGAATTAAACGAAGCAATGACCACTTACGGATACACAATTATCAATACTTTAGTGACTGATATTGATCCAGATATTCAAGTGAAAAATGCTATGAACAGAATTAATGCTGCTGATCGAGAAAAAACAGTAGCCGAATTTGAGGCAGAAGCGTCCCGAATTAGAATTGTTGCCAAAGCAAAGGCAGAAGCAGAAAGTAAACGCCTGCAAGGTCAGGGAATTGCAGACCAAAGAAGAGAAATTGCAAAAGGTTTGGTGGAAAGTGTGGACGTTTTGAACAAAGTGGGAATAAATTCTCAAGAGGCTTCTGCATTAATCGTGGTTACCCAACATTATGATACTTTGCAAGCGATTGGCGCAGACACAAACTCAAATTTGATTTTATTGCCAAATTCACCTCAAGCAGGAAGCGATATGTTGAATAATATGGTTGCCAGTTTTACAGCAAGTAATTTAGTGGGGGAATCTATGAAATCGGGGATGAAAAAACCAAAAACAAAAACTATAGAAAAGCACCAAGCGGATGATATTTCAAATGAAAATGCCGAAACTGAGGAATAGTTTTTAACGTGTTTAATAAAAAAAAGAGGCTTAATCGCCTCTTTTTCTGTTTTTTATCCATTTGATAATAAATGGGATAACGAGTTTTAAAGTCGTAATGTACCATTCTGAAAGTAGCGGTTTAAACGAACCAACAACCTCATTTAGAATGTTTCTAGGAGATAGATTCTCTTTCGTTTTTTCTATACTTAAAGTAATTTTTTGATAGTGAATTTCGCTTTGTAATTTCAAAATTTCTAAATCACGATCTATTTCAGCGTAAGATGAATATTTTTTGGTAGCCATAATTAGTCGTTAAAAAAGATTTCTGAAAATTTTTCCAAAATCGGTCTTTCAATAATTTTGTCTTTAAATAAAAATACAAGTAAAGTGAAAAGTAGATAAATTCCTCCAACCGTTAAAAAACCCAATGCATTGCTTCCTAAATAAGTGCCAATTGCAAAAGCTCCTGCTATTGAACAAAACAATAAAACCATCAAAAGAAATAAAACCATTAAGGTAATTTTCAAAATCAATGTCATTGATTTCATTGCCACTTTAAAACTTTTCAGCTTATAATAGGCTAAATTACTCTCAATATACGCTTGCGTTTCTGTTCGGATGTTTTCTGTATTTTGTTCTAATTCTTCAAAAGCCATAGTTGGAATTTATTTTTGCAGTTTTGCGTTTTGGTTTTTTAAATCGGAAAGTTTTGTTTCTAAGAAAGAAATTACATCTTCAGATTTATGGCTCATATTTGAAACCAAATCTTCGTAGGTATCTTCCAAATCATTCTTGGCGCTCGAGAATTTTCTTTTGAAAGAATTGGTTGCATTTTCTAATTTGTGCTTCAAATCAGATTTTGCATCGTCATAACCTCCTTTTATTTTTTCTCTGGTTCGCGAACCTTTATCTGGAGCAAACAAAATTCCAATTCCCGCTCCAACCACAGCTCCTGCTAAAAGAGCTAAAACCGTATTCCCTGTGTTGTTTGACATGATTTCTTTTTTTAAAGTTACTTCCTAATAAAGATACAGATTAATAAAAGGTAATCCGTTAAGAAGCCGTTAAAGTGTGTATTTTTATGGTGAAAAGTAAAATAAGGCGCTGTATTTGATGGATTTTCAACTAATGACAATTGTTGCTGTTAAAATAAAAATAATTATTTAAAATCAAGCTGTGAAATCCGTTTTTAATTGGGTAAAACTATCGATTTTGTAATTTCAATCAGAAATAGTAATAATAGAAAAAGCACGTAATAAAAACACCTTTAATAAGTAAAAATTATGTCTTTACGATCTAAAAATATAAAGCTTAAATTTATATTTTTATAATTAACTCTAATGTCTATTTTTTAAATATTTATTAATAAGTGTATGCTATTGCTTCATAAGTTCCATTCGTTTTTTTGTTTATAACAACAAACGGAAGGCATTTATCGGCGGCTTTGTATTGAACATTTCTAATAGTGTTTTCGAACTGTTCAAAAGAAGAAATGCCTTTAGCTCGGTTAAGCTGACCTTTAAAAATTGTTACTTTTTTTAATCCAATAGCATTATCTTCATGCTGAAGAACTTTCACTTTATTATAGTCTGATTTAGAAGCTATAGAAATTTTTGAAGAAATTGTTTTAACTTCAGAAGACTGCAAACTTTTTAAAGTAGCTACCGCATATGAGCTTATTTTATGCTCCTCGAAACTACCTATATATGAATAATAAATTAAATTGTCTTCGTCCTTAATAAAATTTACAAGACGCGACTCATTATCATGCTTAATAATTTGGTGGGTTTGTGAAAAAACATTGAAACCCAAAACTAGAAACAAAATTAGGAGTGAATTTTTCATAATAATAAATTTAGATTTGAAGTTGAAATAAAAAATTTAGATTTAAGAAATAATATATATCCATAAATCAAAAATAACAAATAAAATTGTGAATTTATGTTAATAGATCATTAAATAAAATAATAATAAAAACAGGTGTTAAGAATTAATTTATATAGAACAGGTAGTAAATAAAAAAAATAACTGTTAATTCCTATGTTGTTTTAATCTAAAAGTTGGTCTTTAAAAAATTCCTTAAAAATTATATTTTTTTCTAAATTTAATTTAGAGAAATGGCGTACTATTGGCATTTGACTTTTTAAAGACATCGAATATAATTTAGTTAATGCTTCCGATTCTATATCTTTAAATTGAACTTTATCGGAATAATGCAAAATCAAATTTGAAAACAATAAAGCGTTGTTATCGTTTTTCACATTTTTGACAATTGTTTGACAAATTAAACTGAAATTATCAACACTTTTAATGTTTTCAACGATGGATTCTAATATTAAATTTGCTGCCGTTTCGTCCTTTTCTTTTACATATTTATTGATTTCTTTTTGCATTGACATCAATAAATTTTCTTCTTTTTTGCCCTTTTCTTCCCAAGCATCTTTTAGTCCAACAGTTCTGTTAAATACTAATTTTTCAGCTGTTGAATCCTTATCAACATTAAAATAACCCATGCGTTGAAATTGGAATTTATCGCCCGGTTTTACGGTTGCCAAACTCGGTTCTACAAATCCATTTGCAATTTGTAGAGAATTCGAATTCATAAATTCTAAGAAGTTTTTCTCCTTGTGACTGTCGGGCGCTTCATCAATAAAAAGACGGTCGTACATTCTAACTTCGGCTTGAATTGCGTGCTGAATAGAAACCCAATGCAACGTTCCCGCTACCTTTCTTTGACTTGCTTCGCTTCTGCTTCCGCTTTGGCTGTATTCGTCATACGTAACGTGAATCTCGGTGATATTTCCAGAAACATCTTTTATAACACTTTCTCCTTTAATTATATAGGCGTTTTTCAATCGCACTTCTTTACCAATTGATAATCGGAAAAATTTAGCTGGTGCTTCTTCTAAAAAGTCTTCTCTTTCGATGTAAATTTCTCTTGAAAACGGCACTTTTCTAAAACCTGCACTTTCATCTTCTTGATTGTTTTCCGCTTCCAAGAATTCTTCTTTTCCTTCAGGATAATTGGTAATTACAACTTTTATTGGATCTAAAACTGCCATAACTCGAGGCGCAGTTTTGTTTAAATCTTCACGCAGGCAAAATTCTAAAAGCGAAACATCAATTACGTTTTCACGCTTTGCAACTCCAATAGTTTCACAAAATTTGCGAATAGAATTGGCTGTAAAACCGCGTCTTCTCAAACCTGAAATTGTTGGCATTCTTGGATCGTCCCAACCGTTTACGATATTTTCTTGAACCAATTGTAAGAGTTTTCGTTTGCTCATTACAGTATAATTCAAGTTCAAACGTGCAAATTCGTATTGGTTTGGTCTTACTTTCTTTAAGTCATTAGACCCTGAACTTGATTCAGGGTAAATTTGGTCTAAAAACCAATTGTATAATTCGCGGTGCATTACAAATTCTAAAGTACAAATAGAATGCGAAATTTGCTCGATA
>JBIIFA010000090.1:0-7472 GCA_044237565.1 Flavobacterium sp.
TACTAAAAAATGGTGCTGACAAAATAGCTATTAATTCCTCAGCAGTAAAAAATCCAAATTTGATTAATGATTTAGCTCTTAATTTTGGAAGCCAATGTGTTGTTGTTGCAATTGATGCAAAACAAATAGAAGGCATTTGGAAAGTTCATCTTGTGGGTGGAAAAATACCTACTGATTTGGATTTATTTGAATGGGCAAAAGAAGTTGAATTGCGTGGTGCTGGAGAAATATTATTCACATCTATGGATAATGACGGAACAAAAAATGGTTTTGCAAATGAAGCTTTGGCACAATTATCAAGTACTGTAAATATTCCAATAATAGCTTCTGGAGGAGCAGGTTCTATTGAACATTTTATTGATGTATTCGAAATTGGAAAAGCCGACGCAGCACTTGCTGCAAGTGTTTTTCATTATCAAGAAATAGAAATTAAAGATTTAAAAACAGTATTAAAAAACAAATCAATACCAGTACGATTATGAATATAGATTTTACAAAAAACAATGATGGATTAATCCCCGCAATTATTCAAGATTTTGAAACCAAAAAAGTTTTGATGCTTGGATATATGAATTTGGAAGCCTACGAAAAAACTTTATTAACAAATAAAGTCACGTTTTTCAGTCGTTCTAAGAATAGATTATGGACAAAGGGAGAGGAAAGTGGTCATTTTTTAAATTTAATAGAAATAAAAATTGATTGCGATAATGATACTTTATTAATTCAGGCGCAACCAGAAGGGCCAATATGTCACACGGGTTCCGATACGTGTTGGCAAGAATCGAATACTGAGAATTATGGTTTTTTATCAAAATTAGAAAATACGATTAGAAACAGAAGGGAAAATTCATCGGCAAATAAAAGTTATGTTGCCTCATTATTTGAGTTGGGAATTAATAAAATTGCACAAAAAGTAGGGGAGGAAGCGGTGGAAGTTATCATTGAGGCGAAAGACAATAATGATGTTTTGTTTTTAAATGAAAGTGCGGATTTACTATTTCATTATTTGATTTTATTACAAGCAAAAGGATTTCAATTGGAGGATGTGGTTTCAGTTTTGAAGGATAGGGATAATAGAGGTTAATTATAATAATTGTAACTGGTTTTTATACCTTTCAATTAACATGGTCATTATTCGTTTGTTTAAATTGGAGGAATTGTTGGAATACAAAAGATATTCATCGGTTGTAAAAAGTCCAATTACAATTCCATTTAGCAAACTTCGGAATTTCATATCGTTTTGAATGCTATTTTCGATAAATTGTAGTTTTTTATCAATCGTAAAAGTTTCAAAATTGGCTTTACTTTTTATAATATAATTTTTAAAAATCGCTATAAAAATATCATTTTGTAATTTTAAAATCGGACGAAGTATTTGATTTTGAAAGAATTCCTCTGATGAAGTTTCCGAATTAATTATACCCATAATTTCTCCTCGGAATTCCTTTATGAATTGATTTCTAGAACTCATTTTTTTCTTTAAAGGTACTAAAAGATTTGTTTCAAAAAAATTGTCTTATTGTACTTATTGATTATTAAAATCATAAGGAAATTATTTATTCAAACTTTTAAAAAGTGTTCATTAATAAACGTAATTTTGAAAAAAAAAATTCAATGAGATTTCACACGCGAAAATGGGTAAAACCTGAAGATTTAAATCCTAATGGTACTTTATTTGGAGGTAAATTATTGGCTTGGATTGACGAAGAATTAGCACTTTATTCAATAATACAATTAGAAAATACAAGAATTGTTACCAAACACATGTCGGAAATTAATTTTAGAAGTTCTGCAAAACAGGGTGATATTATTGAAATTGGCATTGATGTAGTAAAATTTGGAATTTCCTCGTTAACATTACAATGTGAGGCTCGAAATATGATGACTCGGGAAACAATTATCACAATTGAATCGACAACAATGGTAAGTCTTGGTATAGATGGAAAGCCACAACCTCACGGAAAAATAGAAATTGAATTTGTTAGTAACCGATTGAAATAAACTATTCAGTTATAATTTTCTCATCCAAATTGGAAGATAATTCAAAAATTTCTAAGTCAAAATATTTTATAGAAGCAAATATATGGTCGAAAATATCGGACATTATATATTCGTAATTCTCGAATTTTTTGTCATTTGAAAATGCATAAATTTCCAATGGGATTCCGTTTTGTGTAGGTTGTAATTGTCTGCAAAGCAAAATCATATCCTTATTCAATCCAGGATAATTATGAAGGTATTGTGTGATATATTTTCTAAACAATCCAAAATTAGTTAAATTTCGTCCATTAATGGCTATTGATTTATCAATGCTGTTTTTAGAATTAAACTTTTCAATATCCTCCTGACGGTGAATAATATAGGAACTTATCAATTGAATCTTTTTCAAATTTTCAAGTTCATTTTCATTCATAAAGCGAATACTCTTTGCCTTTATAAGTATGTGTCTTTTGATTCTTCTTCCATCTGAATTCAACATGCCACGCCAGTTTCTGAAAGAATCGGAAATCATACTGTAAGTTGGAATTGTTGTCGTTGTATTGTCAAAATTCCTAACTTTTACAGTAGCCAAATTAATTTCGATTACGTCTCCATCGGCACCAAATTTGTCAAATGTTATCCAATCCCCAATGCGAACCATATCATTCAAGGAAACCTGAACACTTGCCACAAAACCAAGAATTGTATCGCGGAAAATCAAGATTATAATTGCGGAAGCAGCTCCTAGAATCGCTAAAAATTTTTGTGTGTCAATATCAAAAATTTCGGAAACGATAATAATTACACCTAAAATCCAAAATACAATCATGATTACTTGAATGTAACTGTCAATTGGTTTGTCGCTGTATTTTGGAGTTTGTTTTAGATGATCTCGCAAGGCATTAAAAACGGTTCTGATAATCCAAAGTAACAATAGAACGATATAAACACCAACTAATTTTCCGAAAACAGTTTCCCAATAGGTAAAATGATTTAAAATTATTGGAACTGATTTATAGATGAATAATAGCGGAATTAAATGGGCAATGTATTTGGCAGTTTTGTTTGAAACCAATAAATCATCAAATTTAGTTTTTGTTTTTCTTGCTATGAAAATCATAATAGTCACTAAAACTATTCTGAAAATCAAATACATAGAATAGGCCAATGCACATAAAACAAGGCAATTTATAATAACATCAATATACAAAGCCATTGAATTATTCATGCCCCAACTTCTAAGTAGCGGTTCACACCATCCGAATATATTTTCAATTAATTTATGCATATTTCAAATATTTTTTTTCGATAAAAAAAGTTGCGAAAGGCAGGAGGGAAGCCAATAAAATGATTCCCAAACTTAGTAAGTTCCAATTTTGAGATTTCTTTAATAAAATTGCTAAAGCAACATACCCAATAAAAAGTATTCCGTGCGTCATTCCAATTGGGTACAACAATTTATGGTATAAAATGAAATCATTCGGCTTTATGAAAAGCATATTTGAAAATAATACTAAATAAGAAATACCTTCTAGAATTGCAATGATTTTAAAAGTTTTAAGCATTTTATTAAAATTTGAATTACAAAATTAAGTAATATCATTGATTAATATCGAAAGAATCAAAAAGTAATTTACTTTTGTAAGAATTACTAGGATTAAAATGAGCAAACGAGATTTAAAAAAGTACCTAAACGAACTCAATAAACAGCAATTAGAAGAACAAATCATAGCGTTATATGACAAGTTTCTTCCAGTGAAAACCTACTATAATTTTGTTTTTAATCCAAATGAAAACAAATTAGTCCAAGATTGTAAACTCAAAATTTCCAATGAATATTTTCCTATTCGAGGAAAAAGACCAAAAGCAAGACGTTCCGTTGCCCAAAAATTCATAAAACACTTTATAATGTTGGGTGTCGATTCCTTTATAATTGCCGATGTAATGTTGTATTCTATCGAAATTGCACAAACCTTTTCTGCTGAAAAGGTCATAAAACAAGAATTATTTTATAAAAGTTTACTTAATTCATTTGAACAGGCTATTAGTTTTATGATAGCAAATGGTGTACTATATGAATTCAAAAATAGGATCGAAGCCATTAGAACCGAAGCAGAAGCACAAGAATGGTTCAATATTTTTGAGTTTAACGCCATAATTGAAAGATTTGAATATTAAAAAATTATGATTTATACTTTTATTATGCTTGAATAACCTTTTTTTAGGTGTATTTTTGCAAAAATTCATAATTAGAAAAATGCCACATAAAGAGTTAGAAATTGAAATTGAGGATAAGAAAGAACTTTATGGTTATCAACAAGGTGATATCGACGCTATTTTTGAACGGTTAGAAAGCGCTCCCAAAAATCATCATTTATTATATCAATTGCCCACTGGCGGTGGTAAAACTGTTATTTTTTCTGAAATTGTTAGACAATATTTAGCCAAAAATGACAAAAAAGTAGTTGTTTTGACACACCGAATAGAACTTTGTAAGCAAACTTCAAAAATGCTTAAAGGTTTTGATGTAAAAAATAAAATCATAAACAGCAAAATCAAAGAATTGCCCGATCAGAATGACTATTCTTGCTTTGTAGCAATGGTTGAAACTTTAAAAAACCGAATTAACGATGAAAAGCTACATATAGACAATGTTGGTTTGGTTATTATTGATGAAGCACATTATAATTCTTTTAGAAAATTATTAAGTTCATTTCCAACCGCATTTATTCTTGGTGTTACAGCGACTCCATTGAGTTCTAATGTAAAATTACCAATGAATGAAAACTACGATGAGTTAATTGTTGGTGATACAATCTCCTCATTAATTGATAAAGGTTTTCTAGCAAAAGCTATTACTTATAGTTATGATGTAGGTTTGACTTCATTGAAAGTGGGGATTAACGGTGATTATACTGTAAAATCTTCTGATGATTTGTATTCTAATATGGTAATGCAGGAAAAATTACTTCATGCATACACTGAAAAATCACTAGGAAAAAAGACTTTGATTTTTAATAATGGAATCAACACTTCTTTATTTGTTTATGAAACTTTTAGAGAAGCTGGATATATAATTCGTCACTTAGACAATACTTGTAGCTCCGAGGAGCGCAAAGATATTTTGACTTGGTTTAAGAATACTCCAGATGCAATTTTGACCTCTGTTGGAATTTTGACAACTGGTTTTGATGAACCTAGTGTGGAAACAATTATTTTAAATAGAGCTACAAAATCATTGACATTATACTATCAAATGATTGGTCGGGGTTCCAGAAAATTATCAAATAAAGATACATTTAATGTAATTGATTTAGGAAATAACGCTGCTCGATTTGGACTTTGGAGCGCACCAATTGATTGGCAACATATTTTTAAATCACCAGAATTTTACCTTGAAAATCTTCGTGATGACGTTGAGATCGAGCTCTTTTTTAAATATCAAATGCCTCTAGAATTAAGAGAAAAATTCAAGAATACAGCTGTGGTAACCTTTGATGTTGATGAGGAACATAAGAAAGTAATTGCTCAGAATTTACGTTCTAAAATTGTTTTGGATAAATCCTTAGAACAACATGCGTCAATGTGCGTTGATAATTCTGAAGATTTAAAAGAGGCGAAAGTTTTAGCGAAAGAACTTCATGACGACATTGCGTGTAGAATGAAACGTTATGCAACTTGCTTGAGTCATTGTTCAAAAAATTATCGCGAATGGCTGGTTGAGGATTATAAAATTAAATTAAACCTTTTAATAGGGAAAAAAATAAGGGAAGCACTATTTGATTAATTTTAAAATCCTCATATTTCTTCTATTAAGACACTATCTAAAAAAGTGTGAAGGTGAAAAAAATACAAGGGTTTGTCAAATCCCCATGTTTTTTTCTTAAACAATCTTCTTCATATTATAATTAGAGTGAATCCAAAAATTTATATTTCAATTCTAAAGTCGGAACAAAACAACTTACTTTTTTACCATACCATTGTTCCCTATTCTTGGCTACATAATCATAGAGAATATTTCGCAATCCGTTGGGAATCAATCTAAAAATTGTGCCGAAATGAAAAAAACCACCTAAGTTTTTAGCGATTTCTAGTGCTGCCGCAGATTTATAATTATAGGCAATTCCAGGTTCGTACAAGATAACACTATCAATGTTTTTGATATCCAATCCAATGTGTTCTGTAATTTCTTTACCTAAATCAGATTGTAAGGCTACAAATCGAAATACATCTTTTTTATCGTATTTAATTACAAATTGAACAGATGCTTCGCACAAATTACAAACGCCATCAAACAGAATAATCTTTTTGCCTTTTGGAAAGTCAAGCATAATTTTTAGTTTACTATTTATACTTATTTTTTCTTTGTTTCAACAAATTCCAATGCTTCCAAACTTACGGTTGAAGTAAAAACCCCATAATTTACAACAGCTTTGTTTTTTTCGATTTTATCAATAGTCCCGATGGCTTTTCCATCAAACATTCGAACACGATCTCCAACTTTAAGTATTGGTTTTGGTTTTTCAACGACCAAATTGGCTTTTAGTTTTTTTTCTTTTTTAGCGATACGAATTTCTTCAACTTTGACCGTAACTTCTTGTATAATTTCCTTCTTTTTTTCTAAAGTTGCTTTTACTTCCTTGGATGTTACTTTTATTCGTTTAGAATTTTCAATTTCTATGATTTTCAAAAATTCGGCAACCAATTCTTTTTTGTTTTTTGTATTGAAATATTTGCCCGCCAAATCATCAATTTTTTGACCAATGTAAATTATTTTCTGATTGCTATCATATAACTCTTGATAACTTTCTAATTTCTGCTTTATTTTGACATTGATAGTTTCCATTTTCTTACCTTCTTCACGCGCTTTCGATTCTTCTTCTTTCAAATTTTGAGACGTTTTCTCCATTTTCGAACGCTCTTTTTGTAAGGTTGCAATGGTTTTGTCAAAACGTACTTTACCACCTTCAATTTTCTTTTTTGCTCTGTTTATCAATCCAAATGGGATTCCGTTTTTCTGAGCGACTTCAAAGGTGAACGAACTTCCTGCTTGGCCTAAAGCCAATTTATACATAGGCTCCAACGTTTTTTCATCGAATAACATATTGGCATTCATCGCAAAAGGCAATTCGTTTGCCAACATTTTCAAATTAGAATAATGCGTTGTAATAATCCCAAATGCTTCTCGGTGATAGAATTCTTCTAAAAATATCTCAGCTAAAGCACCGCCCAAATCTGGATCGGAACCTGTTCCAAATTCATCTATTAAAAACAAGGTTTTATTGTTGCACTTTTTCAAGAAATAATTCATATTCTTCAAGCGATAACTGTACGTGCTCAAATGATTTTCTATAGATTGATTGTCGCCAATATCAGTCAAAATTCTATTAAATAAGAACGTTTCGCTTCTTTCGTGAACGGGAATTAACATCCCAGATTGCAACATTAATTGCAACAATCCTACTGTTTTCAGGGAAATCGTTTTTCCTCCT
>JBIIFA010000012.1:0-21342 GCA_044237565.1 Flavobacterium sp.
ATTTGAGAACCAAAAAAGAAGGAATTGTTTTTGGAACTGCAAAAATCATTCACAAAGGACGTAGTTTGCATTTATGGGAAATTAAAATTACCGATGAAGAAGGGAAGTTGATTTCACTTTGCAAACTGACCAATATGGTTTTACAAATAAAAAATAAGTAGTAGTTTAAATCTGTTTTAAACTCATAAAACGAAATTATGAATGATTTTTTTATAAAGGTAAAACAACAATTTCATCAAAAATTACCGTTCGTAATTTATAGCAAACCAAATATTGATAAAGTATCGGGACTTTTTCAAAAGAACAATCAGTTGTATTTTACAGCAGATTTTACCGAAAATGGTTTTGTTTTTGCTCCATTTGATGGCAAACAAGTGCTATTAATTCCGGAGCGTGAATCGGAGTTAATTGAAACTGAATTTATTCCAAATGCCATAAATAAAAACGCCAATTCCGATACTTTTGTAGATGAATTTGCTAAAAATAACTTTGAAAAATTAGTTCAAAAGGCAATTGATTCCATTAAAAACGGAAGTTTCAATAAAGTTGTTTTATCACGTGAGGAAATAATTGATTTGCCTAATTTCGACTTGGTTTCATTATTTCAAAAATTAGTAAATTCCTATCCTACAGCCTTTACTTATTGCTGGTTTCATCCTGAAATTGGTCTGTGGATGGGAGCCACGCCAGAACGGTTGCTTAAAACAAATGGGAATAAATTTCATACCGTAGCTTTGGCTGGAACGCAATTATTTCAAAATAATGAGACCGTAATTTGGGGTAACAAAGAGCAGGTAGAACAACAATTTGTTACGAATTATATATTGGAAACAATTAAAAATGTGACGTCTAAGGTCGAAATTTCATCGCCGTATACATTGAAAGCTGGAAATTTACTGCATTTAAAAACAGATATCAAAGGAAGTATAAATAAAGATGCATCGTTAAAACAATTAGTTTTACTTTTACATCCAACTCCAGCAGTTTGTGGTTTGCCAAGAAGTAGTTCCAAAGAATTTATTATTGAAAATGAAGGGTATAATAGAAGTTTTTACGCTGGTTTCTTGGGTGAAATAAACGAAAATGAAAATTCAGATACAGATTTATTTGTAAATTTAAGATGTATGCAAATAGAATCGAATTTGGATAAAATACAAGCACATTTGCATATAGGTTGCGGAATCACTAAAGATAGCAATCCTGAAAATGAATGGCAAGAAACAGTGAATAAAGCAATGACAATGAAAAATATTATACTATGAAATTAGATATACTTGCCTTTGGCGCACATCCAGACGATGTAGAATTAGGATGTTCGGGAACCATTGTAAAAGAGATTTCCTTGGGTAAAAAAGTTGGAATTATCGATTTGACACGAGGCGAATTAGGAACTCGTGGCTCGGTTGAAATTAGGAATAATGAAGCTGAAGCTGCAGCAAAAATTCTTGGAGTTTCCATTCGAAAAAATCTGGATATGCGAGATGGTTTTTTTCTGAATGATGAAAGTCACCAACTTAGAATTATTGAAATTATTAGGAAATACAAACCAGAAATAGTTTTGTGCAATGCAATTGACGACCGTCATGTTGATCACGCAAAAGGAAGTAAATTAGTTTCCGATGCTTGTTTTTTATCAGGATTAGTTAAAATAGAAACTTCGATTGATGGTATTCAACAAGATGCTTGGCGACCAAAGTTAGTATATCATTATATTCAATGGAAAAATATTGAACCTGATTTTGTGGTTGATATTACAGGTTTTATCGATAAAAAAGAAGCTTCAATTTTGTCATACAGTTCTCAGTTTTACAACCCAAATTCTGAAGAGCCAGAAACTCCAATTGCAACGAAAAATTTCTTAGAAAGCATTCATAATCGTTCACGAGAATTAGGTCGATTAATAGGGACAGAATATGCAGAAGGTTTTACTGTTGAAAGGTATTTGGCAGTCAATAGCTTATGGGATTTGATTTAATTATTTTATTTTTTCCTTTGCAAAACAAAACTTTTTGACTTATATTTGCACTCGTTAAAAATGGTGGTTGTAGCTCAGCTGGTTAGAGTATTGGTTTGTGGTGCCGAGGGTCGCCGGTTCGAACCCGGTCAGCCACCCAAAAACGCAAAAGCTTCGAAGAAATTCGGGGCTTTTTTTGTGTTTTTAAGTGAATGATACATTCTATTTTCATAGAAATCACAACTAAAAAAAACGTATTTTTGTAATCCTAAAATCAAAATTTGAGAACATCAATATATAAGAATCTTTCTGATTCAAAGTTGTTTAAACAACAACTTTTGTCTTGGTCGCAGCAATTTCGAGAAGTTGTTTTTTTGGATAGTAACGAATATCCGCAAAAATATTCTAATTACGATTGTGTGTTGGCCGTTGATGCTTTTACCTCAATTAAAACCGATTATCACAATGCTTTTGAGGATTTAAAACAATACCAACAATCTACAAAAGATTGGCTTTTCGGTTATTTATCTTATGATTTAAAAAATGATACCGAAATTGTGCAATCGGGGAACTATGATGGTTTGGAATTTCCAGATTTGTTCTTTTTTCAACCAAAAAAATTGTTTTTATTGAAAGGGAATCAACTTGAAATTCATTATCTTAATATGTGCGATGATGAAATCGAAGATGATTTTGAAGTGATGCTAAAATGTCCAGTAACCAACAACGAAATTACAGAGCCACTAAATATTCAGCAACGAATTTCTAAAGAATTTTATTTGGAAAAAGTTTCAAAAATGCTTAATTATATTAACAATGGCGATATTTATGAGGCTAATTTTTGTATAGAATTCTATGCTGAAGGTGATATAATTCCGATTTCGAAATTCCAAAAATTAAATGAAATTTCGAAACCACCCTTTGCTGTTTATTTGAAAAATAACAAACATTTCCTACTTTCCGCATCACCTGAACGGTATTTAAAAAAGGAAGGCAATATGATTATTTCTCAACCAATAAAAGGAACATCTAAAAGATTTTTAGATAAAAAAAAGGATGAAATTGCTAAGCAGAATTTAGCATTTGACGCTAAAGAGCGTTCCGAAAACATTATGATAACTGATTTGGTTCGGAATGATTTGTCGCGAACGGCACAAAAAGGTTCGGTGCATGTGGAAGAATTGTGCGGTATTTATTCTTTCTTACAAGTACATCAAATGATTTCAACTGTTACTTCATTAATTGATAATCAAGTATCTGTAATTGAAGTCATTAAGACTACTTATCCAATGGGAAGTATGACGGGTTCACCCAAAATTTCGGCAATGAAAATCATTGAAGAATTGGAAGAAACAAAACGAGGATTATACAGTGGAGCAGTTGGATATTTTACGCCTAACGGCGATTTCGATTTTAATGTGGTCATTCGTAGTATTCTTTACAACCAAGAAAATCAATACGTTTCTTTTTCTGTTGGAAGTGCAATTACCTCACTTTCAATACCTGAAAAAGAATATGAAGAATGTCTTTTGAAAGCTAATGCGATGTTAAATGTGTTGAATTCCAATTAGTTAAATCGTAAATTTAAGTATTCATTTAGAATAATTTTATAAACTTTAAAGCTATAAATTATGAAAAAGATACTTTTAATTGTGTTTTTAATATTTGGCTTTTCTATAGTGGCATCGGCACAAATTAAACCTAAAGTTAAAAAGTACAAAACGGAACACGTTTGCAATTCGAATTGTAAAGATGGAAAACATTGTTACCGACATGGTGAGATAAATCATATTTGCTCCATGGAAGGAATGAATCAAAAATGCCAAAAGCACAAATGTAACTCAGATTGTATGGTTAAAAAACATTGCTGTAAACATGGAGAAATGAAACACTGTTGCGGAGATGACCATCCAATGATGCAGAAAGAAATTGAGAAAAATGAAGAAAAAATGAATAAATTAGAGGAAAAGCTTGAAAAATAATTGAGTTTATTTCCTTTAAAAGCAACGATTTTCGTTGCTTTTTTTATGCGCTATTTCAAAATAATTGGTTCTATTGTGAATGTTGTTTCGTGGTATGATTTAAAATAACTATTTTTGACTATGATTGAAAAATTCAAAATTCATATTTCAAATAATTTTCCTTTTTTGAAAGGCAAAAAACTGCTTTTGGCAACAAGTGGTGGTTTGGATAGTATGGTTATGGCGCATTTATTTCAGGCTTTGGATTATGAATTTGCACTTGCTCATTGCAATTTTCAGCTTCGTGGAATGGAAAGTTTTGGAGACCAAAAATTCGTACAAGATTATGCAGACACTAATAAAACCCCAGTTTTCATTAATCAATTTGATACGCAAGCTTTCGCAAATGATTATAAATTATCCACTCAAGTTGCCGCCCGAGAATTGCGGTACAATTGGTTTTATGAATTATTAGAAACCGAAAATTACGATTATATTTTGACTGCGCATCATTCCGACGACAACATTGAAACTTTTTTAATTCATCTTGTTCGTGGTTCGGGATTGGATGGTTTTACGGGAATTCCTGCTCAAAATGATTCGGTAATTCGTCCTTTATTGGCTTTTAGCCGTGATGAAATTTCAAATTATGCTTCCGCAAATGCCGTTCTGTGGCGCGAAGACAGCAGTAATGCTTCGGATAAATATTTACGTAACAAAATACGTCACGATTTGGTTCCAATATTAAAAGAATTGAATCCGAATTTCTTAACTTCATTTCAAAACACACAAAAATATTTGAAAGAAGCACAAGCAATGGTTGAAGATGCTACGATTATGATTTATCAGCAAGTGGCAACAGAAATTGAAGATGAGATTCATTTTGATATTGAAAAACTCACAAAATTGCTCAATTATAAATCGTATTTATATCAATGGCTTAAAGAATTCGGTTTTTCTGCTTGGGATGATATTTATGATTTGGTAACTTCACAATCAGGAAAACAGGTTTTTTCTGACGAATTTAGACTTTTAAAAGACCGCCATTTTTTGATTTTATGTCCAATGAATGAAATTGATGCAACGGAAGAATATTTCCTTGATGAAAATCAAAAAGATGTTAATCTTCCTATAAAACTTTCCTTTTGTAACAAAGATTACAATCCAAATACTGATAATTCCATTATATTTGTTGACGGTGATAAATTAAAATACCCTTTGGTATTGAAAAGATTTGAAAAAGGTGCCGTTTTTCAGCCTTTTGGAATGAATGGAAATTCGAAAAAAGTAAGCAAACTTTTCAAAGATGAGAAATTATCGCTTTTGCAAAAAGAAAACACTTGGATTTTATATTCTGATAATGAAATTGTTTGGGTTGTTGGAATCCGACAAGACGAGCGATTTAAAATTGAAAATACAACAATAAATAGTTTACAAATAGCCCTATTATAATGAAAAAATTACTTTTTTTACTCTTTCCTTTTTTGGTTTATACCAATGGAATTGCACAAATTTTAGATCCTGTGAAATGGAAATCTAAAACCGAAAAAATTTCTGAAACCGAATTTAATTTGGTTCTTGAAGGAACTATTGAAAGTGGTTGGCACGTATATTCCCAATTTACACCAGACGGAGGACCAATTCCATTAGAATTAAAATTTGCGGAAAGCGCAGGAAATTATGAATTGGTTGGAAAAACGAAAGAAAGCAAAACCAGAAAAGAATACAATCCTGTTTTTGAATTAGATGAAATTTTCTTTGAAAAGAAAGTGGTTCTAACACAAAAAGTAAAAATTGTAAATTCTAAAACAAGAAGTATTAAACTGAAAATTGATTATCAGGCGTGTAAAGAAGTTTGTATAAATTTAAACAAAGACTTTCAATTTGAAATTCCTGTTATAGCTTCAAATGCAATACTTCCTGTTAAAAAAGACACGATTTTAGTTGATTCCACATCTAATAAAGTTACATCCGAAACTATTAAAACAGAAGTTAAAACGGAAAAATCAGTACCTCAAAAACCAATTGAAGAACCTAAAAAAGGTTTGTTTACTATTTTTATAATTGCTTTTTTCTCAGGATTTGCAGCACTTTTAACGCCTTGTGTTTTTCCGATGATTCCAATGACGGTGAGTTTTTTTACTAAGCAAAGCAAAACCAAAGCGCAAGGAATTAGAAACGCAATTTTATATGGAATTTCAATTATCCTAATATATGTTGTTTTAGGATTTTTAGTCACTTGGATTTTTGGTGCCGATGCGTTGAATGCGTTGTCCACAAATGTCTGGTTTAATATTATTTTCTTCGGTTTATTGGTGTTTTTTGCAACTTCATTTTTAGGCGCATTTGAAATTATGTTACCTAATTCTTGGGCAAATAAAGTCGATCAACAAGCGGATAGAGGAGGAGTTGTTGGAATTTTATTTATGGCATTGGCATTAGCAATTGTATCGTTTTCTTGCACAGGCCCAATTGTTGGAACCTTATTAGTAGATGCAGCGTCTAAAGGCGGAATTGCCCCAATTGTTGGAATGTTCGGGTTTTCATTGGCTCTAGCCTTGCCATTTATGTTGTTTGCAATGTTCCCGGGTTGGTTGAATTCATTACCAAAATCAGGTGGTTGGTTGAATACCGTTAAAGTAGTTTTGGGCTTTTTAGAATTGGCTTTAGCATTTAAATTTTTATCAAATGCCGATTTAGTTTTGCAATTACATTTATTGGAACGCGAAGTTTTTCTTGCCATTTGGATAGCCATTTTCGGCACCTTGGCACTTTATTTATTTGGAAAAATCACTTTACCACACGACAGTCCGTTAACACACATTTCTGTAGGTAGATTGTCATTGGGATTATTGGTTTTAACATTTACTGTGTATTTAATTCCAGGACTTTGGGGAGCGCCACTAAAATTAATCAACGCCTTTCCACCACCAATAGAATATAGCGAAAGTCCATTTGGAATAGGGCAAAATTCAGCTTCTAATGCTAATGTAATTTTACCCGAAGGAGCAAAATCGGGACCTCACGGAATTGTAGTTTTTGATGATTATGAAAAAGGATTGGCGTATGCAAAATCGGTCAAAAAACCCATTATGCTTGATTTTACAGGTTTTGCGTGTGTAAATTGTCGTAAAATGGAAAATACCGTTTGGGGAGAACCTACAATTTTACCAATTTTGCAAAACGAAGTAGTTTTGATTTCATTATATGTAGATGATAAAAGAGATTTGCCGAAGAAACAACAATTTAAATCGGCTACAACAGGCGAATTATTAGAAACAATTGGCGATAAATGGACTGATTTAATGATTTCTAAATACAAAACGAACACCCAGCCTTTGTATGTAATTACCGATTTGGAAGGGAATAATCTGAATGCAACAACCCCAACAATTAGTTACACACCTGATGTAAATACTTATGGAGCTTGGTTGAAGGCAGGTATTTCTAATTTCAAAAAGTAGTGCGAAACTAAATTTGAAGATGACATATAACAATTAATCACTTTCTTCTAAAGTAAATATTTCATCAACTGTTTTTTCAAAAAAACGAGCTAGTTTTAATGCTAATATTGTTGAAGGAGCATATTTACCTTTTTCCATTGCATTAATAGTTTGTCGACTAACCTCAATTTTTTTTGCTAAATCGTCCTGAGAAATATTTTTTATAGCACGAAGTACTTTTAAATTATTCTTCATCGTTGGTTGATTTATTTAATTTGTAAATCATAAAATGAAATCGGATTATAAAGAAAAGTAGCATTGCAAAAACATTTGCTAGTAGAACATTAAAATATTCAAAACCATAAATTACTAATGTTGCAATTATCATTAAAATGAAGTTTAAATAAGTTGCCCAAACTAAACTTTCATATCTAATCTTTGAAATAAATTCGTCTTCATTTTTTGTTTTTGAAAAGCTTATTAAAATAGCGCCTACTATTATTAATACTATAATAATTTCATCTAAAACTCCATTTTCTATTATTGTAAAAAATTTTTTTTCTGACAAAAAATTATCACTATAAAACGCAAAAACTTTCAATTTAAAAAAATTACCAAAATCAAATCCTGAAATAAATAGTATTAAACCTGCTAATAAACTTGGTACAAACAAAATCCAACCCAATTTTTTGTATTTGTTTGGAAATAAAAAATGTGTTTTCATAATATATAGTTTTGAAATTATTTTCAAAAGTAATGATATTTTTACAATATGTAAAGTTTATTTTACTAAAAGTTTAGTTTATTTAATATAATTAATATTTATCGGTATTATTTTGCTATACCAATTAGATTATAGGTACTTTAGTAAAATATATATAAGCCATGTTAGTAAAAGTATTTGGAAGTGCCGTTTTTGGCGTTGAAGCCACAACAATAACTGTAGAAGTTAATATCGACAAAGGAATTGGGTATCACCTTGTTGGTTTGCCCGACAATGCCATTAAAGAAAGCAGTTACCGAATTGCCGCTGCTTTGAAAAACAACGGTTATGCCATGCCTGGCAAAAAAATAACAATAAATATGGCTCCTGCCGATTTACGTAAAGAAGGCTCTGCCTATGATTTGACTTTGGCAATCGGAATTTTAGTAGCTTCCTCTCAAATTAAAACCACCGAATCTGACAGATACATCATAATGGGGGAATTGTCCCTTGATGGAAGTTTGCAGCCAATTCGTGGGGCATTACCCATTGCCATAAAAGCAAAAGAAGAAGGATTTAAAGGGTTTTTTCTTCCAATTCAAAATGTAAAAGAGGCTGCAATTGTAAGCGGTTTAGATGTATATGGTGTAGAAAATTTACAACAAGTTATTGATTTCTTGGAAGGAAAGGGAACAATAGAACCTACAGTTATTGATACCCGAGCCGAATTCAACAAAACATTAGATTTTCCAGAATTCGATTTTTCAGATGTTCGTGGGCAAGAAAGTATCAAAAGATGTATGGAAATTGCGGCTGCTGGCGGACATAATATAATTTTAATTGGACCTCCAGGAGCAGGAAAAACAATGCTTGCCAAACGATTACCAAGTATTTTACCTCCGATGACGTTGCGAGAAGCACTTGAAACCACAAAAATTCATAGCGTTGCTGGGAAATTAAAAGAAGTAGGATTGATGAACCAACGACCATTTAGAAGTCCGCATCACACAATTTCGAATGTCGCATTAGTAGGCGGGGGGAGCTATCCGCAACCGGGAGAAATTTCTATGGCGCACAATGGTGTTTTATTTTTAGATGAATTGCCAGAATTCAAACGAGATGTTTTGGAAGTAATGCGTCAGCCTTTAGAAGATAGAGAAGTTACTATTTCCAGAGCTAAATTTACGGTTACATATCCGTCTTCGTTTATGTTGGTTGCAAGTATGAACCCAAGTCCGAGTGGTTTTTTCAATGATCCAGATTCTCCACAAACTTCATCTCCTCACGAAATGCAACGCTATTTGAGTAAGATTTCAGGACCATTATTAGATAGAATTGACATACATATTGAAGTAACACCCGTTCCTTTTGAAAAATTATCGGACGATAGAAAATCAGAATGTAGTGTTGATATTCGAAAAAGAGTTACTGCTGCTCGTGAAATTCAAACTGCAAGATTTGAATTAATGGAAAAAGTACATTACAATGCTCAAATGAGTTCCAAGCAAATTAGAGAATTTTGCGCACTTGACGAAGTATCAAAACAGTTATTAAAAACGGCTATGGAACGGTTGAATCTTTCGGCACGAGCGTACGACAGAATCCTTAAAGTGTCACGCACAATTGCCGATTTAGAAGCAGCAGATACTGTTGTTTCTTCTCATATTGCCGAAGCCATTCAATACAGAAGTTTGGATCGAGACGGTTGGTTAGGGTAGATTTTTATTTCAACCATTTCAATAATATATTTTCTAAATCTTTTTTCACGATGGGTTTAGAAAGGAAATCATTCATTCCTGCAGCCAAACATTTTTCTTTTTCACCGTTAAAAACACCGGCAGTCAAAGCAATTATTGGTATTCTTTTGGTAGTATTGTATTTTCTAATTTCCATTGCGGCTTCATAACCGTTTTTTATTGGCATGTGAATATCCATCAATATCAAATCAATTTTTTCATTTAATACTTTCTTTACTGCCTGACTTCCGTCAAATGCTTCGACAATATTGCAATTTGGAATAATTTTTTTAACTAGTGTTTTCGCCAATAACATATTGATTTTATTGTCTTCTACAATTAAAACATTGACTTCATAATGATCAATATTGAAAAGACTGTCTTCTTCGTTTTTTAATGTTGCAAATGTTGGGATAGATTTATGTTTCGTAGTTCCTTTTTTGAAATCAACATCAAAGAAAAATGTACTTCCGTCTCCATTTTTACTGATTAATTGTAGTTTGCTATTCATTAATCCCAACAATTGATTAGAAATTGGAAGTCCTAAACCAGTTCCACCATATTTTCGGGATACAGAATTGTCTTCTTGTACAAATGAATTAAATATTTTGTGATGGTTATTTTCCTTAATCCCAATGCCAGTATCTTTAACAGAAAATTGAAGTTTTACCATATCATTTTCGGATTTCAGCTGTGAAATAATCAAATTTACACTTCCAGAATCGGTGAATTTAATTGCATTGCTCAACAAATTGACAATAATTTGTTTCAATCGACCTCCGTCAGCGAAAATATTTTGCGGAATGTGCTTGTCTATTTTCAAGGTTAAATCAATATTTTTTTGAATAGCTTGGTATTTGAAAAGGTCAATTACCTGATGTAAAAGTTCAAATAAATCTATTTCTTCCGTATTTAATTCAAGTTTTCCAGATTCAATTTTTGTAAAGTCCAAAATATCATTAATAATATCCATTAATATTATAGCCGATTTATTAATAGTATTGGTATATTCTAGTTGCGTTTTATCGAGTTTTGTCTTGATTAGTAATTCTGTAAACCCTATAATTCCGTTCAATGGTGTTCGAATTTCATGACTCATATTCGCTATAAATTCCGTTTTGGCTTTATTGGCAACTTCGGCTTGTTCTTTGGCTTTTAAAGTATCATTAATTAATTTTTTTTCTGTAATATCTTGAGCTATTCCCTTGATAATGATAACTTTTTCCTCATCATTAACAACAGGGATTCCAGTTCCATAAACCCATTTGAATCGATTATTAGATAATAATATCTTATGCTCAATTTCATAAGATTTCTTAGTTTGTATTAAATGATTAATTTTTGTTTGTAAAATCTCAAAGTCTTCGGGAGAAAACCGTGCAATATATTCTTGATATAAGTTTGGATTTGGTTTGTTTTCAATTTCGAATATCGCATACAATTCATTAGACCAATTCAATTTTTGAGTTTCTAAATTGAATTCCCAGCTCCCGATTTTAGAAATTTTCTGAGCATCGTTCAATAAATTTTCACTGTTTTTTAATTTGCTTTGGCTTTTTTTAAATTCAGTGATATTTCGCCCTATATAATGAATCCGATTTGTTTTAGGGTCTTTTTTAGCCCACCAATGAATAAATAATATAGTCCCATCTTTTTTTAAACACCTATTTTCAAAATGGATTGTAGCAATTCCAGAATTCAATTTCAGAATTTCTAAATTAGTTGAATAAACATCATCGGTGTGAACAAATTTAGTAAAAAAACTGTTGAGTAACTCTTTTTTAGTATATCCTAAAAATCTTGAAAATGCCGAGTTTAAAACTTTAAGATTACTCTCTGAATCCGAAATACAAATCAAATCAAGCGACTCGTTAAAGAAAAATTTAAAACTATCTAATAATTCATCATTCTTTTTATTTTTCTTCTGTATTGATTTTTGAGATTCAATAGCTGAATGCAATTCGTTATAATCTCCCTTAATTTCTACCATTATCAAAAAGTTTTAATTAGTAATCCGAAAAAGAAACTCTTTCGTTAATCTATCTTTTCGATATAAAGGGGGGTATATATCTATTATAAATTTATAAAAAAATATTTACAAACAATGCTTTTTGCTAATTATTTTTGAAATTCATATAAAATAAAAAAAGCCAAACGAAAATTGAACTCCGTTTGGCTAATTTTACTGTATTTAATTTCGATTTAAATTTATACTAATTATAATTATTAATTGTTCTAATCGTTATGGTATAATGCAGCAGTATATTTCACTTTGTTCAATTTTTATTGGACTAATTTGAAATAACAAGCGGTATTAGTATAAACTTGGATATTTTGAAGAATTATCTTCACTCATAATTTCATATATTTTTTCATAAATATCTTCAGCTGATGGTTTTGAAAAATAATCGCCATCTGTTCCATAAGAAGGTCGATGTTCTTGAGAAGTTAGTGTTTTTGGTTGGCTGTCCAATTGAAAATATCCTTTTTGAACTTCCAAAATTTGTTGTAGAATATAAGCAGAGCCGCCACCTGGAACATCTTCGTCAACTACTAATAATCGATTAGTTTTAGAGATACTTTTCAAAATATCATGATTAATATCGAAAGGTAATAGTGATTGAACATCAATAATTTCAACGTCAATTCCAATTTCCATCAATTCTTTTGCAGCTTGTTCTACTAATCGTAAGGTTGATCCGTAAGAAACTACAGTAATGTCTCTCCCTTCTTTAATAGTTTCGACAATGCCAATCGGAGTTTTAAATTCGCCTAAATTCAAAGGCATTTTCTCTTTTAAACGGTACCCATTCAAACATTCTATTACCAATGCAGGTTCGTCTGTTGAAAGTAAAGTATTATAGAAACCTGCAGCTTTAGTCATATTTCGGGGAACCAAAACATGAATTCCACGTAACGCATTAACAATCATTCCCATTGGAGAACCAGCGTGCCAAATCCCTTCTAAACGGTGACCTCGTGTTCTAATTATTAATGGTGCTTTCTGACGACCCGCAGTTCTGTATTGCAGTGTAGCCAAGTCATCACTCATTATTTGGATTCCATATAATAGATAATCTAAATATTGAATTTCTGCAATTGGTCGTAATCCACGCATCGCCATTCCTATTCCTTGCCCAATTATTGATGCTTCTCGAATACCCACATCGGCAACTCGAAGCGCTCCATATTTCTCTTGCATTCCTTCCAAACCTTGATTCACATCGCCAATATTTCCAGCATCTTCCCCAAAAACTAAAACTTCTGGAAATTTTGAAAAAAGAGCATCAAAATTATCTCTTAAAATCATTCTCGCATCTACTTCAGTTGAGTTTTTATCAAATTCTGGAAGTACTTCATTAACAGAATATATATTTTCTTTAGATTCTGAATATAAATGAGAACTGAACTTAGGCTGAACTTTAGATGTTACAACTTTGATCCAATTTGCCAATTTATGTTTTTCATTTTCAGCTACTATTTTTCTTAAAATTTTTCTTGCTGTAGAAAGTATGTCTTTTCTTAGCGGCTCTTTTATTGACGCCAAATCACTTGCAAATTGCTCTATATAAGCACTGTTATTTGAAGTTTTTTCAATTTCTTTTAATAAGTTAACTAGCTCTAATTGTTCTGCTTTAATTGGAGAAACAAACGCATTCCAGGCGGCTTTCTTTCCTTCTAAAACGTCTTTTTTTGCTTGACTTGCTATTGAATCAAGAGTTTCTTCAGTAGAAAATCCGTTTTCAACAAACCATTTTTTCATTTGTTTCAAACAATCAAATTCGGTTTCCCAAGCAAGTCTATCGGCATTTTTATACCTTTCGTGAGATCCTGAAGTTGAATGTCCTTGTGGTTGAGTTAATTCTTTAACATGTATCAAAATAGGAACATGTTCCTCTCTTGCAATTGCAGCAGCTTTCTGATAAACATCTATTAAATTAGGATAATCCCAACCGTTTACAGTCATGATTTCATAACCATTACCACTAGAATCTCGTTGAAAACCTTTCAATATTTCTGAAATATTTTCTTTTGTAGTTTGGTGTTTTGCATGTACGGAAATTCCATATTCGTCATCCCAAACACTCATAACTACTGGAACTTGAAGTACTCCAGCGGCATTTATAGTTTCAAAAAATAATCCTTCTGAAGTTGAAGCATTGCCAATTGTTCCCCAAGCCACTTCATTTCCTTTGTCGGAAAATTTAGTTTTATGTTCTAATCCCTTAACGTTTCTATATATTTTTGAGGCTTGCGCCAAACCTAACAATCTTGGCATTTGACCCGCAGTTGGAGAAATGTCGGCACTTGAATTTTTTTGTTTTGTTAAATCGTTCCAATTTCCATTTTCATCAAGAGAATGTGTTGCAAAGTGCCCGCCCATTTGACGTCCAGCGCTCATTGGATCGTGTTCAATATCAGTATGACCGTACAATCCTGCAAAAAACTGCTGGATTGTCAAGTGTCCAATTGCCATCATAAAAGTTTGATCTCGGTAATATCCAGACCTAAAATCTCCTTTTTGAAATGCTTTTGCCATTGCCAATTGAGGAAGTTCTTTGCCATCACCAAAAATACCAAACTTGGCTTTTCCGGTTAGTACTTCTCGTCTTCCCAATAAACTGCATTCCCGACTTATACACGCGATTTTATAATCGTTTAAAACTTCGATTTTAAAATCTTCAAAAGTCAATGCTACAGCCTCTGATTGTTTCATAATTATTTCTTTCTTGGAAATTTTAACAAAAATATGTAAATTCTAGCTATTTACATAATAGTTTGAATAAAATATAATTAAATAATCAATAATTATAATGTATTAAAATGATGATATTTTGAATATTCAGCATTAAAAATACTATTAAACTAAATATAATTTATCGAATCAAACAATAAGAAATGAATTAGAACCATTTTCTTGTGAAAAGATTAACTAGTAATTTCGGGTCCAAAGTTATCACAAATCGTATTTTTTCATTGTATTTATACTGTGCAACTTCCCATCCATTGTTTGAATAAACGGGAAAATACAACTCAAAATAATTGGTAACTAAATTTAGACGAATTCCACTGTCATAAAATAATTTAGGATTAGAAAATTTGTTTTTTAATAATCCAAAATCACCATAAACTTCAACAAAATTCCAAATTGTGTATCCTGCATTTACGGTTGTCATCCACTGATTAGCAAATGGCGTATCCAGTTTTGACTTGAAACCTCCGTCTGCCATTATTAATTGTTGACTGAAAAACCCAGTGCTTTCAGACCTTCCATAATAATTATAATCAAATAAATAATCTGTTGGTCGATCCAATGCAAAACTAAAGAAGTTAGAATTTGTTTTATTATATAAAAAACTACCTGCAAACAGTCGTAAACTGAACTCTCGATTGTCATCAAATAAATTCCTAAACTGAATTTCACCCGATAATTTTCCGAATTTTGAAGACAGTTGGAAATCTGTAATTAGGTTAAAATGATTTACTACTTCTGTTTTTGTATTTAAATATTTCAGATTAAATACAGAATAATTTTCTGTTGTATTGTCAACTATATAATCACTTTTTTCACGATTTACCAATACTTGCCTCACTAAAATTAATTGTTTTCTATTGTCTCTTAAATTATTTTCTCGAAATCTAAATTGAATAGTTGGGTTTATTTTTTGATACGTTGCATCGGGAGCATAATGAAAATAAGATCCTGATAAAGAGTATTTTATGTTATATAAATTACTATTTCTATAATTTTTATTTATTACAAAAGCCGCTTCTCCTGAAAGTGATTTTGAAGTAGTAGAATAGGCTGGATTTACATCAAATGTAAAGGGCTTGTCTAATATTGATTTGTTATGAAGCCTTAAGCCTGGCGATAATCCGTCATATAAATTATACGTTAATGTTGGAACATATATAATTTGATTGTAATATGGATCTTCCAAATCTTTCATAAAAGTGAATTTTATTGGGCGATTATTCGGATAAAATCCTCTCAAAGATTTCCAATTATTTCTCAAATTATATTCTGGAACTTCATTTTTATAATTCAAAACAATCTTGTCAGCATTTTTTCTGTCAATTGTATAAATACTATCCATGTTTTTAGAATCAATCCATTTCTTAAATACAATTTCATCATTTTTAACACCATAAATTGGGATTGGAACGATAACTCCAGTTCTATTATTTATAGAAAAAGTGATACTATCTTTCGTTTTTGATACCTTAGAAAACTTATAGTCAACAATGTCTCTAGAATCGATAATTGTTTTGAAAAACCAACTAATATCTTTTTTTGAATTCTCTTTAATGATAGTTTCAAAATCCAATCTTTGAATTTGCTTTCCTTTATAATTTTCGTAAAATTTGTGAATGCTCTTTGGGATTGTTTTTTGTCCTAAATAATCATCTAAATATCGAAAACTTAAACCTGCCCGGTACTTACTCGCAATTTGTTCATTGAATTTTATTAAAGTGTTTTTAGGATTACTTAACGGTTGGTCTAAATTTTTCCGCGCCATAAGCATATAAAAATAGCTATATTGCTCATTAAAATTAATATTTGTCAAATTAAATCCCTTCAATAATTTATAAGTTGATAAGGATCCAAACATTTTCATGTCTGGATGATTTTCATCAATGTACTTCATCATTGCATACACCTGAATTCCATCATAAATCCAATTATCTTTTCTAGGATTAAAATGCAAACTATTTTTCAAATAGTTATTCAAATAGGTCTTTAAAAACTTAATTTCAAATATAAATTCATCAGGAAATGGACTTAAAAAAGAAGGTAATTGATTGAGTCCGTAAAACGGATTTCGTTCATAGTCAACTTGAGAAACTGTGATTTTTTCAAAGGGATAACGACCAATCAAATCATCAACAAAAGTGACCACTTTTTCAACTATTACAGCTTCTTGAATGGAATTAATTTTTGATTCTTTTAAATTAATCACAACATTTGAAAAGCTATTTCCATAATTATAAAAGCTAATTTTAGGTTCTATAAAAAGACTGAAATCAGTTCTTTTTTTTCCTTCTAATTTGTAATTCGAAAAAAGGGAATTGGCTTCAATTTTTGTGCTATTCAAATCCGTTGTTGCAAAAACGTTTTTAGGAATTTTTAAATCAATATCAAAATCGGAAACCGCATTAGCAATATCATCTAAATTATTATTATTGTATTTAACAAAATCATGATTTTCATATCGGGCAGGGGTAAGGAACCAGTTTTTCAAATTCATTCCGCCATCTTCAGAATAGCCATATTTTGTGAATTGATCACTTGGAATTTTAACCGAATACGTAAGATGCAAAACTATTTTTTGATTCGGAGCCAATTTAGCCCTCAATTCAACAGCTATAAAATCGTAATTAGTTTTTGGTCTTTTCCAAGACAAAAATAAATTTGAATTATCTATAATTGTTAAATTGTTGGTGCTTCCTCGTTCTTTTTCACTCGCCAAATGAAATTCTCTGTAAAATTCATCGGAAAATCGTTCTGCCAAAGCAGTGTTTCTTGAAGAATACGCGTGAATCCAATCGTTCAAAACAATCGCTTTTAGTGTGTCTTCTGATTGATTAAAATAAGTGATTTCTTGTTGAATATTTAGCGTTTTCATAGCCATATTCACTTCAACATTAATTTGGGAATGGTGTTGCGCAAAGCTTTTTGCCGAGGCAAACAATACAAAAAAGAAAGTAACTATTTTCAGATTGGATTTCAATTTCAATTTTTTATAAACTAATTTACAAATTTTGGCGCATTAATTAACTACAGGTTTCTAAAAAAAAAAGCCGTTTTGAAACAGCTTTAAATTTAAAAATTAGGAGTTAGATTGTATTTTTTATAAAAAGTATCTAATACTTCGATGACTTCATCTTCAGTATCTACAATTTTTATTAATTTTAAATCATCGGGACTCACATTGTTATATTGCTCTATCAAAACCGTTTTTATCCACTCCATTAATCCCGACCAAAATGTTCTTCCAACCAATATTATTGGGAATTTTCCAATTTTTTTCGTCTGAATTAACGTAATCGCCTCAAACATTTCATCCAAAGTTCCAAATCCACCTGGCATAATTACAAATCCTTGAGAATATTTCACAAACATAACTTTTCTAACAAAGAAATAATCGAAATTCAAGTTTTTATCTCTGTCAATATAGGGATTGTAATGCTGCTCAAACGGCAAATCAATGTTCAATCCCACAGATGCTCCGCCACCTAAACTCGCGCCTTTATTTCCCGCTTCCATAATTCCAGGGCCGCCACCAGTGATAACTCCGTAACCGGCTTTTCCAATTTTATAGGCAATTTTCTCTGCTAATAAATAAAACGGATCATCAGTTTTCGTTCTCGCCGAACCAAAAATTGTAACACAAGGACCAATCCGACTCATACTTTCATAACCATTCACAAACTCAGCCATAATCTTGAAAATCGCCCACGAGTCGTTCGCCCGAATCTCATTCCACGTCTTTTGTTTCAGCTTATCCTGAATCACTTTGTCCTCATCATTATCAAAATCTTCTAATTTCATAATTGCTTTTTTTATTTTTTTTGGAGCTATTTCCCGCTGTCCGTTGCAATCCTCGTGATTACTTCGTGCCTCGCAATACGAGGGATTTCCACTTTCATCGGGGCTAAGCTTCTCGACTAAATTACTTTTTTTTTATTTAAAATTAAGTAAATAAATAAATTTTCAGCCTACTAAAGTAACTCTTTTTTTAAAAATTGCGCCGTATAGCTTTTTTTATTTTTTACAATTTCTTCGGGAGTTCCATTGGCAACTACTTCTCCGCCACCTTTTCCGCCTTCAGGACCAATATCAATAATATAATCCGCCAATTTAATTACGTCCATATTATGTTCAATAATCAATATCGTGTTGCCTTTGTCAACCAATTTATTTATTACATCCATCAAAACCCGAATATCCTCAAAATGTAATCCTGTGGTAGGTTCATCAAGAATATAAAACGTATTTCCAGTATCTTTTTTAGACAATTCCCCAGCCAATTTAATCCGTTGCGCTTCGCCACCTGAAAGTGTTGTACTTTGCTGACCAAGAGTTATATAGCCCAAACCAACATCCTGAATTGTTTTTACTTTTCTATAAATCTTCGGAATCATTTCAAAAAATTGAACCGCTTCGTCAACAGTCATATTCAAAACATCTGAAATCGATTTTCCCTTGAATCTAATTTCTAAAGTTTCTCGATTAAATCGCTTCCCTTGACAGGTTTCACATTCAACATAAACATCGGGTAAAAAGTTCATTTCTATCGTTCGAACTCCCGAACCTTCACAGGTTTCACATCTTCCGCCTTTCACATTAAAACTAAATCTTCCTGCTTTATAACCCCGAATCATACTTTCAGAAGTCATCGTAAATAGGTTTCTAATTTCTGTAAAAACCTCGGTATAAGTCGCAGGATTCGAACGTGGCGTTCTCCCAATCGGACTTTGGTCAATATCAATAACTTTATCAATATGCTCCAAACCTTCAATTTTCTTGTACGGTTTTGGTTTTTTAACGCCATTAAAATAAAAGGCATTCAAAATAGGATATAGTGTTTCATTTATCAAAGTAGATTTTCCACTTCCAGAAACGCCAGTAACACATATTAATTGCCCTAACGGCATTTCAATGGTAACATTTTTTAAGTTATTTCCCGTTGCACCAGTCAATTTCAAAAACTTTCCGTTACCTTCACGTCTCTTTTTTGGAATCTCGATTTTCATTTCTCCATTAAGATACATTGCGGTGATAGTATGGTCTTTCAAGATTTCAGCTGGTGTTCCTTTACTGATAATTTCGCCACCAAACTTTCCTGCTTTTGGACCAATATCAATTACATAATCGGCACGTTCAATCATATCTTTATCGTGTTCAACCACAATCACAGAATTTCCTAAATCTCGCAATTGCTCCAAAGAATGGATTAATTTATCGTTGTCTCTTTGGTGTAAACCAATACTCGGTTCATCCAAAATATATAAAACGCCAACCAATTGCGAACCAATTTGTGTTGCCAATCGAATCCGTTGTGCTTCGCCACCAGAAAGTGATTTTGAACTTCGGCTTAAAGCCAAATAATCCAAACCAACATTCATCAAAAAGTTCAATCTGTCCTTAATCTCTTTAATTACTTCGGTTGCGATAAGCGTTTGTTTATCAGATAAATGATTCTGTAAATCGTGAAACCATTTTGTCAAATCTGAAATATCTAAATCGCATAATTCTGCAATGTTTTTTTCGTTGATTTTAAAAAACAACGCTTCTTTTTTTAATCTTGTTCCTTCGCAAACTGGACATTTCACTTCGTCCATAAATCCAGAAGCCCAACGTTTTATTGTTGCCGAACCACTTTCGTCGTGTTGGTTTTTTATAAAATGCGAAATCCCTTCAAATTCAATTTTATATTCCTTCGTAATCCCCAATGTTTTCGATGCAACAGAAAATTTCTCTTTTCCACCGTTCAAAATCATATCCATCGCTTCTTCAGAAATACGCTCTATGGAATCGGATAATTTGAAATCAAATTTTTCTCCAATAATTTCCAATTGCTTGAAAATCCAAGTTGATTTGTATTCACCCAAAGGAGCAAAACCACCACTTTTAATCGAAATTTTTGGGTTTGGAATTATCTTTTTAATGTTAATTTCATTTACGGTTCCTAATCCATTGCAATGTTCGCAAGCGCCTTTTGGAGAGTTGAATGAAAATATATTAGGTTCTGGATTTTGATAAGAAATTCCAGTAGTTGGACACATCAAATTCCGACTAAAAAAACGAACTTGGTTGGTGTCTTGGTCTAAAATCATCAAGACATTTTCACCGTGATACATCGCCGTTTTTATGCTGTCGGTCAATCTTTTTTCGTTTTCAACAGAAGAATCAACTGCAATTCGGTCGATTACAATTTCAATATCGTGGGTTTTATAACGGTCTAATTTCATTCCAGCCGTTATGTCTTTTATTTCACCATTAATGCGAACTTTTAGAAATCCTTGCTTTGCAATTTGTTGGAATAATTCACCATAATGTCCTTTTCGAGCTCTAATTACTGGCGCAAGAATATTGATTCGCTTGCCGATAAAATCTTTCGTAATTAATTCTTTGATTTGGTTGTCATTATAGGAAACCATTTTTTCGCCCGTATTATAGCTGTAAGCATCGCCGCCACGCGCATAAAGCAAACGTAAAAAATCGTAAATTTCTGTAATAGTTCCCACAGTGGAACGGGGACTTTTGCTAGTTGTTTTTTGTTCAATGGCAATTACTGGCGAAAGTCCATCTATTTTGTCAACATCGGGACGTTCTAAACCACCAAGAAACTGTCGAGCATATGCAGAAAAAGTTTCTACATACCTTCGTTGACCTTCGGCATAAATAGTATCAAATGCCAAAGACGATTTTCCAGAACCTGAAAGTCCAGTAATCACAACCAATTTTTCTCTGGGAATGGTAACGTCTATATTTTTAAGATTATGAACTCGCGCCCCTAATACTTCAATATTATTATCA
>JBIIFA010000091.1:0-7230 GCA_044237565.1 Flavobacterium sp.
CAAGATTTAGAAATTTCAAATGATTCTTTTAGTTTTTTCACCTCTGTTTCTGTAATGGCTTCTTCCAAAATCGAGGGAGAAACTTTAGAAATTGACAGTTATGTCAAACATAAAATGTTGAAAATTGAATATTTAAATGATTTAGTTGAAAAACCAAATGATTTATATAATGCATATATTTTTGCTCAAAATAATAAATTTACGGTAAGTAATTTTATTAAGGCTCACGAGATTATTTCACAACATCTACTACCAGAAAAGAAGCGTGGCGTTTATAGAAATTGCAATATGGTTGTAATGGAGCACAGCACTTTTAAAATTCAATATGAAGCGGCATTATACCATGAGATTCCTGAATTAATGCTTTATTTTTGGGATGATTTAGAGTTTTTAATTAATAAAGAATTGACCTTTTCTGAAATTTTTTATTACGCATCATTTATTCATATTTGTTTTGTAAACATACATCCATTTGAAGACGGAAATGGGCGTTCTGCCAGATTGCTTGAAAAATGGTTTCTTTCGGAAAAGCTGGGTCAAAAAGCGTGGTTTGTTCAAAGTGAATTAAATTATTACCAAAACGTAAATAGTTATTATCAAAATCTAAATAGATTGGGATTGTTGTATAACGAAATAGATTATTCTAAAGCGATGCCTTTTCTCGAAATGTTACCAAAGGCATTGTTCTTGTAATTTAAAATCTAAAATCTTTTTAAAATGACCTTCACCGCAATAGATTTCGAGACAGCAACTGCATTTCACCCCTGTTCTGTGGGGATTGTCACCGTTGAAAACGGAATAATTGTGGATGAATATGTCACGTTGATAAAACCGCCAAACAATCTTTACTCCCCTTTTACCATTCAAGTTCATGGAATTTATCCACGAGATACGGTTAATGCAAAAACATTTTTGCAAGTTTTCCCTGAAATTCAAAAACGACTACAAAATAGGGTAGTCGTGGCTCATAATGAAAGTTTTGACAGAAATGTACTTTCCAAATCAATGGCGCTTTACGGTTTAGATTATGATAAATTGAACATTGGCTCCCGATGGGAATGCACCGTAAAAATCTACAAAGCCAAAGGTTTAAGACCAACGAAACTTAGTGATTGTTGTCGAGAAATGAAAATCCAACTGAACCATCATGAAGCGTTATCGGATGCTCGGGCTTGCGCCAAATTGTATTTGATGCGATAATTATTTACAAATATTTATTAGTAGTATACATATTTTCATTACTTTAGTTGAAAATTATACGCCAACTAATGAAAGAAGAATTCCTGCACTATTTGTGGAAATTTAAAAAATTTGACACTACCAATTTGACAACTTCCAACGGGGAGCAACTCACAATAGAAAACTCTGGACATTATTTGCAACTTGCAGGTCCTGATTTTTTCAATTCCCAAATCACAATTGACAATCAAAAATGGGCTGGAAATGTTGAAATCCACATCAAATCTTCCGATTGGTATGTACACCATCACGAGCGCGACTCAAATTATGACAGCGTAATTCTTCATGTGGTTTGGGAACACGATTCAGAAATTTATAGAAAGAACAATACCGAAATCCCTGTTTTGGTTCTGAAAAATTTGGTATCAAAGGAAACTTTGAATAATTACAATTCGTTAATCGCCCCAAAATCTTGGATTTATTGCGAAAAACAATTGGGTTCGATTGATCCTTTTATTCTTTTGAATTGGCAAGAGCGCTTGTTTTTTGAAAGATTGGAACGAAAATCAAAACCTATAAACGAGCTTTTAGAAAGCACAAAACAAGATTGGGAAGCGGTTTTGTTTTGCCTTTTGGCTAAAAATTTCGGATTGAATACTAATGGAGAATCTTTTTTGAAAGCGGCAAATTCAATTCCTTTTTCAATTATCAGAAAAGAATGTAACGATTTGCAAAATTTAGAAAGTTTGATTTTTGGAATTTCAGGATTGTTAGAAATTGAAAAAGAAGACGTTTATTATAAAAATCTAAAATCAAATTTTGCTTATTTGATTCATAAATATCAGTTAGAACCTACTCATATTAATCCATTGCAGTTTTTCAAACACCGTCCAGATAATTTTCCAACCATTCGATTATCACAATTAGCCAATGTATATTATCAACAGCAACAGCTTTTTTCAAAAATAATTGAGGAAGATATAATGAAAAACATTTACAAAATATTCAATGTTGCGGTTTCGGAATATTGGGAAACGCATTATCAATTTGACAAAGTAAGTCCGAAAAAAAAGAAAGCACTTTCGAAAGCATTCATCGATTTGCTAATTATTAATACTATTATTCCATTACAATTTGCATACGCCAAAAGCCAAGGAAAGGAAGTTTCCGAAAATTTAATTTCATTATTAAATCAAGTTTCACCTGAGAATAATGCTATTATAGATAAGTTTGCTTCGTTTGGAATTAAAGCCAAAAATGCTTTTGAATCTCAAGCTTTAGTGCAGTTGAAAAATGAATATTGTAATAAAAGCAGGTGTTTAGAATGTGTAATTGGAATGGAATTGTTGAAAGAATAAGGTTAAAATTATTGAGGGAATATGAAGTTAATATGCTAAATTTGTAAAGCTTTATAAATTTAAATGAAATGAAACTCATACTTCGGCTTAAATATTTTTTTGAGAAACACGGTTTTCACGTTTCTTCCCGATTGGCAGACGCCCTGGGAATGCGGGCTAATAGTGTAAGATTGTTTTTTATTTATATATCATTTGTAACCGCTGGTTTGGGGTTTGGAGTGTATCTCACTTTGGCTTTTTGGTGGCGACTAAAAGATTTAATTCGGGCAAAACGAAGCTCTGTCTTCGACCTATAAACCATTTAAAATTATGACTTTAAAATCCTACTTCCAATTTACAAAATCACAAAGAAGTGGGATAATTTTTTTAGTATTGCTTTGTGTAATGTTTCAATCAGCCTATTTTCTAATAGATTTTAAGTCATCTACAAATGATAGTAAAGAAAAACAAGAATGGCTTGCTTTTCAAACAGAAATTGATTCTTTAAAGCAAATTAAACGCGATTATATTCCCAAAATATATCCGTTTAATCCAAATTTCATTACGGATTTCAAAGGACAAAAATTAGGCATGTCTGTTTCAGAAATTGACCGACTGTTGGCTTTTAGGAAGACAAATAAATATGTTAATACTCCCGAAGATTTTCAAAAGGTTACAAAAATATCCGACTCCTTATTAAATACGATGGTGCCCTACTTTAAATTTCCAGACTGGGTGACCAATAAAAAAGAATTTAAATCTAAATACAAATCTTTTGAAAATAAGAAAGAAAAAATCGTAATTTTAGATATTAACCAAGCTACTAAAGAAGATTTGATAAAAGTATATGGAATTGGACCCGCTTTGTCAGATCGAATATTGAAGCTAAAAGACCTTTTAGGAGGTTTTGTAAGTATGGAACAAATGAATGATATTTGGGGATTGTCGCCAGAAGTTGTTGAGAATTTGAATAAAAATTTCAAAGTTTCAGTACTTCCAAAAGTAAATAAGGTTGATATTAACAATGCTTCGATTAAAGAATTGATGCTTTTTCCTTATTTTAAGTACGCTTTGGCTAAGGCAATTGTAACGTATAGGAGTATGAACGGTGATTTTAAAAACAATGCGGATTTGACAAAAATTAACGGTTTTCCCAATGAAAAATTAAACGTTATTAGTTTATATTTGTATTTTTAAAATAAATAACAACTTTTATGAACTTCGACTATAATGAAACGCAGGCAATGATTGCGCAATCCATTCGGGATTTTGCGGAAATAAACATACGTCCTTTCATAATGGAATGGGATGAAGCACAAATTTTTCCTATTCCTCTATTTAAAAAACTAGGAGAAATGGGTTTTATGGGTATTTTAGTTCCTGAAGAGTTGGGCGGTTCGGGTTTAAGTTATCACGAATATATTACTATAGTTGAAGAAATTTCAAAAGTAGATCCATCTATTGGATTGTCTGTTGCGGCTCATAATTCTTTGTGTACCAATCATATTTTGACTTTTGGTAATGAAGAACAAAAGAAAAAATGGATTCCTAAATTAGCCACAGGGGAACATATTGGCGCTTGGGGTTTAACCGAGCACAATACGGGCTCCGACGCAGGCAGAATGAATACAACCGCTGTGAAAGAGGGAGATTCTTGGATTCTAAATGGCGCTAAAAACTTTATTACGCACGCTATTTCAGGAGATATTGCTGTTGTAATAGTTAGAACTGGTGAAAAAGGTGATTCTAAAGGAATGACGGCTTTTGTAATTGAAAAAGGAACGTCTGGATTTACGTCAGGAAAAAAAGAAAATAAATTAGGAATGCGTGCCAGCGAAACAGCGGAATTGATTTTCGATACGTGTCGTATTCCTGATACCAATAGATTAGGAGAAGTTGGTCAAGGTTTTGTTCAAGCAATGAAAATTTTAGACGGTGGACGAATTTCAATTGGCGCATTATCATTAGGAATTGCAAAAGGTGCGTATGAAGCGGCATTGAAATATTCAAAAGAAAGACATCAATTTGGGCAACCAATTAGTAGTTTTCAAGGCATTTCATTTAAGTTGGCTGATATGGCAACAGAAATTGAAGCGTCAGAATTAATGTTACATAAAGCAGCTTTCCTAAAAGAACAACACCGACCAGTTACCACAATGGGTGCAATGGCAAAAATGTATTCATCGGAAGTTTGTGTAAAAGTAGCCAACGAAGCTGTTCAAATTCACGGTGGTTACGGATATACGAAAGATTATCCCGTAGAAAAATTCTATAGAGATTCTAAATTATGTACTATTGGGGAAGGTACTACAGAGATTCAAAAAGTAGTTATCGCTAGGAATATATTGAAATAGAGGAGGAGATAATAGACTAATAGATAAAAGACTGATAGACTAATAGATAAAAGAGCCAAGAATCAAGAAATTGTATCTTGGCTTTTTTGTTTTGTCTTCTATCTCTTCGTCTCTCATCTTTTCAAATCTTCTCAAAAATAATTCATAATTCATAACTCATAATTCATAATTAATATTTACTTTTGCACCCTTAACGAGAGGAGGTGTCTATATTATGTTAATTATACCAATTAAAGACGGAGAAAATATCGATAGAGCATTAAAGCGCTATAAAAGAAAATTTGATAAAACAGGAACTGTTCGTCAGTTACGTGCACGTACTGCTTTTATTAAACCTTCTGTTTCAAACAGAATGAAAATCCAAAAAGCGGCTTACATTCAAAACATGAAAGATGGTTTAGAAAGTTAGTAAATAACTTCAACAAATATAACCGTTAGTCATTAAAGTTTTATAACTTTGATGCTAACGGTTTTTTTTATGGAAAATAGTAAAGCGGCATTTCAAGATTATTTGCAATTAGAGAAAAAGTATTCGCCTCATACGGTTATTGCTTATATAAATGACGTTGTTTCTTTTGAGTCATTCATAAAATCCGAATTTGATTCCGATGACTTATCGGATGTCAATTACAGTTTAATCCGAAGTTGGATTGTTGCTTTAGTTGATAATGCGATATCCAATACTTCCGTAAATAGAAAAATAACGGCGTTAAAGTCATATTACAAATTTCTGTTGAAAATCAAACAAATAGATGTCAGTCCTTTATTGAAACACAAATCGCTAAAAACTCCAAAAACACTTCAAATTCCTTTTTCTGAAAAAGAATTAGACGAGGTTTTGCACCAAATAAAATATCCAGATGGATTTGAAGGCGTTCGAGATAAATTGATCATTGACTTGTTTTATACAACAGGAATTCGAAGAACGGAATTAATTCATCTGAAAATAATAAATATCGATCTTTCAAATGCTACTTTAAAGGTTTTGGGAAAGAGAAATAAGGAAAGAATCTTACCTTTATTACCAATAATAACAAATCAATTTAAATTGTATTTAACGGAACGAGCTTATTTAGAACGAATTACCGATAACGAGTATTTTTTCTTAACGTTAAAAGGCGTTAAAATGAATGATTCGCTTGTGTATCGTTTGATAAATAACTACTTTAGTGCTGTTTCGGAGAAGGTAAAAAGAAGCCCGCATATTCTTAGGCACACATTTGCAACTCATTTATTAAACAATGGTGCAGATTTAAATTCGGTTAAAGAATTGTTGGGGCATTCAAGTTTAGCATCGACACAAATCTACACACAAAGTAGTTTGTATGAGTTGAAAAAAGTATACGGAGATGCGCATCCAAGAAACAAAAAATAAATAGTGTTTAACCAATAAAAATTTGATTATGAATGTAAATGTTCATGCTGTTAACTTTAATGTTGACGGAAAATTAGTAAGTTTTATTCAAGAAAGAATGGACAGGTTGGAGAAGTATTATGACAAAGTTGTCTCGGCTGACGTATTTCTAAAAGTGGAAAAAATTAGCGAGAAAGAGAACAAAAGTGTTGAGATTAGGGTACTTGTTCCTGGAGATGAGTTTATGGTAAAAAAGCAGTGCAAAAAATTTGAGGAAGCAGTAGAGCAATCAGCTGAAACTTTGGAGCGATTGTTAACAAAAAGGAAGGAAAAAGTAAAACATTATATATAATTTAAAAATATTGATAAAAATGTTTTGATTAAAAAACAAATTAATATACATTTGCAGTCCGTTAGAAATAGCGGACTTTTTTTATATTTAATGCCAGTGTAGCTCAGTTGGCTAGAGCAGCTGATTTGTAATCAGCAGGTCGTGGGTTCGAGTCCCTCCACCGGCTCTATAAATAGTGAAGATTTTTGAACGAAAATTTTTGACTTTTCATGGGCGTTAAATTGTAAGAAAAGCAGATTTAAGGTTGAAGAATGAGGCTTTTAGGTAGTATCTAAAATCTGAAATCATAAATTATTTGGGGAGATACTCAAGCGGCCAACGAGGGCAGACTGTAAATCTGCTGTGTGAACTTCGCAGGTTCGAATCCTGCTCTCCCCACCAGAAGAAATTTTAGATTTCGGATTCCAGATTATTAATTCTGAAATCAAAAATCAAAAATCAACTCTCTGCCGACTTAGCTCAGAGGTAGAGTGCTTCCTTGGTAAGGAAGAGGTCACGGGTTCAATTCCCGTAGTTGGCTCAACAATGTATAATTTGAACACGAATATATAACTAAGATTAAAAATTAAGTAAAATGGCAAAAGAAAATTTTAACCGTAACAAACCCCACCTTAATATAGGTACAATTGGTCACGTGGATCACGGAAAAACTAC
>JBIIFA010000228.1:0-2531 GCA_044237565.1 Flavobacterium sp.
AACCTGTTTTACTTTGTATTTTTGTCAAGAATTTATAATAATTCCATTTATAAAATAAGTCAATGACAAAATTAAGCGTAAATATCAACAAAATTGCCACTTTACGAAATGCTCGTGGTGGAAATGTCCCCGATTTATTGCAAGTTGCAAAAGACATCCAAAAATTTGGTGCTCAGGGAATTACGATTCATCCGCGCCCAGATGAGCGTCATATTCGCTATCAAGATGCCCGCGATTTGAAGGAAATTGTTTACACCGAATACAATATTGAAGGAAATCCAGAGCGAAATTTCATCGATTTAGTATTAAAAATAAAACCAACTCAAGTAACTTTGGTTCCCGATGCCGACGATGCAATTACTTCAAATGCAGGTTGGAATACCATAAAACACAAGGATTTTCTATCGGAAATAGTTCAAGAATTTCAAAGAAACGGAATCAGAACTTCTATTTTTGTTAATCCAACTTTGGAAATGATTCAAGGCGCCGCAATTATTGGAACCGAAAGAATCGAATTATATACCGAAAGTTTTGCCCACGAATACGGTTTGGGAAATAAAAACGGAATCGCTCCTTATGTTGCTGCTGCAAATTTGGCTAACGAATTGGAATTAGGAATCAATGCAGGACACGATTTGAGTTTGGAAAACATACTCTTTTTCAAACAAAACATCCCAAATTTACTCGAAGTTTCCATCGGTCACGCCTTAATTTGCGAAGCGCTATATCTCGGCTTGGACAACGTTATAAATATGTATTTGCAAAAATTAAAATAATAATTCGGGCGTGACCACAAGGGTCGGGCAGTCCGCTACAATCCACGCCCAAAAGCGTGGGATTTACACTTCCGTCCCTCACGCAAATCCGAACAAATAACATAATTTCGTTTACACAATTGAATCTTAAAAAATGCCAACACCAAAAACAATATTAAATAGCATTATTATGCCATCGGTTTCAGGTCACACTTCGGGGGTTAAATCGCTTCTAATTCTCCACGGATTTCTTGGTATGGCAGACAATTGGAAAACCCTTGGAGCGCAATTCGCACAAGAAGGATTTCAAGTGCATCTTCTAGATTTACGCAACCACGGCCGAAGTTTTCATTCTGAAATTTTCAATTATGATGTAATGGTTCAAGACGTTTTAGACTATTGCAAAGTAAATAATTTAGAAAAAATTGATTGCATCGGACATTCAATGGGTGGAAAAGTAGCGATGCTTTTGGCAACAATACATCCTGAATTGGTAAACAAATTAATAGTTGCAGACATTGGACCAAAATTTTATCCGCAGCACCACCAAACTATTTTAGAAGGTTTGAACGCAATAGATTTTTCTTTAAAACCAAGTAGGGGTGAAGTTGAGGAAATCCTATCTAAATACATTTCAGATTTTGGCACCCGTCAATTTCTATTAAAAAGTTTGTATTGGGTTGAACCAGGACAATTGGCTTTCCGTTTTAATTTGGCGGTTTTCAACAAGCAAATTGACCAAATAGGAACTGCCCTTCCAGAAAACGCACGATTTGAAAAACCTACATTATTTATAAGAGGTGGTAATTCAAATTACATCTTAGATTCTGATTTTGAAGCTATAAAACACCATTTTTCAAAAGCCGAATTAAGCACAATCTCAAATGTTGGGCATTGGCTTCACGCCGAAAAACCGCAAGAATTTTTAGAATTGACCTTGAATTTTTTGAAACAAGTTTAAGAATCAAATTTATTTCTTAAATTTATAATATTTAAATTCATTTGAACTATGAAATTACTTTTTAAAATACTCATTACGGCGGTGTTAGTTATGTTGATTTCTCATTTTATGAGAGGGGTTCATGTGGCGAATTTTGCAACTTCAATTATTGTGGCAATAGTTTTAGGGCTATTGAATATATTTGTAAAACCAATATTAGTCTTATTCACACTTCCAGTTACAATTTTCACTTTAGGATTGTTTCTATTGGTAATAAATGCGATTCTCATTTTATTATGTACCCAAATTGTTGGTGGTTTTAGCGTGGATTCCTTTTGGACGGCATTGCTTTTTAGTATTGTACTTTCCTTACTTCAATCAATTATGTATGGATTGACCAACGATAAAAAATAGTATTTGAATTTCATTACTCCTTAAATATCTTTCATGAAAAAATTGAAATTGTTAATTCCAATAGTAGCTTTGTTTTTTTTAAGTTTTGGATTTTATTCTAAACCTACTACTTTCATTACTTTCCAGCGGCAATCACCCTTTGCTTATTTACCAACTTCAACAACGCATCAAGTTATAAAACACAACTATTATGCACTTTCTTACAATGAAAAGTATGAACGAGCCGAATGGGTTTCTTATTTTCTAAGAAGTTCTGATGAAGGAATTGGACATTTCAAAAGAACGCGATTTATTGATGATCCAAAAGTAATTTCAGCATCTGCTGCCTCGGATAATTATAAAAAATCGGGTTATGACCGAGGTCATTTGTGTGCTGCCGCAGATATGAGGTTTTCTAAAGCGGCTTATGATGAAACTTTTTT
>JBIIFA010000229.1:0-2527 GCA_044237565.1 Flavobacterium sp.
TTTTGACTTTCTTTATCAATACTATAAAAGCAGTAAATGATTATGAAGCGTTATTGCGAGGTGCGATTGCAACTGCAAGTAACGACCACAGATTGGGAGCTAATGAAGCGCCACCAGCAATTATTTCGGTTTTTATTGGTGAACAATTAACCAAAGTTTTGGCCGAATTAGAAGGGGTGACTTCTGGAAAATTATCACCTGAAGAGAAAACTGATTTAAAATTGAATGTGGTTGGTAAAATTCCAGATGTACTTTTGGATAATACCGATAGAAATAGAACGTCTCCATTTGCCTTTACAGGAAATAAATTTGAATTTAGAGCCGTTGGTTCTTCTGCAAATTGTTCCAATGCGATGACCACTTTGAATACGATTGTTGCCAAACAATTGAAAGATTTCAAAATTGAAGTCGATGGGTTGATAGAATCAAAAGGAATGAAAAAAGACGATGCTATTTTCAATGTTTTGAGAGAATACATCAAAGTATCTAAGAAAATTCTTTTTGAAGGCGATGGTTATAGCGAAGCTTGGGAAATTGAAGCGGCCAAAAGAGGTTTGAGCAATTCAAAAACGACTCCCGAAGCATTGAAAGCCAGAGCTTCTAAGCAAGCATTGGATTTATTTTCAGAAATGGGAATTATGAATCACGTGGAAGTGGAAGCACGTTACGAAATTGAACTAGAAGAATATACAAAGAAAATCCAAATTGAAGGACGTGTTTTGGGAGATATTTCCCAAAATCATGTTATTCCAACCGCCATTAGGTATCAAAATACCTTGATAGAAAATGTAAAAGGACTGAAAGAAATTTTTGGTTCCGATTTTGAGAAAATTGCCAAAGAGCAAATCCGTTTAATCAAAGAAATTTCTAAGCATATTGAGGGTATCAATACTAAAGTTGAGGAAATGACCGATGCCCGAAGAAAAGCAAATGTGATTACAGATGCTTTAGAAATGGCCGAAGCGTATTGCAATAAAGTAAAACCATTTTTCGAAATCATTAGAGACCATTGCGATAAATTAGAGCTTTTAGTAGACGATGAAATTTGGACTTTAACAAAATACAGAGAATTATTGTTTACTAAATAGAAGTAGAAAAGTAAAGTTTTTAAAACCTGATATATGTAATTTATATTAGGTTTTTTTATTTTCTAAAAATGTAGTAACTTTGATTGCAACTTTTTTAAACTTCAAAATAAAATAATGAAATTGAAACTGATATTAGCATTGGTTCTTATAAATTTAGGAACTATAAAAGCACAAGAGAGGTTGGAAATTTTCTTTGATTTTGATAAATACGAAATCAATATGGGTGCGAATCAAAAATTAGTTGATTGGGTTGCTACATCAAAAAACATTGAGGTTCAGAAAGTTTATGGTTTTTGCGATTGGGAAGGTTCCAATACTTATAATGATACTTTGTCATGGAAGCGCGTGCAATCGGTTTATGATTTTTTAAAGGACAGAAATGTAAAAATAAAAAGTGATTACGAAAGCAAAGGCTTCGGTAAAGATTTTGAGCAGTCAAAAATTCAATCCGAAAACAGAAAAGTTACAGTAGTTTATGAAATAATAAAGGAATCTATTCCGAAAACCAAAGAAGCTATTTTGCTTGAAGAATTGAATTTGGCTTTAAAGACCGCAAAAGTGGGCGATATCATCAAACTCAAAAACATCTATTTTTATAATAATTCACCGAAGTTATTACCAAAATCAAAGCCTATTTTATATGAATTGTTGTGTGTAATGAACGACAATCCAAAACTAAAAATCCAAATACAAGGACATATTTGTTGTCAAACAGTTCCCGGTCAGTATGATGTTTCGGGACCAAGAGCCAAATCAATTTTTATGTTTTTATTACAAAATCAAATCAATAGAAAGCGAATTACCTATAAAGGTTTTGGAAACTCAATGCCCGTTCACCCCATACCTGAAAAATCCGAGCAAGAGGAAGAAGACAATCGCCGAGTGGAAATTATGATTGTAGAAAATTAAATATTTATATATTTCCAACAATTCAAAATTTCACATCCGAAAATTCCGATTATCTTTGCAAACAACTACACAACAAAAAAATGAGTTCAGATACAAGTAAACGGTATGCACTTCGCGGTGTTTCAGCATCCAAAGAAGACGTTCACAACGCAATAAAAAACATTGATAAAGGTTTGTATCCGCAAGCTTTTTGTAAAATCATCCCCGATTATTTAACGCAAGACGAAGACTATTGCCTCATAATGCACGCTGACGGCGCAGGAACAAAATCCTCGTTGGCGTATATGTATTGGAAAGAAACAGGTGATGTTTCTGTATGGAAAGGCATTGCACAAGACGCATTAATCATGAATATCGACGATTTATTGTGTGTTGGCGCTACCGATAATATTTTATTATCTTCCACAATTGGAAGAAATAAAAACCTAATTACGTCAGAAGTAATTTCGGCAATTATCAATGGAACAGAAGAATTAATTGCAGAATTGAAAACCTACGGAGTAACCATTCATTCTACAGGAGGCGAAACT
>JBIIFA010000092.1:0-7190 GCA_044237565.1 Flavobacterium sp.
CAATTTTTGATGCCTTTTGAAATTAATATAAAATAGAAGTCTAACTTATTGTGTTAATTGAAATAAATAAAACCCATGAAAAAGAAAATTTTAAAAATCACAGGAATTGCTATTTTACTAATTGTTACCGCATTATTTGCAATTCCCTATTTTTTTAAAGATCAAATAAACGCAAAAATTCTTGAATCTATTAATGAAAATGTAGACGCAAAAGTCGATTTCGCTACTGCTGATTTAAGTTTGTTTAAGAGTTTCCCGCAAGCAAATGTTACTATTGAAAAATTGAGTATTATCAATAAAGCTCCTTTTGAAGGAGATACTTTGGTGTATTTGGGAGAATTGAATTTGAAAATGTCTATAAAAGAATTGTTCAAAGGAAAAAAGGAAGCGATGAATATTGAAGCGATTACTTCAAAAAACGGTTTGATAAATATAGTTTTCAACAAAGATGGAATTGGGAATTTTGACATAGCTTTGAAAAATAAAGACGAAAAAGACGCAAGTAAAAGCAAGCCATTATCATTGAAAATTAAGGAATATTCTATTGACAATTATACCTTCAGCTATTTTGACGAAAGTTCAAAAATCAAAATGAGATTGGATAGTTTGAACCATTCTGGAATGGGCGATTTTGCAAGTTCAAAATTGGATTTGGTGACACAATCATCCGCAAAAGTTTCATTGGACATGGACAAAATCAATTATATGAAAAAAGTGCCGCTGACATTGGATGCGGTTTTGGGAATTGATTTAGATAAAAGCAAATATACTTTTAAGGAAAATAAAGCCCAAATCAACAAACTACCTTTGGAATTTGATGGTTTTATCCAATTGGTTGAAGCCGGTCAGAATTATGATTTAAAGTTTAAAACGCCAACATCTTCCTTTGAAAACTTCTTGGGGTTGATTCCATCGGCCTATTCTGGAAGTGTAAAAGACGTGAAAACCACTGGTGAATTTTCAGTAATTGGCTTTGCCAAAGGATTGTATTCTGAAACAACAGTCCCAAAATTCAATATAGAAATCGCTTCCAACAATGCTTCGTTTCAATACCCAAACTTAACAAAATCGGTTACGAATATTGTGATTGACACCAAAATAATTAATGAAACTGGAATTTTGAACGACACCTATGTAAATTTAGATAAATTGTCATTTAAAATCGACCAAGATGTTTTTGATGCCAAAGCAAATATCAGAAACATTACCAAAAACCCTTTGGTTGACGCGGCTTTGAAGGGAACTATCAACCTTTCAAACCTTTCCAAAGCGTATCCAATAAAATTAGCAAAACCACTTTCTGGAATTTTAAAAGCCGATGTAAATACCAAATTTGACATGGAATCGGTAACCAAAAGCGAGTATCAAAACATAGCTAATTCGGGAACAATGAGTTTATCGGGATTCAAATATACCGATGACAAAGGAAAAAAATTAGCGATTTCACAAGCAACGGTTCAGTTCAATCCAAGTCGCATCAATTTACAAGAATTTAAAGCCACAACTGGAAAAAGTGATTTGAATGTCACGGGAGTTTTAGACAATTTCTATGGGTTTCTATTTAAAAAACAAGAGCTGAAAGGAAATTTCAATTTGGTTTCAAACCAATTGGCAGTTTCCGATTTCATGTCGGCTGAAGCAACTCCAAAAGAAGCGGTATCAAAAGAAGCGATGAAAATTCCTGCTTTTTTAAATTGCACGCTAAATGCAAAAGCAAATACAGTTTTATATGATAATTTAGTATTGAAAGCTGTTTCGGGGAAATTAATCATCAAAGATCAAAAGGCCACTTTGGAAAACATGAAAACTTCTATTTTTGGGGGAACAATTGGCATGAACGGTTCGGTTTCCACAAAAGAAAAAATACCAAATTTCAAAATGGATTTGGGATTGAACCAAGTCGATATTCAGCAAACGTTTACGCAATTAGAAATGATGAAAAAAATAGCACCAATTGCAGGTGTTATCAATGGAAAACTGAATTCTACCATTCAACTTTCAGGAAATTTAGATGCTGGAAAAATGACTCCCGATTTAAAAACAATTTCTGGAGATTTAGCAGGTCAATTGTTATCGACTACAATAAATCCCTCAAATGCTGAAATCCTAACAGCGTTGAGTGCTAATTTGAAATTCATTGATTTAAAGAAATTGAATTTAAATGATGTAAAGGCAAAATTATCCTTTAAAGATGGAAAAGTAAACGTGAACCCTTTTGACATCAAATACCAAGACATTAAAGTTACTGCAAGCGGAACTCATGGTTTTGACCAAACGATGAATTACAATTTGAAACTAGATGTCCCTGCCAAATATTTAGGTGCTGAAGCCAATAAATTGATTGCAAAATTATCGCCTTCAGATGCCAATAAACTGGAAAATATTCCAGTAAATGCAGTTCTTACAGGAACATTTAAAAGTCCGAAAGTAACCACCGATATGAAAAGTGCGGTTTCTAATTTAACTACGCAATTGGTAAAACAGCAAAAAGAAAAATTGGTAAACCAAGGAACAAATGCTTTAAAGGATTTGTTGAACGGTACTAAAAAAGACACGTCAAAAACAAAAACACCAAAAGAAGATTTGAAAACAAAAGCGGAAGGATTATTGAAAGGTTTTTTTGGGAAGAAAAAATAATACAAAAACCCTTTTAAACATTTAATTTTAAAAGGGTTTTTGTTTAAACATCAATTCGCACCACATACCCTTCTGAACTTCTAACGTTGAAAACTGTTCCGTCTTCAAAAATCAGGTATTGCCCTTTTATGCCAGTTAATTTCCCTTTGAAATTTGGAGTTTTATCTAAACTTAAACTGTTTATTTTTTTAGGATATTCCAAAACGGGATAGTTCATTTCATATAAATCATTTTTTTCTGAATGAAAATAATCTTGAACTTCTGCGGGTATTAATTGCTCTAATTTGGAACGAGCTTCAATTAAATCGATATGTGCAATATCATTTGTGAGCATTTTACGCCAATTGGTTTTATCAGCAAAATGATTTTTAAGCGCAACTTCAGTTATTCCCGCCAAATACCGATTGGGAACTTCAACAATTGCAATTGCCTTTTCGGCACCTTGATCAATCCAACGCGTGGGAACTTGTGTGTTTCGTGTAACTCCAACTTTCACTTCACTTGACAAAGCCAAATAAACAATATGGGGTTGCAATTGCACCTTTTCTTCATATGCCAAATCTCGATCTTGAATTCCGAGATGTGCGGTACTCAACTCTGGTTTCATAATCCAATCGCCTACCGCAGGACTTGAGAAAAAACAATCATAGCAAAATCCTTGACGGAAAATTTTCTTCTTTTTTCCACAATTCAAACATTCGTAACCCACAAAATTAATTTCAAAATCCTTATTCAATAACTGATTTACATTTAGAAAACTATCTTGGAAAATCAAATAATACTGAATGGGATTTTCGAACTCAGTTTGCATTTTTTTGAGGACGCCTTCGTAAGTCATTAATTTAAAAGTTTAAGGTTTAAAGTATAAAGTTCCGCAAAATTTGCTATATTTGGTAAAGTTAGCATTTGTTTATCGTTTTACAAATCTAAAGATCTAATTCTAAAATCTAAATCAGAATGCCGATAACAATTATCAATTCGATTGCCACTTGGGTTTTGAAACAACGCATTCATCAGATTGAGTTGTTTTTAAAATACCCAAACGAGGTACAAGAAGAATTGCTGATGAACTTAATTCGTTCTTCAGAACATACAATTGTTGGTATAGAAAACGGTTTTGAATCGATTAAATCATACGCTACTTTTACAGAAAGAGTTCCAATTTCAACCTACGAAGATTTGCAGCCTTTAATAGAGCGAACGCGACAAGGCGAACAAAATGTATTTTGGGGAACACCTGTAAAATGGTTTGCCAAATCAAGTGGAACTACCAATGCGAAAAGCAAATTTATTCCCGTAAGTGCAGAAGCTTTGGAAGATTGTCACTATAAAGGAAGTAAGGATTTATTGTGCATGTATTTGAATAACAATGAAAATTCGGAGTTGTTTTTGGGCAAAAGTTTGCGTCTTGGTGGAAGTTCTCAGATCTATGAAAACAACAACACTTTTTTTGGAGATTTATCAGCAATTCTAATTGAAAACATGCCGATTTGGGCTGAATTCAGTAGCACCCCTAGCAATAAAGTTTCCTTGATGAGTGAATGGGAAACGAAAATTTCGGCCATTATCAATGAAACGAAAACTGAAAATGTAACTAGTTTTGCTGGAGTTCCTTCGTGGATGTTGGTGCTAATGAACAAAGTTTTAGAAGAAACCGGAAAAGAAAATTTATTAGAAATCTGGCCGAATTTAGAAGTCTATTTTCATGGCGGCGTAAGTTTTGATCCGTATCGAGAGCAATATCAAAAAATAGTTCCGAAATCCGATTTCAAATACTACGAAATATACAATGCTTCCGAAGGCTTTTTTGCCATTCAGGATTTGAATAATTCCAATGATTTACTGTTGATGTTGGATTATGGAATTTTCTATGAGTTCATCCCGATGAAAACTTTTGGAAGTTTGAACCAAATTGCCATCCGCTTGTGCGATGTTGAATTGAATAAAAATTACGCCATTGTAATTACTACAAATTCAGGGTTGTGGCGCTATATGATTGGTGATACCGTTCGCTTTACCTCTTTGAATCCGTATCGCATTCGGGTAACGGGAAGGACGAAACACCACATTAATGTTTTTGGCGAGGAATTAATGGTAGAAAATACCGATCAGGCAATTGCCAAAGCTTGCCAACTTACGAATACCGAAGTGGTGGATTATACAGTAGCTCCCATTTTCATGAAAGACAAGGAAAAAGGCGCACACGAATGGATGATTGAATTCAAGAAAAAACCATCCGATGCGGTTGCTTTTGGAAAAATATTAGATGAAACGCTGCAAACTTTAAACTCAGATTATGAAGCCAAACGCTACAATAATATGACCTTAAATCCATTGCAAGTTAATATTGCAAGACCGAATTTATTTTATGATTGGTTGAAAGATCAAAACAAATTGGGTGGTCAACACAAAATTCCGAGATTATCAAATCAACGGGATTATATGGAGAAATTGAAGGGGATGCAACTTTTTAAATAGTAGTATATTTAAAATTACATAGACCAACTGAATATTACCCTCGGTTCAACCACCAAATACTAGCATTCAAAACAGAAGCGAAACTCACCCAAAGTAGGTATGGTATAAATAAATAACCCGCAATTTTATCGATTTTTCCAAATTGAATGTAGGTTTCATAAATCATCAACCACAAGAGAACAATTTCTATTAAGGCCAACATTGGGTTGTGTAATCCAAAGAATAAAATCGACCAAAGTGAATTCAAAGCCAACTGAATTGCAAAGAAAATTAATGCTTTTTTGACCAATTTTCTGTTTGTATCAATTCTATTCCAAACCAATCCTGCGGCAATTCCCATCATGATATAAAGCATCGACCAAACAGGCGCAAAAACCCAACTTGGCGGGTTAAAACTTGGCTTTATTAAGTTAGGAAACCAAGTGGTAACGGATGATTTCGTTGCCATTCCAGAAAAATAACCAATTGCAAGACATGTTGCAACAACAATTAAAATTCGTTTATATTTGTTCATAATTATTTAATTTAGATAACAAATTTAAGGAAACTTTGCGTGAAATAGTCAAATTAATTCAACGTATAAATCAAAAAAAGTATCTTTGTAAAAATTAGTACCGTTTATGAGTTCAGCAAACGATTTTATACCTTCAAAATACGAATATTCTGTAGAAAGTGGAAATTTTTCGTGGAGTGCACCAAGCAACATTGCATTAGTGAAATATTGGGGGAAAAAAGACGACGAGAATAGTCAAATTCCTGCAAATCCTTCCGTGAGTTTTACATTAAATTCCTGTAAAACCCAAACTAAATTGGCTTTCGCCAAAAAAAATAACGACGGAAACTTCTCTTTTGATTTGCTATTTGAAGGAAAACCAAAAGAAGATTTCAAGCCTAAAATTCAGAAATTTTTAGAACGAATTGAAGTTTATTTACCTTTTTTGAAAGACTACCATTTCACAATTGATACTCGAAATACCTTTCCACACAGTTCGGGAATAGCGTCGTCAGCTTCTGGAATGGCAGCTTTAGCAATGAATTTTATGAGTTTAGAAAAATTGCTATCCCGAAACTTCGGGACAGAAATGACTGATGATTATTTCTATAAAAAAGCTTCGTTTTTGGCTCGATTAGGCTCAGGAAGTGCTTGCAGAAGTGTTAAAGGAAGCGTTGTAGTTTGGGGAAATCACAATAACATTTCTGGAAGTTCCGATTTATTTGGAGTTGAATTTCCAAACGCAATTCACGATAATTTCAAGAACTATCAAGATACAATATTGCTGGTTGACAAAGGCGAAAAGCAAGTTTCGAGCACGATTGGACACGATTTAATGCACGGTCACCCATTTGCCGAAAGGCGGTTCACACAAGCTCATGAAAATTTAGATGCCTTGATTTCAATTTTTGAAAGTGGAAATTTAAGCGAATTTATCAAAATTGTAGAAAACGAAGCCTTGACTTTACACGCAATGATGATGACCTCAATCCCGTATTTTATTTTGATGAAACCCAATACTTTAGAAATTATAAACGCGATTTGGAAATTCAGAAATGAAACCCAAATTCCCGTTTGTTTTACATTGGATGCGGGGGCAAATGTGCATGTTTTGTACCCAGAAAACACAAAAGAAAAAGTTTTGCAATTTATTAAGGACGAATTAGTTGGCTATTGTCAAAATGGTCAGTACATTTGTGATGAAATTGGATTTGGAAGTCAATTGATAATTGATAATTGATAATTGATAATTGATAATGTAACATTAAAGGATGGAGAAACGAAACGTTATCAAAGAAAAATCATTTTTATTTGCAATTGAAATCGTTGGTCTTTATAAAGTTTTAGCCGAAAGAAAAGAGTTTGTTTTATCAAAACAAGTTTTACGTTCTGGGACATCAATTGGAGCAAATATTAGAGAAGCAGAACATGCGCAAAGTAAAGCTGATTTTATAAATAAATTATCGATTTCACTAAAAGAAGCTAACGAAACAGAATATTGGTTAGATTTATTGTATGAAACGAAATACATAAATCAAATTGAATTTGAAAATATAAAACCTAAAATAATAGAATTATTAAA